>JAGRBZ010000867.1 GCA_020433805.1 Anaerolineae bacterium
TGACGGCCGGAATTTCGTCAATAATCAGGAATCCTTCGCGGTCGGCCAGCTGCATCTCTTCCTCGCTGTAGGGATAGTGAGAGGTGCGATAGCTGTTAGCTCCGGTCCAGCGCATCAACTGATAATCCTTGACCATCAAGGGCAAGTTCAAGCCCTTGCCACTGGCGATGAAATCCTCGTGGCGGCCAAAACCGTTGAGCTGCACCGGTTGGCCGTTCAGTAAAATCTGCCCCCCCTGCACGGCGATGGTGCGAATGCCAACCGGCAGGCTGTAGCGATCGCTCTCGGTCCGGATGGTCAGGGTGTAGAGGTAAGGGTCTTGGTCTGACCAGAAGCGGGCGTCAGTTACGGAAAAGGTCGTTTCGGCTACGCCGGCGGTGAAGGTCAGGTCAGCCGTCAACTCCATCTCGCCGCCGGTAAGGACGGCCTGGCCCTGAGCATCCGTGGTGGTGTTTAGCTGCACGCTGACCTTGACCTGCCCATTACTGCCGTCAATGTCTGTGACCACGGTGATGTCGTCGATGTAGGTTTGGGGCAGGCTGTACAGCACCACGGGCCGGTGCAGGCCGGCAAAGGGAAAGAAATCATACGTGGTCCGGGGGAAGCTGGCGAACGCCCCCAGGGCGGTTTGCATATTGCCCGAGGGGACACGCGTGGGCTGCAATTCATTCTCAACGCTGATGGCGATTACATTTTCCGTATCCCACGCGATTTGCTCCGTAATCTCAAAAGCAAAGGGCAGATGGCCGCCTTCGTGCGAACCAACGTTGACCCCATTGACATAGACGGTCGCGAAATAGGGGGCCGAGCCAACCCGGATGAAGATGCGCTCTCCCTGCCAGGCGGCGGGGACAAAGGTGCGCTTGACGTACCAGCCCAGGCTCAGGTAGTTAAATAGATCTTCGTACTGTTCATTCCAACTGCCGGGGACGGCCATCGGGCGCGATTCGGGCAAGCCCATCGCCCAGCCCGCGGCCTCGCCGGCAGCTTGGGGGTCGATGTTGAAATCCCAAATACCTGATAAGTCTATTTTGTTACGCGTTTTGTTTTGTTGTGGATATAGCATTGTAGTCTCCGTTTTTTATTAAAAATTATGAATTAGATTATTTCTACATTTGGAGATTAGAGATTGGAGATTTTGTAGGAGATTTAAGCGAAAAATCTCTAATCTCGCCATTGCTTCCTTGCCGGGCACAGAGAGCCACTCAAGCCGCTACCAGATCGCCCTCAGGGGTCTCAACATGGAGCTCAATACGTCTTTCTCTGATGGTGTCCTGGACCTCTTCCATCTTCTTATCAGTAAGGTTGTAATATCTCATGGCGATAAGGGAGGCGATGTGACCGACCAGCGGTAGGACGAAGATTATGGCCATGATCGCGATATCAAACGATGTACTGAGTTGCGTATTGGGCTCGATCTGGACATTGCCGTACCCGGAAAGGGCTAAGGCCAGGCCGACAAGCAAGGTAGACAGTGATGAGATGAGTTTGTCGACGAAGGAAAATACTGTCCCGACCATGCCCGGCATATAGCGTTGCGAGCGGTAGGTCTCATAATCAGCAACGTCGGCAATCATCGGAATAACAATATTGCCGGCAAGCTGGCTAAACGAGACCTGAATGGCCATCAGTATTAGCAGCAGGATGACGCTAAAAGGGACGCTTTGGGAGCTGTCAGCGCTGAGCAGCGGTGTGGCGACAATCATGATAACGAGCATGATAGCTCCAAGCCAGGTAAAGAGCACGAAGGATTTTTTCAGGCCACCTGAGGCAGCGAGCCTGACCCCGATAAAGGTAACAAGGAGGGTGGGGATTATGGTCCAAAGCGAATACGTGCCCTGCAGAGCGGCACTGAGCAGCATGTTGGAGAAGAAGTAGACCAGCGCACCGCGTACGGCGACGTTTGCCAATTTGTCGGTTGAGGCGGCCACAATGAGCATCTGGAGGTTCCGATTATTTTTGATGACATCCAGAGTGTCTCTAAATTTGATCTGCGGGGCATGCACGCCCAGTCCAAAAAATTCGGTCCGGTCCTTTTCCCAAATACCCATGATTGCGAGGATGGTGAAGACGAATGATATTCCCATAAAAATCAGTGAAACGTCCTGCCACAGG
>JAGRBZ010000086.1 GCA_020433805.1 Anaerolineae bacterium
CCACGATTTCGTGCAGAGCTACCTAGATGTCTAAAATCTGGGTTTTCAGATCATTGACACAAATTTTGAGGTAAAAATGAGTATTCCTACTATTCGTCCTCAAGACCTTGTAGAGGCGGGTCTATTCGGAAGCGAAAATGAAGTCAGTCAGGAGGCGTTTCGCCATCTACTTTTGGATCGACCGGACTTGCGTCTTTCAGTAGCACTTCATCGCTACCGAACGGATGAAGAGCTAAGTTTGGCACAAGCTGCTTCTATCGCCGGCGTAAGTTTTGAACGTATGAAGGAAATATTGGCACAGCGTCAGATCCCGCTCCGCCTTGGTTCTGCTTCGCTAGAAGAAGCCAAAACTGAAGTCGAAGCATTGGAGACCTGGCTTCGTGCCGATAGTGATTGATACGACTGTCCTATCTAACTTGGCAGCGATTAACCGGCTCGATTTGCTTCGTTTATTGGGCAATACTCTGTATTTGGTTTCGGCAGTGTATGAAGAAATACAGCACGGCTTGGAGCAGGGCTACGCTTTCTTGACCAACGTTGATCAGGCGCTTGATGACGGTCTGGTTCAGTTGGTTACGATAGAAAGCGAGGCTGAATGGCAGCAGTTTCGGTCGATGCCAAACAAACTGCACCGGGGTGAAGCGATGTCATTAACCATTGCCAGCAAACGCGGCTGGCTGTTTCTTACAGATGACCGGGCTGCACGCCTTTACGCAAGTCGCCAAGGCATATCCTATTCCGGGACGCTAGGGTTACTGCGCTACGCTGTTAAAAACGGTCATATTACACTTGAAGAAGGCAACAACTTGCTAGCCGGTATGATAACCCTTGCCAACTATAATGCGCCGGTGACTAACTTACGAGATTTACTGGCAGGTGGATAGTAACCCCATATTTTCAACAACAATTTTTAACAAAAAAAGCGACGGGGTTGCCGTCGCTTTTTGATTAACACCGTTATGACTGTTTAAATTCGTCGGGGATATCCATCTCGCCGCGTCGAATATCGGCCCCTTCTTTGAGGAAGACATTGATTTTGGTCGTCAGCTTCGAGAAATATTTATTCTGGTCGTCGCCATATTCAACGTCGACAATTTCAGCATCAACGCGGAGGGCAGTGGTGTCGAAGCTAAATCGCTTGCCGGGTTCGGCCAGAACCGGCTCGGCTTGGGGATTACCCTCCACTTTCGCCCGCAGCGTATCATCGTTATAGGCAAATTCACTCATAACTACGCGGGAGAGTGTGGTAATATCGGTTTTGTCGAACAGGCCTACATCGAAAGAAACGACCTGTTTGGGTGACGTGTTGGGGATGGAGTCCATAATGCCAATCCCGCTCTCGCCGAGAAAATCGCCGTCCTCGGTTTCGATGGTGAAAAATTCGTCGTAATTATCCTGCCCCAGTTCGTAGGTTCCCTCCCACTGCTTGAGCGGCGGTCGCCCTTCACCTTCCCACACCACTTGAGGCTTGGTTGTCTTTTTGCTCGACTGAAGCCGATTAAAGACCAATATCCCTAAGACAATGGCAATCAACAAAGCCAGACAGCACAGCAAGACCCCTAGCCACGGAATACTACCGGGTTCGGCGGCCGGCTCTGCTGCCGGTACCGGTGTGGCGTCGGTAGTCTGTTCTTCCGCCGGAACAGGCACCTGTCCATCGAGCAATTGGGCGCTGAAACTACTAATCGCCTGCGCTCGAGCCGGATCAGATTGGTAGCGGCTGGTCAACTCAGCAATCGCTTCCTTCATGGTCTCTTCATTCCACGTTTGGGAATTTTTCAGCGTGACAGCCAAATTGTTAATCAATTGGGCCTCAACACCGCGTCCGGCTGCCACATAGGCCGCCGTTCGCTCCCCGAGAATAAGGATTTGCGTTTTGGCATCGAAGCGTTTCAAACGTTCGGTCGCGACTTCCGGCTCCTGGTTGACGATGTACGAGTCAACGACCATCGCTTTGTAATGGTTTTGATAAGCCTCGGTTAACTCATCAGGATAGGATCCGCCCTGGTAGACCGGCGGATTTTGCGCGATATACAGATACGAACCCACAAGCCCCAGTATAAGTCCCAAAATTAAACCGACCAGGGCACCAACAATTAAGAATTTTTGCGCACTTTGGAATGATGGTCTAGTTGACATAGACGATCTCCTCGCTTGGGGAATTTTGCGATAAGCTTACCGGCCAAAATATGGTATTACCGGACGGTACTCCAAAAATTCCCAGATTTAATTAAAAGTCCATATAGGATCAATTTTATATAACAATTGGCCTTAACACAAGTATAAGCTCATCTCGATATTATGTCAATAATCATCTTTGGGTTGTTATGATAACACCGCTACCTTAGATGCCGTGGTTAAAATCTCAACGCCATCATCACCCACAACCACCATATCTTCAATGCGAACGCCACCCCAACCAGGAATATAAATCCCCGGTTCAATCGTCATCACCGACCCCGCAGGGACTTCGCCGGAGAAGGTAAAGCTAAAACGCGGAGGCTCGTGAACGGCCATACCGACCCCATGTCCCAAACCATGACCAAAATATTGGTCGTAACCGGCTTCTTTAATAATATCGCGCGCAATTTTGTCGACGGCCTCACCGGTCATACCGGCTCTCGCCCCTGCTTCGGCGGCTTCTTGGGCCTGACGCACAGTTTGCCACACCCGTAAATACTGCTCATCCGCCGGTTCACCCAAGCAGACGGTGCGCGTGAGATCGGAGCAGTAGCCATCGACCACGCAGCCGAAGTCCATCGTAATCGGTTCGCCGACCTGAATGGCCCGCTCGGTGGCTCTGGCGTGAGGCTTAGCCGCGTTAGGGCCGGATGCCACCACCGACTCGAATGAGAGTGCGCTGGCACCACGGGTACGCATAAAGGTTTCCAGTTCCCAAGCAATTTGGGCCTCAGTTACGCCCGGCTTTAACCAATCCGCGATATATTCGTAGGCTTGGTCGGCCAAAGCTACCGCTTTTTTAATCTTATCGATCTCTTCGGTCTCTTTAACCATACGTAGCGATTCAATTAGGCCTTGGGTATCGACTAAAATAAGCCGTCCTTTTAGCGCCCGTTCCCAGGCGTGAAGCGTCGCCGCACTGACATCGGCAGCCTCAAACCCCACCCGACGACCACCAAGCTCTCGCTCGCGAAGCATTTCGAGCAAATTGCCGGTAAAATCATAGCCAATTTCGATGAGATCCCAATCGGGGCACTGTTGTCTGACCTGCTCGTAATAGCGCGAGTCGGTGGCGACTGCCTGGGTTTCGGTGGTAATGATCAGCACACCGCTGCTGCCCGTAAAGCCGGAAAGATAGCGCCGATTATCCGGTTGGGTCACTAAAAAGCCATCAAGTTCTTGATCGGCCATTAATTCGCGCAGTTTTTCTAAACGCATGGTGTATCTCCTTAAATTAGGAATTAGGGATTGGGAATTAGGAATTAGGGATCAAGAATGAGGAAAAGGTAAATTTCTGATCCCTAATTCCTGACTCCTGATCCCTGATTTTGTTACATGGTACAAATGAAGGGAAACAAAAAGGCAAGAGACACTCTGTCCCTTGCCTTTATTGTGTTTGGTGTTAAAGACCCTTAAGCCGTGATGAGTTCCGGCTTTTTATCTTCAGGCTCGCTATCAACGGCGGGCAGTTGATTAAGAAGGAACTGTTCTTCACAATCCACACATTGCGCCCACTGTCGATTTTTCTGAACCAGCAGCCCCTCGCAGTTGGGGCATGGATTGGGTAGCGGTTTCTTCCAACTGCTCCACTCACACTCAGGGTAGTTAGAGCAGCCATAGAAGACACGGCCTTTTTTAGTCCGTCGCTCAACCAGTTCGCCACCATCATTAGGACAAGCAATACCCAATTTTACCAGGTGAGGTTTGGCATTGCGGCAATCCGGAAAGTTGGAGCAGGCTTCGAACTTGCCGTATCGACCAAATTTCAGAACCATCGGGCTGCCACACTTTTCGCAGATTTCGCCGGTCGGCTGGTCGGCAATACTCACTTCGGGCATGTGATCTTCGGCATGCGCTACGGCTTTGGCAAAGGGATCATAAAACTCTTCCAGTACCGATGGCCATTCCCGGTCGCCTTCCGCAATACGGTCTAAATCTTCCTCCATTTGGGCCGTAAACTGCACATTGACGATGTCGGGAAAATATTCGGTCAGTAAGTCATTGACAATTTCCCCCAACTCAGTCGGGTAGAGTCGTTTCTCAAACTTCTCAACATAACCACGCTGCTGAATGGTCGAGATGATGGGGGCGTACGTGCTCGGTCGCCCAATACCGTACTCTTCCAACGTTTTAACCAGAGACGCCTCGGTGTAGCGAGGCGGGGGCTGGGTAAAGTGCTGATTTGGCAGCAACTCAACCAAATCGACAACCTCACCGGCATCAAGCTCGGGCAAAATTACACCTTCACTCTCATCAGGGGCCGCATCCTCGTCGCGGGCTTCTTCATAAACCGTTAAAAAGCCCTTAAAGCGAATGCGAGAACCGCTGGCTTGCAACCGATACGGCCAGGCATTATCGGCCGCTGTCGCCGACGGGCCGGCCCCAATCGTGACCGAAACGGTGTCATAGACAGCCCGCTCCATCTGGCTCGATACAAACCGCTGCCAGATCAAGGTATATAAGCGAAATTGGTCGCGGCTGAGATAGTTTTTAATGTTATCCGGCTCTCTTTGCACCACAGTAGGTCGAATTGCTTCGTGTGCTTCCTGTGCCCCTTTACTTTTGGTCTTGTAAATGGGGGGTTCTTCCGGGACAAATTCAGAGCCATATTTGTTGCTGATAAACTTACGGGTATCCTCTTGGGCTTGCTTGGAAACATTGGTGCTATCGGTTCGCATATAGGTAATCAAACCGGAGGCCCCTTCGCTGCTGCCCAGGTCGATGCCTTCGTAAAGCTGTTGGGCAATGCTCATCGTTTTACGGGCACCAAAACCCAACCGGCGCGAAGCCTCTTGTTGAAGGGTGCTGGTGGTAAACGGGGCTGCCGGGCGGCGGCGACGCTCGCTCTTTTTGACCTCGTCGATGACATAGGACGATTTCTCAAGCTCATCCACAATCGCCTGCGTATCTGCTTCATTTGTCAGATCGACTTTTTCATCCCCGATACGGCTTAGTTTGGCTCGAAACGCTCCATCAGAGTCGTTCTTTTTCGTCAAATCAGCCTGGATCGACCAATACTCCTGGGGGTTAAATTCATCGATTTCCTGCTCGCGCTCAACCACAAGTCGTAGCGCCACACTTTGCACACGTCCGGCGCTGGTGCGGCTGCGCACTTTGCGCCACAACAGCGGGCTGATTTGATAGCCAACCAATCGATCCAAAATGCGCCGCGCCTGCTGAGCATCGACCCGATCCATGTCGATTTCTCGAGGATGCGCAAACGCCTCGGCTACGGCATCTTTGGTGATTTCATGGAACACAACCCGTTTGATGCGGTTATCTTCCATATCCGCCGCTTCGAGCAGGTGCCAGGCAATGGCCTCACCCTCGCGGTCAGGGTCCGTTGCCAGATAGATTTCTGAGGAGTCGGCTGCTAATTTCTTGAGTTCCTTGACGACAGGGCGTTTTTCGTTGGGCACACGGTATTTAGGGACGAAATCATTTTCCACATCAACCGAAAGCTGAGAACGTAGAAGATCGCGCACATGGCCCAATGAGGCCTTAACGGTATAGCCCTTGCCTAAAAATTTACCGATAGTTTTCGCTTTGGCCGGCGACTCGACAATCACCAGCTTTCCATTTTGTTTCGACTTGCCTGACTTTTTAGAGCTTTTGCTTTTAGCAGCACTTTTCTTTTTAGACTTCAATGTCTTCGGATCAGGCGGCGGCACGTGTTCGTGGGCAGGCGTACGCCCCATTTTAAACATCTTTGTGCCACAGACGGTACAGGTCCCTCGGGTACCCGGAGTGCCGTTGGTGGTGTAAACCGCTTCCGGCTCATTCATTTCGCGTTTTTCTTTGCATTTAACGCAATACGCTACGATAGGTTCTTGACTCATATACGTTGTTCCTACAAATCCGAATTTATTGTTTCGTTATAGTTGTATTCTAACTTTTCAACTATAGCAAATCCAACCGATTATTTTCTTCTAACCAGTTTACGACTTTTTTCACATCCTGAGCTTTATCTTTATCAACAATGAGCAGCGCGTCGCCGGTATCGACAACTACTAAATTATCGACACCCACAACGGCAATCAGGCGGTCGCTGTCATTTCGCACCAGTGTATTTGTGGTGTCAAACACCACGGTGTTTCCTGTTTTGAGAGCGTTCCCATTGTCATCTTTCGTGCTGACATCGTGAATAGCCGCCCAACTTCCAACATCATTCCAGCCAAAATCAACAGGAATAACCGCCGTTTTCTTGGCCTGCTCCATAATACCGACATCGATGCTTTTAGGCTTGATCTGCTCCCAAATCGGGTCGATTGGCTCACCGGCGCTTAAAGCCTGGCTTATTTGCACAAACTGCTGGCGCAAATCGGGCAAATGCTCGCTAAATGAGTCCATTAAGGTTGATATCTGCCAGATGAAAATGCCGCTGTTCCAATAGTAATCGCCGCTATCAACAAACGCTTCGGCTGTGGCCAAATCCGGCTTTTCCAAAAATTGATCGATATTGTAGACAGCGTGATCGTTATAAGTGCCGATTTCGCCACCGCGCTTTACATATCCGTAGCCGGTTTCCGGTTTATCGGGCGTAATACCGAGTGTAACCAGGTAGCCTTCTTTGGCCGCCTCTTCCGCTGCCAACAACGCTTGCCGAAAGCCTTCTTCATCGACAATAAAATGGTCGGCGTGCAGCGAAGCCATAACAGCCTGCGGATCAAGTCGCTCCATATGGAGCGCCGCCAGGCCAATACAAGGTGCAGTATGTTTTGCGCTCGGCTCTTGAATAATATTTTCTGCCGGAACATCAGGCACTTGCGATTTAATCAACGTGGCATATTCCTGATTGGAGGCAAAAAATGTGTGTTCAGCCGGAATGATAGACGAAATTCGGTCTACAGTGGCTTGGATCATGCTTCTATCGCCCGTAAGGGGCAGAAGTTGTTTCGGTAAATCGGTTCTACTGCGAGGCCACAGGCGTGTACCTACACCGCCGGCTAAAATCAATGCAAACATGGTCTTGGTCCTTTTAGAATGGTCAGGTCTAAACTTATTTATCTACTGTGTAATGGTTACGGGTTTCACGGGCAATGACATAACTCATACTACCTACTTGTCTAACGCTGCCCTTTAATTCCATTAGCGTTAGTGTACTCGAAACTTCCGAAGCGGATAACCCGGTCAATTGTCCTAATTCATCGATATGAACCGGTTCCATCGATAATTGCTTTAATAATGTCGCCTCAACAGCGTTGTCGGGAATGATGGCTCGGGCTTCGGTTTGTTGCGTAATCATCGTTAAATTAAGCTCTTCCAAAATATCTTCAACGCTGGTTACAAGCTTAGCCCCATTTTGAATGAGATGGTTAGCGCCGCTGCCGCTTTTGCGTAAAATGCTGCCGGGTACGGCCATCACTTCTCGGCCTTGCTCCAGCGCATAATCAACCGTAATCCGCGCTCCGCTTTTGTATCCGCCCTCAACAAATAAAACGCCTAAACTCAAACCGCTGATAATGCGATTTCGCCGGGGAAAGTTGCGGCTTTCCGGCTTGGTCCCTAGCGGATACTCGGAGATGAGCGCGCCATTGTCGATAATCGAGGCCGCCAGCTTTCTGTTCTCATCCGGATAAATATGATCAACGCTGTTGCCCAACACGGCAATGGTTCTGCCGCCTTGCTCAACGGCCGTTTTGTGGGCTTGGGTATCGATACCGTAAGCCAACCCGCTGACAATGGTTACGCCATTGTCTACCAACCCCCTGACGAGCAGCTGAGTCGATTCCTTACCATACACCGAAGCATTACGGGTACCAACAACGCCCAAAGCCCATTCGTCTTGAGGCGTTAGCCGGCCTCGTACATACAGCACAGGCGGCGGATCGGTGATCGTTTTAAGTAATTTTGGGTAGTCTGGACTTTCCCAAGTCAACACGTTCGTATTTAGTTTTTCCAGCCGGGCCAGCTCTGCATCGAGATCGACGCTTTGTCTAATCTGAACCAGATTTTCAACCGAGCGTCTATCAAGACCAATAGCCCGTAATTCACCGGGGTTGGCCTGCCAGGCGACTTCAACATCACCATAATAATCGAGCAAAGCCCGCAGCCGAACAGGGCCGATACCTGAAACCCTACTAAAGCCAATCCAGTAACGTAGTTTCTCTTCTTTCACAGGTTTTCCAGAAAATCTCGTGTATAGTGGTCGATAATGACTGAGAGTTACAATAAATTAGCATAGCATAGGCGTGTGAAAATTGTCAAGCAACGAAAAAGAACGCCGGTTGGCGTTCTATGTCGAGATTTACTATACTTAGGGAAGAGGGGTTGTCAAATCAAACCGTCAAGAAGTTCAACAAAAACTTTTCCTTCATCTAAATCGACCGATTTGATGACATCGGGTATAGCCGGCAGCAATATTTCTGTGCCGTCGGCGCTCTTAACGATATAAACGTCATTTGCTTTTGTTTCGATAACGTCAGAAATAATGCCTAAGGTATCGCCTGCGGTTGTAATCACAGGCAATCCCATAATTTGATATAAATAATAGCCGCCTTCCGGCAGAGGCATCGTTTCCTCAACCGGAACTTGAATAAAGAGGCCAACAAGCTGTTCGGCCTCAGTTCTATTATCAACCCCATCAAGGGTTAGAAGCACATTTTGTTTATGCCAGCGCGATTTTTTTAGGCGGTAAGCATCGGCCTCCATTTCATTACCCACATATACCCATTCCGTAGTTTCAAATCTTTCCGGAAAGTCGGTTAAAACGGCGACCGATACCTCACCTCGAACGCCATGCGCCCGAACAATTCGCCCAATGGCTATATAACGAAATTCAGGCTGTTGCAAGCCTGAACTTTGATCTACTTCTATTTGATTGTTATCATCGGCCGTTAAATTCAACGACTCACGCACCTATACAATCTCCAAAGTAACACGCTTACCTTCTTTAACAGCAGCTACCCGTAAGAGCGTGCGCATTGCGTTTGCAACACGGCCTTGCTTACCAATAACGCGTCCCATATCCTCAGGTGTTACACTGAGTTCAAAAATAGTGGCACTAGACCCCTCTATCTCGCGTACAATAACGGAGTCGGGATCATTTACTACAGCTTTTGCCATAAACTCGACAAGTTCCTTCATTGACGACATATTTCCGGACCTCCCTTGTTGGCATGTGCAATTTGAGTAACAAGATGCAGTATTAAGTTTACAAATATAAGGGCGGCGGTCCGTCTTAAAAAACGTTATTCCGCCTCTCTCTCCATCAATGCGTCAGCTTAAGCCGCCTCAGACTCTTCGTCTGCGACAACCTCTGCTTCCTCATTGACCTCTTCCTCAACTGTTTCCGTATTTGATGATGGCACCTCCTCGTGGTTCTGCTGAGCCTTGACTTCATTGTCGGTTGCTTCAGCCAACAGCGATTCCAAGGCCTCTCCCTGCTTAAGACGGGATAACTTGTCCATCGTACCCGCATTATTCAGAAGCTTTTTCACCACATCAGTAGGTTGGGCACCTACCGATAGCCAATATAATGCTCTATCTTCGTGAATATTTACGGTTGTTGGTTCGGTGGTTGGGTTGTAAAACCCAATTGTTTCAATAAAACGACCGTCACGCGCTTTGCGCGAGTCGGAAATAACCACTCGGTAACTCGGTTGTCTCTTAGCACCAGTACGGCGTAGGCGAATTTTTACCATGATAAACTGTTTCTACTTTCTAACTTTTGTATTTTTTGGATTATAACATACTTTGGGAAATTTTGCACGTAGCAAATTAGACCAGTTATTCTAACAAATTTAACGAAATCCACCAAACATGTTCATTAAATTTTGGCGAGCCCGTGGATTCCGCAGCTTTTTCATCATTTTTTGCATTTGGCGGAACTGGGAAATAAGCTGATTTATCTCTTGAACCGTTGTTCCGCTACCTTTAGCGACCCGCTTTTTACGGCTACTATTAAGAATTTTCGGGTTGCGGCGCTCTGTAAGCGTCATCGAATTAATAATAGCTTGCGTACGCTTTAACCTATCCTCCATATCATCCGTGGAAATGGTTTTCGTAATATCGCCCATGCCGGGGAGCATATCGATAACTTTGTTGAGCGGGCCAAGCTTTTTTATTTGCTGCAACTGTTCCAGAAAATCTTCAAGGTTAAAGTTACCTTCAAGCAATTTCTTGGCACTGCGCTCAGCCACTTCCTCATCAATGACTTCTTCCGCTCGTTCGATCAGGGTTAAGACATCGCCCATACCCAGAATACGGGAAGCCAATCGATCCGGGTGAAAAACCTCTATTTCATTGAGCTTCTCACCGGTTCCCAAAAATTTAATGGGTACCCCGGTCACGCTCCGAATTGAAATAGCCGCTCCACCCCGAGCATCCCCATCGATTTTTGTCAGGATCAACCCGGTTAGATCTACTTTTTCATCAAAACCTTCAGCGACACGCACCGCTTCCTGACCGGTCATAGAATCTGCCACCAGCAAAACTTCTTTAGGGCTGGTTCTTTGTTTAATTTGAACCAACTCGTCCATGAGTGCTTCGTCAATTTGTAAACGCCCGGCGGTGTCCAAAATTACAATGTTGTTGGCACCTGCCTTAGCCACCTTGATCGCATTGGCACAAATATCAGGCGGTGGCACCGAGGAGTCCTCAGAATAAACGGGAATATCAAGCTGGCGACCCAGCACCTTTAACTGCTCGATTGCAGCCGGACGGCGTGTATCCGCCGCTACCAGCAGCGGGCTGTGCTTTGATTTCCGTAGATGCAAAGCCAACTTAGCCGCAGTGGTAGTCTTACCAGACCCCTGCAAACCAACGAGCATAATCACATGGGGCGATTTACCTCCCAGATCCAGTGGAGCCGAATCGCCCAACGTTTCCAGTAGCTCTTCATGAACAATTTTTACAACTTGCTGACCGGGCGTAATGTTTTTACTAAGTTCTATACCGATTGCCCGCTCACGAATGCGACCCACAAACTCTTTAACAACCTTAAAATTGACGTCCGCTTCCAGCAGAGCCATGCGCACTTCTCGCAAAGCCAACTTCACATCCGCTTCCGACAAGCGCCCCCGCCGGTTTAACTGTTCAAAAACACCTTGAAGTTTATCTTGAAGACTCTCAAACATAGGCCTATATCAGGAATGCTAACCAATCCAATACTTTATTATGCAAAACCAGGTTACATGAGTGCAAATCGATAAATTTTCTCATGGGTAAAACAAATAGATATTGTATTGCAGCCTCAACTTTTCGTCAAGTTTATAACAACATTCAATAAATTTCTCTATAAAAGAAACGTTTCCCTTTTGCTTTGCAACCTGTTCCATGCAATAATTTAAACGCCAAAAGACATGCGCTTTTTATAAATACCCCAATGAACATAAACAGGTTGAGTCTGTGACCGTTGAACAGGAAAAAATACAGCTAAGCAAGCGGGAACTTCAAGTTTTAGAGCTTGTAGTTACCGGTGCCAGCAACCAGGAGATTGCTCAACAGTTGGTAATCAGCCTGAATACGGTCAAAGTGCATCTTCGTAACATTTTTGGCAAATTAGATGTCCAATCTCGAACCGAAGCCAGCATCCGTGCTATTCAAGAAGGGATTATCCACGTTGGCGACAATGGCAACACAGCCGCAGTTGAACAAACCGAGCCAGTTGTCGCTAAAACATATTTACTCGATACAAACCCACCACTTATCCTCTTAAAATGGCAGCAGATTTATTTGTTGATAGCTTTTCTAATTGCGCTTGCTGTAGCGACCATTCCTTGGCTACCGCAAAGCAGTTACAGCATTCCATCTCTGCCACCTGTCATCTATAAACCTATTGACACCGCCGTTCCCCTACCCGCCGACGGCAATTTAGATCGATGGACGCCTCACCCCGCGATAGCCGGAGGACGAGCCGGGCTGGCTCTAGCCAGTGATGGGAACGCGATCTTCGCTATCGGCGGCGTGAAGGACAATAATACGGCAACGCGTCTCGTAGAAATTTATGACACCAACACCAGAACCTGGGCTGAAGGGAATAATAAGCCCACGGCGGCTGCAAATATCACCGGAGTCGTTTTTGACGACAAGATTTATGTACCCGGCGGCTGTACGCACAAAGGCCAGGCGATGGCTATTTTTGAAATTTACACGCCAAGTAGCGATGAATGGTCTGAGGCTAAACCACTTCCTGAGGCTCGCTGCGCGTATGGATTGGTTGCGTATCAAGACAAACTCTACCTCTTTGGCGGTTGGAACGGTGAAGCCTTCGAGGATACCATCTTTATCTATACTTTGGAAGATGATACGTGGGCCGTCTCAAAAGATACGCTACCCCAACCGCTAGGTTACATGGGTACGGCGGTGCTTCAAGATACTATTTACCTTGCCGGCGGCTATAATGGTCAAACTGAACTCAATAGGACCTATACGTTTGATCCGCAGTCGGGCCAATGGCAAGAAAAAGCACCGATGCTTGAAAACCGTGGCGGATTAGGACTAATTAGCAACGAACGAAATCTTTACGCTGTAGGTGGCGGATGGGCACATAATTTAACCACCAGTGAAAGGTATGACCCAACCAGCGATAGTTGGACAGCGTTTGAAACGCCTTCTACCAGCCAATGGCGCAATATGGGCTTGGCCCTGGCCGGCAATGCCATTTATGCCGTAGGTGGCTGGGATGGAGCCACCGAAGAATTCGTAAATGAAGTCAGATCCTATCAGGTCGCCTTCCAGACCTTTCTCCCCGTATCTATTCGATAAAACGTAGGTGAACCTATGAAAACGCTACAACTCGGCTCGACCACATTCCAGTGGGGCAGCCAAACCTATGTCATGGGCATTATTAACGCCACTCCCGACAGTTTCTCCGGCGATGGGCTTGTTCAGGGCGATGATTGGGTCCGCCAAGCGGTTGAACAAGGCCTGCGTTTTGCCCAAGAGGGAGCCCACATGCTCGATGTCGGCGGCGAGAGCACCCGCCCCGGCGCGGATATGGTTGAGGCCGATGAAGAGCTTCAGCGAGTCGTTCCCGTCATTGAGGCGCTGGCTCAAGCGGTCGATCTGCCGATTTCTGTCGATACCTACAAGGCCAGTGTTGCCGAAGCGGCTCTTGATGCCGGGGCAAGCATGGTTAACGATGTCTGGGGGCTGCGAATGGATGCTAATATGGCCTCTCTGTGCGCCGAACGCGAGGTTCCTGTCATCGTGATGCACAATCGCAGCAGTCCGCGCAACGCGGTACAGGAAGCCAATTTGGGCGGACGCTACATCGGCACCAAATACGACAATCTGCTGCAAGACGTGGCCGATGAGCTAAAACTTAGCATCGATCTGGCCCACGCCGCCGGTATCGCCGACGATCAGATTATCATCGACCCCGGCATTGGATTTGGGAAGACGGTAGAGCAAAACCTAACCCTGCTCAACAACCTCGATTTCTTCAAGTCGCTCGGCTATCCAATTTTGCTCGGCCCGTCAAACAAATCGTTCATCGGCTACACGCTCAATTTGCCGCCGGAGGATCGGGTTGAAGGCACCGCAGCCACCATCAGCATCGGCATCGACCGCGGAGCCGACATCATTCGAGTCCATCAGGTTAAAGCAATGAGCCGCATCGCCAAAATGACCGATGCTATTGTGCGGCGTCCTCGGCCTGAAACGGCGACCACGGCCTAACCGACAGAATACCGTCGTCAACAGGTAGTTCCGTTGCCAAGTCTTCGATTGTTCTTTCCAAAACGGGGTGCATAAAATCCGGTGCGATGTCGGCCAACGGGCGCAGCACAAACGCCCGCTCGGCCAGACGCGGGTGGGGAATGGTCAGCCGGGGAGTATCCATCGCGATGGCATCGAAGAACAGAATGTCCAAATCGATCAGGCGCGGCCCGTAGCGGCGCGATTTCTCCCGTCCAAGCTGTTCCTCTAGCTCCTTCACGTAATCAAGCAAAGTTTCCGGCGACAAATCGGTTTGCCCTTCAAGCGCAATGTTGAGAAAGTTGGGTTGGTCGAGCACGTAGGCCGGAGCCGTTTCATACAGCCGAGACACCGCCACCACCGCGACCTCAGGAGGCAGTTGCTCCAATGCCGTCCGCAAGTTTGCCTCACGCTCGCCTAAATTTGTGCCTAAGGCCAAGTAAACGCGATGCTGTGTCTCGCTCACGAAGCGGACTCCTCAATTTCGGCCCAGTGATAGCGACTCATCACTTCGGGCAGCGACCGGCTGAACTGGTCGCTTTTTAACCACCCCATCTTGAACAGCCAATATTTAACCATCGTCCCCAGCGTTCCCAATCCGTACACGACACTGCGTTTGAAGTTAATCGACGATGCCTCCTCGAAATAGCGCGTCGGCACGGCGATTTCGCCAATCTTGAAATCGAAAGCGGTCGCTTGAGCCAACACTTCGCTGTCGAACACAAAATCATCGGAGTTGAGCAAAAAGGGGATGGTCGTTAGAAAACGGCGGCTGTAGGCCCGAAAGCCGGAGTGGTACTCACTGAGGTTTTGCCCCAAGACCAGATTTTCGGCCCACGTCAAGAAGCGATTGCCGATGAACTTGTAAAACGGCATCCCCCCTTCCAACGTATCTTTGCCCAAAAAGCGTGAGCCGATCATCATATCGAACTCACCGCGCCGGATCGGTTCGATTAGGGCCGGGATTTTGGTGGCGTCATACTGATTATCGGGATGAAGCATCACCACAATCTCCGCGCCATCCTTGAGCGCCTCCAGATAGCTGGTTTTCTGATTGCCGCCGTAACCCCGGTTTTGCACGTGGATGATCGTCTTCAAGCCCAGTTTCTGGGCAATCTCCACCGTTTCATCCTTGCTAACGTCATCGGTCAGGATAATTTTATCGACACAATCTTTGGGAATGGAAGCGTACGTCACTTCCAGCGTTTTGGCCGCGTTATAGGCCGGCATAATTACGACAACAGACATTCGAAACTCCACTACGATTTCTAGAAATGCGAGAGGCCGGGTTTGAGATAACCCGGCTCGCGTGTATTATAGGGCGCGAATTTCATTATCTCAAAATCAGGCCAGACCTTATAGGTTTCTAACTTCATCTCACCAAAAAAACCGTCTCAATCAGCAAAGGTTGATTTTCTAAATATGTTCGAAAACCTATAAGGTCTACCATCCATTTACCTTTATGCCGTCGAAACTAACCTACCAACGATTACTCTGGCCCATAATCCTGTTGATGGCCGCCAACGGTCTCATCCTTACTCAAGCGCCGCTGATTCTGCGCTATCCTGCCGCCCTGCTGCTGCTCGTGGTTTTACCGGGCTGGGTCTGGACGCAAAATCTCGTCGACCACACCCTTGACCGTATCGAGCGCATCACCCTGGCGGTGGGCCTGTCGCTGGCGTTGAGCATTTTCGGTTCGCTTCTAGCCGTCTATCTTCCCGGCCCGCTGACGGTGAGTCACCTACTCACCACTCTTGATGCGATTATTATCATCGGGCTAGGCGTTAATCTGTGGCAACATCGCGCTGATACAGCGCCCCTATCGCCCCACTGGCTTATTCCGCTTAGTCTCGTACTCGTGCTGATGCTGGCGGCGGCGCTGCGCTTGCCCCGCTTGGGCTACGCCGAATTCCACGAAGACGAGGCCGAAGCCCTGATGCTCGGCGTGCGGCTGCTGCAAGGTGAAGATTACGCCATCTTTCTGCACCGTAAAGGGCCGGCCCAAATGCTGCTGCCGGTCGCCGGTTGGCTGCTCAGTGACCGCATCAGTGAAACGCTGACCCGCTTACCGTTTGCCCTCAGCAGCCTCTTCAGCGTGGCGGCCATCTTTATCCTGGGTCGCGGCTGGTTCAACAAGCAGGTCGGCCTGATTGCGGCGCTGTTGTGGGCCATCAACGGCTATGGCATTGCCTTTGGCCGGATGGTGCAGTATCAAGCGCTTATCTTCTTTATGGGGCCGCTGGCGCTCTACTGCCTCTATCGCGCCTGGCAGACCGGCCTGTGGCGCTGGCAAATCACCGGCGTGATCCTCCTGGCGGCCTGTCTCTTGGCCCATTTCGATGCGCTGCTGCTCCTGCCCGCGGCGGCTTATCTCGGTTGGCTCTCTCTCTCCGGCGTGCATCAAACTGACAGGGCCGGACTACACGCTCATCGCCAACCGACAGCCCCGCCCTCCTTCACCCGACAGCTAATTCAGTCAATGGTGACGATTGACATCTTCTTGGCCTTACTCGCTGCCTTCTACGTACCTTATATCCTCGATCCCGACTTTGGCAATACCACCACCTACCTGACCGAGTCGCGCATTAAACCGGGGCTGCTCTACAACAATCTCGACCTACTACGCCGCTTCGATCGAGACTACAGCTCGCATTTTTACCTGCTGCTGCTCGGCATTGGGTTGGTCAGCCTGATTTGGCAGCTGGCTTACAGGCCCACCGGCAGCCGACCGTCGAGTCAGGGCAAGCCCGGACGTTTTGCGTCCTCGCTTCTGTCTCCCCGATTAGTCCGTCCCCTGCTCGTATTGGCTGTCATCACCTATTGGACGCCGGAGGTGTGGCAGGTCGGTTCGCTCAGTCTGGCGATTGTGCCCTGGCTGCTGCTGCTGGCGATCTGCTTTACGCTGGCCCCGACTATTGAGGCCAAAGCGGCCTGGCTGATGTTCGGCGCGCCCCTGATCGGCTACGTCTTTCTGGTCGATGATCCACGGACGCACGTCTATATCATCTATCCCGGTGCGGCTTTGCTGGCCGGAGCCGGATGGGGCGGGCTGGTTTTTCGCTCACGTATTCGACAGGTATTTGTGGGCGTCGGCCTCGTGCTGGTCGCGGCGGTGAGCCTCTACGTGACGCTCGTCTTCCTCCAAACCGAGTCGACCTTCCTTGCGCTGCGGCAGCGGTGGGACGACTCCGCTTGGGAATGGCTGTACGATGACCTGCCTCAGCCGCGTGAATATTTCGGCTATCCCAAACGCGAGGGCTGGAAGGCCATCGGCGCTTTGCGTGAGCAAGGCGAGTTTCCCGGCGATTTCCGCAGCGTCAACGAGGACTTCATCATCCCCATCTGGTACAACTACGGCGAAGCCCGCTCCTGCTACGATACCCCGGCCCACTTTTTTGTTCGCACCACCGGCCTCGACTCGTTTGGCAGCGATACGCCCTACCAGCCCATCGCCGAAATTGCCCGCGAAAACGAACCGCGCCTCCAGGTCTTCGGCACCGGCGACAGTCCGACCGCACTGCCCATCTATAACCTGGAGGATTACGCAGATCAGTTCGACCAGCTGACCACGCCGCAGCAGTTCACCCAACAAGCAAGCCCGACCCAGCCAATCGCCACCCAGTTTGGCCCGGCCATCGAACTTACCGGCTTCGACTTGCCCACCCCAACCCTTGCTCCCGGCGACACGCTGCATCTCAACCTGTACTGGCAAGCGCTCCAACCGCCCGGCGATCACTACCGCGCTTTTGTCCACCTCACCGACGGCAGCACCCTGTGGAGCCAGCAAGACGACGACCCGGCCTGCCGTCTGCCGACCACCGTCTGGCGGGCCGGACAGCACGGTCTGGGCCAATTTCGGCTGCCGATTCCGCTCGATACGCCACCGGGCCGCTATCCGCTCATCATCGGCCTGTACCAGGTCGATACGCTGGAGCGGCTGACCATCAGCGGCGGGGCCGGTCAACCCGGCGACGACTTTTTGTGGCTTGGCGATGTGGAAATCACGCCGATGAAGGGAGAATGAAACGAATGGAGAATAGAGAATGAAGAATGAAGAAAGGGGGATAGTTTGTAGTAGCCGCTTTAGCGGTGCTGCTCTGGCTAGACGGTTAATGAATTTCAAAGAATTAATTGGGGTATCTTTCGTATACTTGATAGCTCTCCTATCCTCTCAGCGAGAGGGATTGTGCTCCCCCCTATGGGGGGCTGGGGGGGCCGCTCGGCGTACCAGGAGCTATTGAAATTGTCCCACACCAAACCCTCACCCACGCTCTCACGCAGAAAACAGATGGTCATCGGCATCGGCCTGAGCCTGGTCAGTATCTGCTTTGTCCTCTTTCTCCTGGAGCTAGGCGTGCGACTGCTGCCGCCGCCCTACGAGGCCGCCACGGGCCAACTGTTCGCCTGCCAACCCGCGTTGGGCTGGACAGGCCGGCCCAACTTTGCCGGAGAGTTTGAAAACGACATCTTTCAACAGACGCTACAGTTCAACAGTCTGGGAATGCACGACACCGAACATTCGCCCACCAAACCGGCCGACACCTTCCGCATCTTGATGCTGGGCGATTCCTTTGTCCATGCGGTTCAGGTCGATGAGGCGGCGACCGCCCACCAGCTTGTGGAGGACAAGCTCAACCAGATGGAACTGCCGACCGGCGACAGCGTGGAGGTCATCAGTGGCGGCGTCACCAACTGGGGCACCAACCAGCAGCTTATCTTTTACCGTGAACAAGGACGCCAGCTTGCGCCCGATGTGGTGCTGTTGATGGTCTATTTGGGCAACGATTTGCTCGACAACCTGCCCGGCAACGTCTTAACCATCGACGGCGTCAACTGCTACGCGCCCTACTTCGCCGTCTGCGGCGATGCGCTCAACCCCGACCCGCTTCCCTACGCGCCCGGCCTGAGTGCCTCACCGCACGACTGCTCGGCCGGTAAGCGCACGATCACCACGCTGCTGGGTCGTCTCTACCAATACTCGCGGCTGTATCAGCAAATTGAACCGCTGATTGTCGCTAGTAAGCCGCGTCGCCAATTCGGTCAAGAGTACGACTCGCCCTTTTCGGCTTTGTACCTGCCCAACGATGAGGTCGAACTGGAGGAAGCCTGGCAAGTCACCCTGGCGACGATTACCCAACTGCGCGACGAGGTCGAGGCCGACGGCTCGCACTTTGCCGTCGCCCTCATCAGTCCGGAAATCGCCGTGCGGCTGGCGACCCTCTCTCCGGCGGAGCAGCAGATTTTTCTGCGCGATAATCCCACTTTCGCCGAAGCCCAGGCCGACCGCCCCAACGTTCGCCTGGCCCACTTCTTCGACGAGCAAGCTATCCCCTTTTTGGATTTAACTCCCCCGATGGTCGAACACCTCCGCACCGACGGCACACCGCTGTACATCACCGGCGAGTGGCACTGGACAGAGGAAGGTAATCGCGTGGCAGCGGAGGCGCTGGCTGCGTGGCTTGAGGAGACTGCTTTTCAAGTTTCTCGGAAACGGTGACGCGAAGAGGAGATAAGGAGATTGAGAGATTGGGAGATTGTTAGATTAGCTCGCCGCATTTCATGTCATTTCGTAGCCGAAGGCGGAGAAATCCCTACAGCGTTCGGTTGCCAACAACGTTCGGGGGATTTCTCCTCGCAAGCTCGTCGAAATGACATGGCACCCCGAAATGCCAACAAAACCTGCCTCCACAATCTCCCCATCGCCTTATCTCCCCATCTCCCCCTCAGTTGAGATTAACCTGCTGCATCACCGCCAAATTGGTAAACGCCGGGGTCTCCTCCGTGTTGATCGGCAGCCGTTCGAGCGTTTCGAAATCGTACAGGCCGACGGCCAAACGATAGCTTCCAGCCGTCACCGACGGCGGTAGGTCAAGGTCGTAGATGTCGATAATGGGCGTGTCACCCGGCCAGGTTGAGGTAGGGTAAGCACCGCCAAAGGGAGGGCGGTCGATTTGGGCGACGATGGCCTCCTGCGCATCGAGCAGTTGGATGGTGACCGTGTAATCTTGGCTCAGCGGTTGGGAGGCTTGCCAGCGCAGCAGAATTTGGAACCGGCCGGTGCTCAGGTTGCGGCTCAAGCGGTAGCCGGTCAGGTGTATCTGATCGCCGAAGTTGACGACCAGTTCGTGCTCAACCGGCGGCACATCGCCGATGGGCAACTGGCCCAACGGGATCAGCGGCCCGGCCAGCGATTGACCATTCCGGCTGATGTCAGTCACCCACTCCCCGTATTCCGAGCGGATAGGTTCTTTGTAATTGATTTTAACCAGCCCCGCCTTGAGCAGATAGATATCCGGCGTCAGCTCCGCCGTAGGCCGGAGAAGTTGGTGATCGATAATAAGCTGCCCAGGGAACCAACCGGCGGTCGGGGCATCGAACTGCGAAAACGTTTCGGCCACCACCTGCCCCTGCCGGTCGATTAACTGGAGCAGCAGACTGTGATCCGCTAAGATATTGCGCTGCGCTTGCCAGAACAAGCCGACATCGAGCGTCTGGCCATCCACAAACGCCGCGTCATACCCCAGCAAGCGTATCTCATCGCCAAATGAAAGTGGCAAGGGGTACTGCGGCTCCGTCCGCAGGACGTCGAGCACGACGGCGCGGTCGGCCTCGACCAGTTGGGCGATGGGCCGGCCCGTGCCGTCGACCACGGTTGTGGCCGCGCCGGACGCTTGCGCCGTTTGCACCAGCCCCTTGAGCGCATCGACCTGCGACGGCTCCCACTGACCGGCGGTTTCAACATACCCCACCTGCCCCTCGACGCCCGGCGTCAGCAGCGTAAAGGCGGGCAGCTTGTTCTCGAACCAGCGTTCCCATTCATCCGGCCAGAAGATAACGATATGTTCACCCTGAGCCAGACGCGCCGGGTCATCGACCGGCAGCGGCGAGGCGAAATCGGCTTGCAGCAGAAATTGGGCGGTGGGAAAGTTAATGACCGCCTGCGGCACCAGCACGCTCTGGCCCTCGTCGATGACCGCCGCCCGAACGCGCTCAGTCGCCGCGTCGATAATGTAATCCCACTCGGTGGGCAGCGGCGGCAGGCCAAACCAGCGCTGCGGCTGGAACAGCGCGATGCTCGAAACGAGGCCGATGACCAGCGCCGCCGTCGCCAGCGAGGCAGTGAGGGCCAGGCCACCGGTTGCTGTCAGGCGACGGGTCACCCATTGGAGCGGCACGACCAGCCCCAGCGCCAACAGGGCGTACGTGGCCGGGGCAGCTAATATCACCCGCATCGTCGTCGGGCGGCCAATGAAGATGGGCAAAATCCCCAGGCCAAAGGTTATCAGCAGAAAGGCATAGCCCGGCTGCCGCCGCGCCCGGAACAGAGCGATGACCACGCCTACAGCGCAAAAAATAGAGACCCCGCTGATCCAGGGCGGCAGCGGGCCACCATCCCGCCACGGAGCGCTAATCTGGCCGAACCAGATCAGGTTATCGACCCAGGTTTGGAGCAAAAAGCGGCTAAAGCTTTGGCCGGTGTGGGCGTGCAGGCTCTGATAGATGGCCCACAGCGACACCTGCCCGCTGCGATAGATAAACGCGCCGGGATTGTTGAGGAAATACCAGCCCAGCGGCGCAAAGACCAGCAGCGAGGTGAGGCCGGTGATCAGCAGGCCGAGCAGCGGGGTTAAAATATCCCTCCGTCCGCCTTGGCCCTCACCCCCGTCGCTGCGCGACTCCCCCTCTCCCAAAAACTGGGAGAGGGGGCCGGGGGGTGAGGGCTGTCCGCCATTAACCCGCCGATAAAACAGGCTAACAACAGCAAAGGCAATAAACGCCAGCGGCAGCGAGCGGCTGGCCGTATAGGTGTTCACCGCCAACCCCAAAAAGATGCCGCTCCACACAAACCAGCGATACTGCTGCCGGACGTAGCCGCGCCAAAAGAAAAGGTAAGCGGCCAGCATCGCCGGGATCAACAGCACGCCGCGCAGTCCCAGGCGGCTAATGGGCAGCAGCCAGGGCGATGTCGCCGCGAAGATGGCCGTCAGCAGCGCGATCCAGATTCGGATTGGCGACGGCGGCAGCAACTCGCGCACCCAGCGATACGCGAGCGGCACGATGAGGATACCGGCCAACGTGGGGATGAGCCGCAGGGCAAAGGCCGTCGGCCCGAAAATGGCGATGGGCAGCATCAACATATAGTGAAACATTGCCTCCCGCCCGGCGTTGGACGGCGCAAAGGCGATAAGCTGCGGGTCAGCCATCAGCAGCAGCACTTCCAGCCCATTGTCCGCCTCATCGCCCGAAATGGCCGGTGGAAAATCTTCCAGACGCCACAGATGCAGCGCCATCGTCACCAGCAGCGTCAGCAGCAGTAGAATACAGGCTATGGGCTTTCCACGAAACAGTGCCATGCGTCTGTAACCTTTATGAATGGTCGGTCATTATACGGTCTGAGGCCACGGGCCATAGGATCGACTGCGCGATCATACGCCCGTTTATCTCGGTCTGTCTGATCGACTGCTCGATCATACGCCCGTTTATCTCGGTCTGTCTGATCGACTGCGCGATCATATGTCCGTTTATCTCGGTCTGTATGATCGACTGCACGATCATACGTCCGTTTATCTCGAACTGTATGATAGACTGCGCGATCATACGCCCGTTTATCTCGGTCTGCATGATCGACTGCACGATCATACACCCGTTTATCTCGAACTGTATGATCGACTGCGCGATCATACACCCGTTTATCTCGGACTGTATGATCGACTGCGCGATCGGTTGTCCTTTTGCGTTTGACCATAGGATCGACTGCGCGATCATATGTCCTTTTGCGTTTGACCATAGGATCGTTCACGCGATCATATAAACCGATGTACCCGACATCGTGATCGTCCACGCGATCATATAAACCGATGTACCCAACTATACGATCTCCCTACGCGATCACGCACCCCGATGCGTGGACTACGCGGTCAAGCGATTGATTACTTGAGCCGGTGCATCGGAACATTCGAGCAAAGGCCCGATCCATCGAACGGAGAATGGAAATTCCATCAATGGCGCAGGAATGAATAGGTTTTAGCCTTCCCCTACTCCTTACTCCTTACTTCCTGCTCCCTACTTCCATAAATGGCGCAGCTTTTGCCACAGCGTTAGATCACATTTCGCCACAAAGGCGAAATCGGCTTGCTGGGGCTGAAGGCCATCCAGGCGACCGGCATAGCCGCGACCGTCGGGATAGTAATCGACCGGCGTATCGGAGTAGCCGCGAGCCGTGATGGCGCTATCGGGCGCGGCGGCGGGTGCGTTGAGATAGAAAAAGTAGCTCTGTCCGGCTGAGTCGTTTATCGGCGGGAAGGCGAATGCTTTTCGTTCGAAGTCGCGCACGCTGCCGCCGTCAAAGGTCTCTGAGTAGAGCGCATCCGGGCTGGTCGGGTCGGTGGTTAACGTGAAGGTAACGGGCTGGTCGGGCGCATCGCCGAGAACGCCTAAGGTCAACTCGACGTAGTTTAGCCCATTGCAATCCATTGTAAAAGTTTGGCCTAAGACACTTTCGCCCGACAGCGGCGGCCCCAGGTAAATATCGATGCGCTGGGCGATGTCTGAGGCGGCGGTTTCGGCCCGCGCCCACAGGTTGATGAGCAGCAGCGCGGCGACGACGGCGACAGCCGCCCAACGATAGCGCGACAGACGCCACCAGCGGCCTCGGATGAAGCCCATCGCCAGGAAGAGCAGGATAAAGAGGCTTAAATCGGGCAGCAGCGGCAGCAGCAGGGCAAGCACTACCAGAACGCTCCAGAAGCGGCGCGGTCGGCGGACGGCCCACTGGGGAGCCATCGCCAACAGTGAGGCGGCAAACAGCATCACAAAGGGGATAAAGGGCAGCCGGAAGCGAAGCTGAATAAAAAACAGGATGGAGGCCAGACTAAACACGCCGTAAATGCCCCACAACAGAAGCACCGCCGGCCAACGGCGTTTCTGCCCCACCACAATCCCCAACAGGGCGACGACAACCAGCGGCTGCCACAACAGCGGCAGGTGGGCCAGCGTGCCGGATTGCATCACCCGCAGCGGGAAAAACGGCTCGACCAGCAGTTCCGTCGATTGGCCGAACCACAGCCACATCTTGCGCAGATTGAGGGCCAGGGCATCGCCGGGTTGCTCACGGTAGTAGCGGATGACCTCGGCGGGGAAGGTCGTTTCGCCGGCATCGACGCGCCGGAGGGTTTGCAGGAAGCGCAGCACCGGCGGCTGCGACTGGGCGTGGGCCAAACTGTCGAGGCCGAGGGCATCGGGATTGTTGCCGGTGAAGATGTTGACGTCGAAGTTGTCGGAGATGAGGATGAAGCGACCGCTGACTTGGTAGTTGTGCCACGTAATCGGCGAGACCATCACGATAAACGGCACGACCAGGAGGATGGAATAGCCAAGCCAGGCTCCCAGCGAATGGCGAATGGCGCTGCGGCTCCCCCCCGGCCCCCCAAAGGGGGGAGAAGTTTCCCCCTTTGGGGGGTTAGGGGGGGTATCGGCAGTCACTCGCACCCAACCCAACCAGACACCGGCGACCGGCAGCGTCAACAGCACGGTCGGGCGGCTCATCGCAGCCAGCCCCAGCGCGATACCGGCGGCGACGACCCAGCGGGTCTGACTGCGCCGGTAAAAGGTCAACAGAAAGAAGATGCCCAGCGTCAGAAAAGGCGTGGTCAGTAGGGTTTGGTCGTAGCAGGGCAGGTAGAAGAGATAGTAGTTGTAGGCACCCATGCCAATCATCGCCAGCAGACCCGCCGTTCGGGAAAAGGCGATGCGGCCGATGCCGTACAGCGCGGCCAGTCCGGCCAGTTGCAGCAAGGCCTGCAAAAACA
Organism: Anaerolineae bacterium; assembly: GCA_020433805.1. Lineage (GTDB taxonomy): Bacteria > Chloroflexota > Anaerolineae > 4572-78 > J111 > JAGRBY01. The sequence continues at coordinate 24,630 of JAGRBZ010000086.1, forward strand.
CGGGCAGCAGTATCGACTCGCCGAAGAACTTGATCAGCGTCGCCAGGAAGAAGGGATAGAGCGGGATAAAGAA
>JAGRBZ010000868.1 GCA_020433805.1 Anaerolineae bacterium
CGCGCTCGGCCAGCAGCGGCAGGTCCGTTTCATCGACCCAAACCATGTGGGCCAGCGTCAGCCACGGTCCCAACGCGCCTATCGTCTCCAGGTGTTGAATAAAGCTGTGCCCCCACCGGCGGTGTGCATAATGTTGCTGATAGCGCGTTTCGAGCATGTGCATCTGCACGCGAGTCTGGTGGCGCTGGGCAAAGGCGACGGCGGTCATAATCAAATCGTCGCTGCACCACTGCCCGCCGGCCGGGCTGACCTGAATGTGGGCTGTGTGCTGATCGACGTCGTGGTATGTTTCGACCAACTCGGCGCACATGGCAAAATAATCGGCGGGCGACTGGCGTTTGGGGTGCAAAAACGGTTGGGCTTGAGCCTGTAAGGCCGGCGGCAGACCGGCCAGAAACGCCGCCTCATCGTCGTAGACCAGCGGGTTTTGATCGACAATGACCGGATGGCAAGCGACTCGTATGCCGACATCGCGATAGCCGCGCAGGGTGGCCTCGATTTCGGACTGCTGCTGGCGGGCGTCGCGCGGATTGTGGCTGTGCGCCGTCGTGCCCACGCCCGAATGGAGTAACTGTAAGCCGTCGTAGACCGCCGCCAGGTAGGGATCGAGAATGGGCTGCGCCCACAGACCGGGCAGCCAGATTTCCAGCAGGTCATCGCCAATGCCCAGCGAAGCCGTACCCAAAGCCCGCCCGTGGTCGTGGCTGTTGACGAAGGCCGGGCACAGCAGCAGATCCGATCCGCCAACCTGGTTGGCCGTCGGGTAGTCGGTTTGCAGTGTTTCTATGGCTCCCGTCGCGACGATGGTGTTATCTTCCACGTAGACGGCGAAGTTGTCTTGGGGCAGGGTCTCGGCATCGGGTAATGCGGTCCCTGCCCAGATGAGTATGCCCATGGGGGCTTCCTTATAATTAGGTCTTGTAGGGCAAACTTAAGTTTGCCCTACAAGAGGTTTATTACATCGTGGTAACCTAGCTTTGTCGCAGTCGAGGATCAACCACATGGTAGAGCAAATCGACGACGAGGTTCATGAACACGTAGGCAATCGCCACAAAGATAACGGTGCCTTGCACTACGGGATAATCGCGCCGCAGAATAGCATCGAGCAGCAGCCGCCCCACACCGGGCCAGGCAAAAACGATTTCGGTGATGACGGCTCCGCCCAGCAGTGCGCCAAACTGTAACCCTTGCAGGGTGATAACCGGCAAGATGGCATTGCGCAGGGCATGGTTGATCGTCACTGAGCGTTCGAACAAGCCCTTAGCCCGGGCCGTACGGACATAGTCGGCTCGCAGAACCTCGAGCATGGCCGAGCGGGTAAGCCGGGCCACGAAGCCGGCTGAGGTCAGGCCGATAGCCACTGCCGGAAGTATCAGATGGTTTATAGAGCTCCACAAGGCCTCCCAGTTGCCGGTAATGGTCTGGTCGATGAGCATAAAGTTGGTAATGGTTTCATGCGGAATCCCCGCCCCGATACGTCCCCCAACCGGCGTCCAGCCCAGGCGCACTGAAAAGATGACTATCAGCATGATGGCGATCCAAAACCAAGGGATCGATAGCCCCAGCACGGCAAAAAGGCGTACACTGTAATCGAGCGGCTTGCTGCGGGTGACGCTGGAGATGATGCCCGCCCCGACGCCAATGATTGTGCTGATAACCATAGCGAATAAGGTCAGTTCGATGGTCGGCGGCAGCTTCTCATAGAGTAAGCGGGTTAACGGTACGCCGGAACTGAGCGAAATGCCGAGATCGCCCTGAAGCAGATTAGTCATAAAGACCAGGTACTGTCGCCACAGCGGTTGATCCAAGCCCCATTCGGCATTGGTGCGGGCCAGTTGTGAGGTGTCGAGCATCTGTATCGCCACCAGGTCGATGGGGCTGCCGGGCACGAGGCGCAGCACCAGAAAGGTTAGGGTCGCTACCGCCCAGGCCACAATGGGCAACCAGATGAGTCGGCTGAGAGCATATTTAAGCATTCTACACGTTCCTTAGCGGTTACGAAGGGTTGGATCAAGATGGTCGCGCAACCCATCGCCAATAAAGTTCACGCACAACACGGTAATGGTAATGGCCGCGCCCGGAAAGAACGGAATGTAGGGCGCGTCGAAGATAAG
>JAGRBZ010000869.1 GCA_020433805.1 Anaerolineae bacterium
CAGGAACCGTTCCTTTTCTCGCGCAGTATTCGTGAGAACATCGCCTACGGCGTGCGTCGACCCGTCACCGACGACGAAATCATTGCGGCGGCGCAAGCAGCGGCCATTCACGACGTCATTATGACCTTCCCCGAAGGATATGACACCATTGTCGGCGAAAAGGGCGTGACGCTGTCGGGTGGCCAAAAACAACGCATCGCCATCGCCCGCACGCTGCTTAAAGACCCGCATATTCTGATTTTTGACGATGCCGTCTCGGCGGTCGATACCGAAACCGAAGCTCACATCCATTCCGCACTGGAACGGCTGCGCCACGGACGCACAACCTTTATGATCGCCCACCGCATTCAAACCGTGATGCGGGCCGACAAAATTTTGGTACTGGAGAAAGGACGCATCATCCAGCAGGGGACCCATCGCGAACTGCTCGCCCAAGACGGCATTTATCGCCGCATCTACGATGTGCAGGCGCGATTATCACAAGAAGACGTATAAAAAAATTATGAATTATGAGGGATGAAAAAAACTTTGTTCTTCATGACTGCAATTAGCTATTAAATAACTTGTCCAATCGATGATGGAGATAGGGAGATGAGGTTAATTACAATGCCAATCTCCTCATCTCCTCATCTCTAATCTCCAGTCTCTAATCTCCCAACAAGTTATTTATCCTTCATACTATTAGGAGCTTTACAATGGATCACCATTTTGAAGAGGAAGAATTTAGTACTCAGTTTAACGGCCACACGCTCAGGCGGATTGCGGCGCAAGCGAAACCGCATTGGCGCGGTGTGGCCGGATTTGTGGCTTTAATCGCTCTTGTCTCGCTCAACGACTCCGTGTTTACCTTTCTGAGCAAACTTATCATCGATGAGGGGATTTTAGCCGGCGATCGCGCCCGATTGAACCAGTTGTTCATCATGTACGGCGCGTTGGCGCTGGTTCAGTCGATATCTATCTTCGGATTTATCTATTTGGCCGGAGTTTTGGGCCAACGCATTCAATACGACCTGCGACGCAAGATGTTTAACCATTTGCAGGCGTTATCGCTGTCGTATTACGGCAAAACGCCCGTCGGCTGGATTATGTCCCGTGTTAATTCCGATTCGGCCCGTATTTCCGACCTGATTACCTGGGGATTGATTGATAGCTCGTGGGCTTTCTTCAATTTGACCACCGCGATGATTTTTATGCTGTGGATCAACTGGAAACTGGCTTTAATCATGGCCGTCGTTATGCCGACCATCGTTATCATCGCCTCGATCTTTAAGCGACAGATTTTGGTGCAATTTCGACGCGCCCGCAAAATGAACTCGAAGTTAACCGGCGTGTACAACGAAAATATCACCGGCGTGCGCGTTGTCAAGGCGCTCACCCGCGAAGACAAAAATCTCGAAGAGTTTGACGGCATGGCGACCAATCTTTATCACGCCGCCTTCCGGGCTGCCTGGTTATCGGCTTTATTTCTGCCGATTGTCCAATTGGTGGGCGCGGTTGGCCTGGGCGCGATAGTTTGGTACGGCGGTTGGCAAATACAAACCGGCGGAATGTCGATTGGCTCATTGCAAGCCTTTATGGCCTATCTCACCTTTATGCTCTTTCCGATTCAGGAACTGGCCCGCGTTTATGCCGAAATGCAGAACTCTATCGCCTCAGCCGAGCGTGTTTTCTCGCTGATCGACGCCGAACCGGACATTGTCGACCGGCCCGACGCCTTCGACCCGCAAACCATCAAAGGCGACATCCATTTCGACCACATCGACTTCTACTACGAGGAAAAGAAGCCGGTTCTCATCGATTTCAATCTCTACGTCCGCCAGGGCGAAACAATTGCCCTCGTCGGGCCGACCGGCGGCGGTAAATCGACCATCGTCAACCTGATCTGTCGTTTTTTCGAGCCGAAACGCGGTGTTATCCGCATCGGCGGTACCGATTACACGTCGTTTACCCTTGATTCGATTCAATCGCGCATCGGCATGGTTTTGCAAACGCCGCATCTCTTTTCCGGCACCATTCGCGACAATATTCGCTACGGTCGGCTCGATGCCACCGCTGCCGAGATAGAAGCCGCCGCCAAATTAGCCCACGCGCACGAATTTATCGTCGCGATGC
>JAGRBZ010000870.1 GCA_020433805.1 Anaerolineae bacterium
GTCTATCAGCCACGAGGTTGCAAAAGATGGCTCTACGCGATCCGTGTTGACCGGCCCATTGGTCGACCAAGCGGCGCTGTTTGGCGTACTCAACGCTTTGTATGGTCTCGGCTTCGCCTTGCTGTCAGTGGAATGTCTCGAAAATAACTTAACGACATAGCGAAATAACGAGGGCGTATTTTCAGAGAAGTGGGCCAGTCTCGGCCTTTGGGGGACGTAATAACCTGACCAATGTCGATAACTGCATCACCCGGCTACGCATTGGCGTTAAGAACTCCGACAAAGTCAATCAAGCCGAACTCAAAGCGATGGGCGCGGTTGGGGTCATTATGGCCGGTAGTGGCGTTCAGGCTGTCTTTGGGCCGGATGCTGAACGGATGCGCGCGGCCATGGACGACTATCTGGCGGTGGCCGGTCCCGAAGCAGAGCTTGAACCCGAAGCTGCCGACACGCCAGCGCCCACTCAAGCAGTGGCCCCAACACCGGTCATCATCCCTACGATATCCGAAAAAGAAGTGGCCGACAAAGCCCACAACTTCATCGAGGCGTTAGGCGGCGTTGAGAACATTAAAGACGTGTCGGCCGTTGCCCAGACGAGACTGCGCGTTACGCTCAACAACAGTGAATTAGCCGACGAAAAGGGGCTGCGCGCCGGTGGCGCACGCGGCGTCATGCGAACAAATGGCACCGTCCACCTACTGGTCGGCTTGGGTGCCGAGCAATATGATGCTGAGATGCACGCCCAACTAGCCGAGGCGCAGCTACCTTAGTGTGGTACAGCAACAATAACTTCTTCACCCTCATCCCGTCGCTAACACGACTCCCCTCTCCCAAATTGGGAGAGGGGTTAGGGGTGAGGGATATTTTCAGAGGAAAGTTCCTGATGACAGACAAACGTAATGCAACCATTCAAAAGATAGGCGTTTTGACCAGCGGCGGCGATGCCCAGGGCATGAATGCGGCGGCGCGGGTGGCGATCCGGCTTGGGCTTGACCGGGGACACGTGATGCTTGCGGTTCGAAATGGTTTTTCGGGATTGATGCGGGGTGACATCCATGAGATAGGCTGACAGGAGGTGGATGGCTGGGTTGCCAAAGGCGGTGCCGAGTTGGGCACCAACCGCACGATACCGACAGAAGATGATTATAAAAAAATTGCCGACCGCCTGGCCGAACAAAAAATAGACGGATTGTTAATTATCGGCGGTTCAACCGGCTATCAAACGGCCTACAGGTTAGCGCAGCAAAGGGCCAACTATCCAACGTTTAACATTCCTCTCGTTTGCGTACCGGCCACCATCAACAACGACCTACCCGGCACCCAGGTGAGTCTCGGCGCGGATACAGCCCTCAATACCATCATGCTGGATGTAGACAAACTGAAAGAGTCGGCGGTGGCGACGCAGCGCTGCTTTGTGGTTGAGGTTATGGGGCGCGATTGCGGCTATCTGGCCTTGATGAGTGGTTTAGCCACGGGCGCTGAGCGCGTTTACCTACCGGAAGAGGGCATCATGTTAGACGATTTGCAGGCCGATGTGGCACTGTTAAAGGAAGGCTTTACCGGCGGTAAGCGGCTGGGCCTGATGATTCGCAGCGAAAATGCCGACCTAATCTACACGACCCCCTTCTTGGTAGCTCTTTTTGAAAAGGAAGGCGGTGACCTTTTTGACGTACGACCGGTCGTTTTGGGCCATGTGCAGCGCGGCGGTCCACCGTCGCCCTTCGATCGCATCCAGGCCACCCGTCTAACAGCTAAAGCCCTCGAACAACTGCTAGCGTCTGCAGAACAGCACATCGCTCCCGCCGTTGCTGTTGGCCGTTGGTCGGGCAAGATTCACGTAACCGATCTAGAGCAGCTACCTGACCTGATGGTCAGGGGTACGCAGCGCCCCAAAGAGCAACACTGGCTAAAGTTGCGGCCCATTGTGAAACTGATGTCCCAGCCAAACATTTTAGTTTTGCAAAATCAGGAAGAGGTCGATAGTCTCGATTGAGATGACACCGACAATAAAAATGCGTCGAACGACTAGTAGTTCAACAAAGGTCAAATGACGGGTAAAGGTGATGCAACTTGATACGGGCATCAGCCGTAGTAAAACGCC
>JAGRBZ010000871.1 GCA_020433805.1 Anaerolineae bacterium
ACATGCTCATTGGCATCGCTTTTGTGCTGGGCGCGCTGTTGGTGCTCGATGCCCTATCGCCCAGTCTACCCAACGAGTCTCCCCTTGACCTCCCGCCCCTCGGCACCGAACCGGACGCCGAGCAAATTATCCCGCCCGATCCGGTGCTCAATCCGCCGCTGCAAGAGCAACTGCAAAGTATGAGCCAGCAGCAGATTCAGCAGGCGCTGCAAGCCTTGGCCGACGCCCTGCGCGATCAGGGTGCCACCCGGGCCATTGCTGAAGCCATTGATCAGGGTGATTTGGGCGGTGCCGCAGAAGAGATGCGCCGTTTAGCCGACAGATTGGGGGAGCTTTCGCCGCAAGCCCAGCAAGAACTGGGGCAGTCGATGCAAGAGGCCGCCGACAATATCGGTGGCGAAGCACAGCCCTTTACCGACCCGCTGCAAAGCGGCAATCAGTCGCTACAAAGCGGCAATTTACCCGGCGCGACTCAGGCTTTGGAAGATTTAGCCGAAGTGCTTGACACCCTCGATGGCTCCGGCGCACCAGATGAGTCGCAATCGGAGAGTGAGGGAGAGTCGGAGCAGCCCGGCGAAAGTGGCGAATCGGAGCCAAGTGAAAGTGAAGAAAGCGGCGACCAGCAGGGCGGTGGTGACGGCGCGGGCGAAGGTGAAGACGGCGGTGAAGGCGATCAGCCCCTCGGCGAGGAGGAAGAGCGATTGCCCATCGACGGCGAACCGCTGGAAATAGAAAGCGAAACGGACATCGAAGATCGCGTCCTGCAGCCGTCTGAGCTAGATGCTGAAACCGAAGACGATCGGCGTACATCCGACTCACCATTTGCCCGCCAACCGCTTAACGCTACCGGCGATGATCTTGGCCCGGACCCGCTCAGTTATCCCTGGGAAAAGCGTGAAATTATTCGCCAGTATTTTACACCATAGGCGACGTGTCCCGCTCAACCAGCCACTTGAGGTTTTCTAGCCGTTTTCGCACCGTCATTCGATTTCGACCCAGAGTATGGGAGAGAAACATCAGCCAACCTTGGCCCTGAAAAGTATGATTAATTCGAGCAAAGCCGTTTTCTGTGGCCACGACCTGCCAGCGGCTGTCGCCGGAAATGCCTGTCGCCTGGCCGCGCCACGTAATCGCCCGGTTTTCCGGATCAAACTCTTTAACCGTTCCCAGCGCATCCAGTACCAGACCCGATAACGTTTTTACCCCCAGCACAAACTGCCAATCCTCGCGCACCGGGCCGGTTGTTAAAATTTTTATACGCTGCGCCGGAACGTACCATTCCGGGAGCCGTCTCAAATTCGATAAGACTTGCCACGTCTGTTCCGGCGTCGCTTTAATCTCTATGGTATCTGTAGCACTATGCACGACAAGGTTCTCCTTTATGAAGTTGTCTAATACAAGTTGCCAGCCAGTCAATATGATGAATTAAAGCGCCTTTGTATTCAACAGGTACTTTATTTTTGACATAGAGCATAGTGCGTAGTTGAAAACGGGATACTACGCACTACGCCCTAACTTAATGATATTGAGTTACAACCCGACTTATTGAAGTCTCAGGTAAGGTTCATATGTATTTAATCTCAATCCCTTATTCTCATCAACTGGGACAACATTAAGAGCAAAAGAGTATATCATCGGCAAAGTCTCATGGAAAATATGGGTAAAATTATTGTGGGTCTGGGCCTATTATTAGTCGTTGTTGGGCTATGTTTCTGGCTTTTCGGCGATCGATTGGGCTGGCTAGGCCGCCTACCCGGTGACATCATCATCGAGCGCCCTAACTTCCGTTTCTATTTCCCGGTTACAACCATGATTATCGTCAGCATCGCGCTCTCTGTTTTGCTCTCAGTAATCGCCCGTCTTTTTAGATGACCAAGACCAAAGGAATGAGAACACAATAACTTCCTCATCCTAATAAAGAACCTATTGCGTAGTAAGTAGATAGAACAAAATGATACGCACTACGCATTACGCACTACAAACAATCCCGGAAGTTATTCATCAACCGTCTTAAAATAAACATGTTCCGAAATTTCTTCAACCGCTCAACCAAACCGGCACCGCTGCCGCTTTTCGATGAAGCCTTCGTG
>JAGRBZ010000872.1 GCA_020433805.1 Anaerolineae bacterium
TGGCAATCCGTGATTTTATAGATTACATCCAATTAAACGGCACCAATAATAAATGGCTTTTGCCTCAATATGAACAACTACTGCTCACTGCCTTGCTTTATAGCCAGCCGCATAATTATTCCGACGTTTTGTTGGCAGCCAATAGTGGCACCCCAAAACAGATAAAATTGATTGAAAACTATTTGGAGGAAAATATAGCGAATGAAGTTTTCATGCAGAATCTTATTGAACTTACCGGTTTATGTGAAAATGCAATTGTGCAAACTTTTAAAAAATATCGAGGTTGCACTCCCTTGCAGCATATTCGTCTGCTACGTCTGAAAAAAGCTCATTCAGAACTGCTTGATGCCCCCCCCAATGCAAGCGTAACGGAAATTGCAATGAAATTGGGCTTTTTTCATTTAGGCCGTTTTTCGGAGTTCTACAAGAAACACTATAACCAATCACCTAGCCATACGCTCAAATATAAAAGCGGAACCATATAGCCCGCGGCTGGCCTGCCGCCATCATTGTTCTGATAATGGGGATAAAAAACCGAGAGATCTAACTTCTGCATAATAAGGTGATGAATCGCGTGCTCGAAGGTGCCCGGCTGTAATTGATCCTGATAGTTGATCACCACCATCGAGGTTTGGTTGTGATCGTAAGGGATAAACTTAGGCATGAGCATGGTTCCTTATGCGATAACCAATTTTAACAAAATTTATCCCTAAAGAAGGGTTTTTCTACAGCCTCAACGCTCACCATTCTTTATGCCAGGTTAACCTGTACCACGATGTCGATTCCTATATGGACCTTCCCTGGGCCATGGCAACCGTGGCCAAACCTGCCGTAGCGAACGGATGCCTGATTAAGCTACTGAATTTTAATCCGATTTCGCATGCAATGACCTTTCTATATTGTATGACCCCAAATTTTTATCAGGACAATATTTCCTATCACGATTGCGCCGAGGAATCCTATCACCTGTGGGGAACCTCCTGGATGATGCAATTTGGTGATGTTCCTACCGGAGGGTATTTCTGGCGCCCTGCCTATATTAATCATGGCGCCTTTGCCAGTGAGCTGGGCTGTATCGCTCTCGGGCGCGTTGACTCCAAGCTGTTCAACCATTTCCATTACAATCCCTGGTCGACCCCAATTGAAAACCAGGATCGTTCCGGGGCGCGTCTGTATCAGCGCGATCCTCTGCTGTATAAATGGGCGGTCAGTAAGGATCACAATCACCCGCATGGTCCAGAGGATTTCGAGCAGACATTGCCCAAGCGTGGCGCCAAATTTGATCATGAAGCCGCTAAGGTTTCCGATGGAAAAGAGCATAGTCATTGGCACGGACATCATCACGAACATGAACACCCGCACGATCATGAGCATCACCACCACGACTGATTAATGGCAAGAAAGCAAGGCTCGATTCGAGCCTTGCTTATATCAGCTGAGAGTTTTTTGTCGGATGTAAAGCGGCAGAGAACATCGCTGACTGAGTTAACGGTATGATATACGGCAGTATTTCCGAGGTTAGCATATCAACCGATCAGGTCGTAAAAGTATCTCAGCATGTAGGTAACCCGCTAGCGCCGTTTGGTATGGGTGGGTTTGCGCAGCTTAGGCAGTCATGCTGATGGCGAAGGATTCTATTTGAATCAACGTATGGCGTGTCATGGCTTGAAAGTGAGGGGTGTCGAGGGGCTGGGTGTGGATCTGTTTGGCTCAAATTGGGTGCTTAAAACGCAAGCGCAACGCTTTGTAGGTTTTATTTGCAAAGGACAGCTGCCTGACGACCCAGAATATCGTACGGGCCGGATGATGCCGCCCTTTACTTCTATTCCAGATACTCAAGCAGCCGATTTGCAGCTTTATTTGAAAAACTTAGCTGCCAAGAAATAAATATGGAACTTAAGGAGACCACCCACGTATGAAGCTGATAAACCTGGATCATTCACCGTATGCCGCACGGATACGCATACAGATACGTAAAAAAAATTTGCCGATAGAAATAATTGCACCCCCGCTGCCGTTAAAGTCACCGGAGTTTATGCAGAAATTTACCTTGGGGAAAATCCCATTATTAGAATTAGATGATGG
>JAGRBZ010000873.1 GCA_020433805.1 Anaerolineae bacterium
CGATCTAGACGCTGTTGAAAATATTGCCCGGCGTCTACAGGAACAAGCAGGCTTTGCTCTATTTATGAGTCCGCAAGTTGGCGAACTAAATCCTACTTGGCACGATTCAAGGGAAGAAGCCTTTTTCTTAAGTCGAACTTGTCTATTTCTTGTTGGGCCGTTGGGGTTAAAAAAAAAAAAAAGAACCGATACCTTTTTTCAGCTAATCAGAAAGCGTCTTATTGATGACGTAGATTTCCAATTTATTCCTATCCTTTTACCTGGCTCGGCTCCGTCTGTGATGGAGCAATTCCCGAATGGTTTAGACCAGTTGGTTTGGGTTGATTTTCGAGTAAATCTACAGGACAATCGAGCTTTCTATCAATTAGTACAACAGATCAACAATGTTAATGAAGAAACTATTGAGATCCCAACAGACTACGGCAATCCGTATCGTGGTCTAAGTGCCTTTGGTGAAGAAGATGCACGTTTCTTTTTTGGTCGAGAAACATCTACAAACAAGCTTATACACACCGTAGAGCAAACAAATTTTGTGGTAGTAACCGGCCCGTCCGGAAGTGGAAAATCTTCCATTGTCTTTGCCGGCCTTGTGCCCCAACTACGGACTAAACGCGAGTGGTTAATTACCAGTTTCCGTCCGGGTAGTAAACCGTTCGACAGTTTGGCTCAGGCTATAGCTCCCCTAACCCAGTTGAGCGATCAACCTCTTGATAATCCACAGCAGATTCAAGAGGTCACCCATCTATTAGAGCAAGATCGAACCTATAGCATCAAACTAATTGATTCAATAATCGATAAACGCCCATCAATCAAAAGCATTTTAATCATTGTGGATCAATTTGAAGAGCTTTATACATTATGTCCCTATGAAGATATTCGACAGAATTTCATTGATCTCCTGTTATTTCTTATTAATCCATCTTTAAGTGACCATAATAATAAAAATTCATTATCGCCTGCAAAGCCTCCTGTTACTATTTTATTAACTTTGCGAGCCGACTTCCTGGGAAAGGCCTTAGCATATCGACCTTTAGCCGATGCGATACAACCAGGAATTAAACTGATTGGAGCAATGTCGCCTAATGAGTTGGCACTTGCTATCGAATACCCAGCGCAAATGCTTGGAAGGAATTTCGAAAAAGGACTTGTCAAACAAATCCTTTCTGATGTAGGGGACGAACCGGGTAGGTTGCCGCTACTGGAATTCATGCTGACCGAACTATGGGAACGCCAACGCGGCGGATGGTTGACCGTTGAAGCTTACCAACAAATTGGGGGAATCGAGGGGGCTTTGACCCACTTTGCGGATTCAATCTATATGGGGCTTACGACAGAACAAAAACAACAAGCACGCCGTATCTTTACCCAACTCGTTCAACCCGGTGTCGGTATGGATGACACCCGCCGTATTGCTAGCCGTGTTGAGTTAGAAGCTGATTGGCCTCTGGTTCAGCAGCTAGCCGATTCTCGGCTGGTCGTGACGGATCGAAACACTGCCGGTGACGAGGTCGTCGAGGTCGTTCACGAAACGCTCATTCAACATTGGGTTCGCCTGCGCAAATGGATTGGTACCGACCGAACCTTCCGCGCCTGGCAAGAACGGCTACGGGCGGCTATCCACCAATGGCAGGATACTGCACAAGATGAAGGCGGTCTCCTACGCGGCGCTCCCTTGGCCGAAGCCGAAGAGTGGCTAGCCCAGCGTAAGACCGATCTAAGCACAGTTGAACGCGATTTCATTCTGCGCAGTATCAACCTGTGGGAACAGCAGGCTGCTCAAATCGAGGCCGACCGTCAACACCAACTGCGACAAGCGCAAGAGCGGGCCGAAGAGCAAACCCAGGCCGCCAATCAACTTCGCCGCCGAGCCATTTGGCTAGGTACGGCGCTGGTATTGCTGTTGTTGGCCATCATTACGGCAATTGGTTTTGGCATGTCGGCCCAATCAAATCTACAAACCGCTCAAGTACGGGCCACCGAAGTAGCGGCCAATTTAGCTACGGCTAACCATCTGGCGACGCAAGAGAGGCTGGCTCGCAGCGAGGCGGACGCAAACTTGGCCACCTCCGAATACCGAGC
>JAGRBZ010000874.1 GCA_020433805.1 Anaerolineae bacterium
CGAACATGCGCATGGTCATGGGCAAGGTATCGCGCGAGAGATCGAACTCGGAGCTGTCCATCCAGACCACCTCATCGACGGAGAAATGCTCGGCCAGTTCGGTGATGGGCAGCATTTTAACCTTGGTACCCGGCAGATGGTAATGCATCGGGATGATGACGCGGGGCTGAATAATATCGATGGCCTCGCGCAGGTCATCCAGATCAAGGGTCGGCGGGCCACCGGCCAGCACAAAGAGGACATCGACGTGCGACATGGCTTCAAGCTGCTCATCCGTAAGCGCGTTACCGACATCGCCCATATGGGCCAGGCGGATGCCTTCCAGCGTAAAACGATACATGCCGTTATCCAGCGGCGAGTCTTTGTGAATGAGGCTCTCGCGGACCGGGATAGCGGTGATTTTTAAGCCGCGTATCTTGACTCCGTTGGGAATAATTTCGGTAGCGGTGACCACATCCGGATCACCGGGAATCATCTCGGCATAGCAGTGGCCACCGTCGTCGCTGGAGCTACGAATGACGATGTCAGCCGGTTCGGTGATGGGCGGAAACCCCATTTCGTCCGGGGTGTAGGGATCGGTGATAATGCGTAAACCGTTTCCCTCGATTAAAAATGAGGCGTGGGCAAACCATTTGATTTTCATAATCAGGCGAATTATCATCGGCAATGAAGATAAATTACCAACGTCTAATCCTTAAACTCCTTTCATAAGGTATTCTTTTTGATGTTACGGCTTCCCAATACTCTGATGTCTACGAGCACTGAACCGCCATTTTGAAAGAGCTGACAGCTTTTGTACGATGCCTTTCGGCGACCATCGAGGTCCGATTGTCACGAATGTTACACCCAACAAAGCCGTTGAAAAGCCGTCATGTCTGAAAAACTTCCGGATTGAGAAGGTGTGGCGGTCGCTCACCATTCAGGTATTGGAGCGCCTGAACAATGGCCTGCTCCCACAGGCGATCTTTGCCCGGCTCCGTGGCCGAGGCAATATGCGGTGTGATCACCACATTGTCACGATAAAGTAGGGGATGCTCGGGTGGGGGAGGTTCGACGTCTAATACATCCAGGCCGGCCCCGCGTAGATGACCGCGATTCAAGGCATCGAGCAAAGCGGCTTCATCGACCAGACCGCCGCGCGCGGCATTGATCAAAATTGCGCCGGGTTTCATCAGCGCCAGCCGTTCGGCGTTCATTAGCCCCAGCGTTTCCGGCGTGCGCGGTATGTGCAGCGATAGCACATCAACCGTGGGCAGCATGCGCTCCAAAGAAGGCATTAGCTCGATGTCGAGTTGGGCGGCTTTTTCGGGCGGCATCAGCGGATCAACGCCGGCCACCTGCATGCCTACCCCCTGCGCCAGTTGGGCTACCCGTTGGCCAATACGTCCCAATCCAACCAACCCCAACCGCGCATCCATAAGTTCGAAACCGTTGTAATGGGCAAAATAGTCGATGCGCTCTCGACTCTGAAGCGTGCGGCCAAACCAGGGTAGCTGTTTAGCCACCGCAAAAAGTAAAGCCATGGTATGTTCTGCTGTGGCGATGGTGGGGGCATCGGGGGTGTTGCAGACGGCCACACCGCGGGCCGTGGCGTCGGGGATATTCACGTTATCAACGCCGATGCCGGTGCGCGCAATGACCCGTAACTGCGGGGCCTGATTCATCAACGTTCCGTCGTACTGTAAACTCGAGGCGGCAATAATTGCCTGAGCCTCAGTCAGCTCCGGCGTTTGGCTGCCGGCTCCAATAATTACCGCCTTATTTTCCAAAAGATGGGCATGCTTTGGCGGTAGCGGTCGTTCGAACCAGATTTTAAACATAAATTCACCCTCGAATTTATTCATCCTTGAATATATTAATAGATTACAGATATAATTTCTATGAACTTACACCCGGCAGCGGCTTAAAAAAGTTGGTCACCCGCGCGGTGCAAAGCAGCTGATCGCTTTCAACATGATAAATATCGACCTGATGAAAGACCAGCGAACGGGTACGACGCACAACGCGCCCAATCGTTTTTATCGTACCATCTTTGGCCGAGCGTATATGCGAACCGTTG
>JAGRBZ010000875.1 GCA_020433805.1 Anaerolineae bacterium
TGAGTGCTTTTTTACGTACTACGCAATACGCACTACGTTTTATGAATCGTTGTGGCGAAAAACTAATGACACTAACGTAATCCCAAATTCGTATTTAACCTCCATGACCCTAAAATTTCCGGCATAACTAATACCGATGCAAAGGGTTTTATTATTTGAGGATTTTAAATATAATTCAAGTTTATTATCAATTTAATTTAGGCTCATCAGGAGGGTAGTTACCTATAATGTCTTTCAATGGAAATGGCAGCGGAAATGGCAGCCGACGTCGCGTAGTGGTGACGGGGATGGGAGCCGTTAGCGCTCTTGGGAATAATCTGGAGTCGACCTGGGCTGGAATGATGAATGGGGAATGTGGCGTTGAACCCATCACCCATTTTGATACAACAGACTATCCTTGTAGCGTGGCCGCCTGTGTAAAAGATTTTGATCCCTTAGATTATCTCGAAAAACGAGATGCCCGTCGTATGGCCCCATTTTTGCATTTTGCGGTTGGTGCGGCTCAGCAAGCTATTCAAGACGCCAATCTCGATTTAAGCCTGGAAGACCCCACCCGCATTGGTGTAGAAATCGGCAGCGGAATTGGCGGTTCTGATGTGGTAGAAGAGCAGCGTGTTCTTTTGGAGTCCAAGGGAGTTCGCAAAGTCAACCCGGCGACGATTCCGGCTCTATTGGTCAGTATGCCCGCCTGTTTTGTGGCCATTACAAATAATATTCGAGGACCGGTTAATTCATCGGTATCGGCCTGCGCTACAGGCGTGGCCGGTATTGGCGAAGGAATGCGCCGTATTATATGGGGCGATGCCGATGTGATGCTCGTCGGCGGGACTGAGGCCGCTATCACCCCTCTGGTCGTTGGCGCGTTTGGTCGATTAACCGCGTTGAGTAACCGTAGCGCTACACCCAAAAGAGCGATCACACCCTTTGATGCCAGCCGCGATGGTACCGTTATCGGTGAGGGCGCGGGCGTGTTGGTTTTAGAGTCGTTAGAGCATGCCCAGGCCCGTGGAGCCAGAATTCTGGCCGAAGTAAAAGGCTATTCGCTGACCAGCGATGCCTATCATATTTCATCCCCGCGTGACGACGGCAGTGGCGCAACCCGCGCGATGAGCAACGCGCTCAAAGATGGTGGCCTTTTGCCTGAAGAAATTACCTACATCGCTGCGCACGGCACCGGTACACCCATTAATGACCCCCTTGAAACCAAATCTATCAAAGCGACATTTGGCGAAGCCGCTTATGATGTAGCCATCAGCTCAGTTAAAAGTATGCTCGGCCATACGTTAGGCGCTGCCGGTGCGCTGTCGGCTGTGGCAGCGATCAAGGGCATGCAAGAAGGATACATCCCCCCCACAATCAATTTGGAAACGCCTGATCCGGAATGTGATTTAGATTATGTACCGAATGAACCTCGCCAAGCAAAGATCAACGCGGCGATGGTTAACGGCTTCGGCTTTGGTGGGCAAAACGCCAGTATTGTTTTGAAAAACTGGAACAATTAGTGCAACTTTTCTCGGGACCGTACGTAAAGCAATAGAGTTTGTGGAGTTTATAGAGTTTATGGAGTTTGTGAGTTTATAGACAGTTAGGAGATTAATTGAGCATGGTCGAAGAGCCACGTATGTTTCCCGGTTTAAGTCCCGCAGCATTTCAACATCATCTTGATGTTCAAGCAACGGCTA
Organism: Anaerolineae bacterium; assembly: GCA_020433805.1. Lineage (GTDB taxonomy): Bacteria > Chloroflexota > Anaerolineae > 4572-78 > J111 > JAGRBY01. The sequence continues at coordinate 1,683 of JAGRBZ010000875.1, forward strand.
ATTTGCGCAGTGTACCACTTTTGGCCCCACTTTTGACCGTGATTTCCAGTTCGCTGTTTGAAAGGCAGATGCGGCTGGCGAGCATCGCCAATACGGTGCGGCTTGGCCCCAACCAGGGCCGTAGTCTTTACCGTAAATTTGAGCGAGCCGCTGATATTCTGGACCTGCCGGATTTGCCGGAAATCTACGTGAGTAATCAATATGTTATTAACGCCTATGCGTTTGGTATTAAAAACTACCAAATCACCCTCTTCTCCGGTCTCATCGATGCCTTAACCGAAGATGAATTGATGGCTGTTATCGGCCATGAGTTAGGACACGTTAAGTGTGAGCATATGCTCTA
>JAGRBZ010000876.1 GCA_020433805.1 Anaerolineae bacterium
GGGGTGGTTTCTTAACGGTGCGGTCGCTACCCCCGGCGTGCTGACCTTGTTTTTGACTCACGTGGCGCTGGTTGGCGTAGTGGCGATGATCCCTGCCGGGGTGCTGCTCCAGCGAGAGCGTTTTGCGGCAGCGCAGATCATCAGCCTTTGTATGGGCGGGTTGATTTACCCGCTGATCGGCAACTGGGTGTGGGGTGGCGGTTGGCTCTCTCAGTTAGGGGCCAGCCTCAACTATGGACATGGCCTGGTTGATTTTGGAGGAGCCGGCGTTGTCTTTTTAACGGGCGGAGCGGTGGCTTTGGTGGCGCTGTATCTCTTTCCTTCTCAGACATCTGCAGATTTTACGGACGATGATCTCATCGTCTCGACACCCACGGAACGGCTAACGGTTTACGATCAAGTCGATGATCCCAGCGAGGCTATAGCAGACCTATTGCCGGTTACGCCTATGCCGTCGGTCTACCTGCCGATTTTGAGTATGCTGGGCGGTGGATTGATGATCCTCGGCTGGTTTGGCTTAGCCAGCGGGTTACACAGCCCAACGGCGCTCAACTTTAGCGCCGGTCATGCTGCCGTCAGCGGTTTGTTGGCCGCCCTGGCCGCCGCGACGACGACCGCCGCTTATAGCGCCTTTACTACCCGCGAGTTCAACCCCCTTATGGTCGGTCGTGGACTGGTGGCCGGATTGGTTGTAACCGTTGCCGCTGCACCTTTCGCGCCTATCTGGCTTTTTGTGGTGGCCGGTCTGGTAATAGGATTACTGGTACCGCTGCTGATCTATTTCTTCGATCAGCGGCTTCCTCTCGTCGATCATCTTGGTACTACGGCCACCTATGGTGTTAGCGCTCTTATTAGCCTGCTGCTGGTTGCCTTTTTTGCCACCGGGCAGGCCGGTCAGGGCTGGAACGGCATCGGTTTAACTGAATATAGAGGCGTAGCCGGACAGGGTGTTTCGGGATTGATTGTCTCTGCAGGCTTTGCCTCAGATTGGCCGAGTCAGTTGCAGGCTCAACTGCTGGGTGGCGGCGTAATTCTGATCTGGTCGCTGTTTGCTGCCTGGGTCATCTTCCAAACGTTTATTGCTGTTGAAAACGCTTGGCATCGGAGCGGCTTGGAGTGGGCCGGGTCGTCTCGTGATCATGACACATTCGATGCTGAAACAGCCTCCGAGACATTACCCCCGGTCAGTGATATGGCCGATGAGGACTCAAGCTCAACCCAAGAAGTTGTTGTTCACCGCTAAAATTTTAATCATGCATCACATATAAGCATATCATATCAAGGAGATATACCATGACTAAGACAGTCGTTATTGCCGGTGCTTTAGATACCAAAGGCCAAGAATTTGCTTTTGTAAAGGATCTCGTCGAGAAAGAAGGATTGCAAACTCTGGTTATCGACTTTGGCGTTATGGGCGAGCCGGCCTTTTCCCCGGATGTCAATCGCGCTGAGGTCGCCCGAACCGGCGGTGGCGATCTGGGCCGTCTTAGCTCCGGTCAGCACAAAGATGAAGCGATGGCGGTTATGGCTAACGGCCTGGCCGTTGTCGTGCGGAAGCTGCACGAGGCGGGCAAAATCGACGGCATCATGAGTATGGGCGGCAGCGGCGGTACCTCACTGGCCACAACGGCGATGCGCGTGCTGCCGGTGGGTCTACCCAAACTGATGGTTTCGACCCTCGGCGGCGGCGATGTGAGCGCCTACGCCGGAACGAAAGATATTACCTTTATGCCTTCCGTTGTCGATGTCGCCGGTCTCAACAGCATCAGCCGGGTTATTTACGCCAACGCGGCCGGAGCCATTGCCGGTATGGTTAACGTTGAAGCCACGACGGGCGATACCAAACCCCTGGTCGCCGCCTCGATGTTTGGCAATACGACAACCGCCGTTGATCACGCCCGCAGTCTGATCGAGGCTAAGGGGTATGAAGTGCTGGTTTTCCATGCTACCGGCACGGGCGGCAAAACCATGGAAGACTTGATCACCGATGGGTATATTGTTGGCTCGCTCGATATGAC
>JAGRBZ010000877.1 GCA_020433805.1 Anaerolineae bacterium
GTCATCACTGTCACTCATGACCGCGCTTTCGCCAGCGCTGCGGACCGACGCATCGGCATCGTCGATGGGCAGGTTGACCCGGATTGGCAAATGCAGGTTTGATGAGTTGATGGCAAGTCGCTGTTGTTCCGGGAAACGCCTGACCCACAGACGCGCTGAGCAGGGATGAAAGCCTGCTTATGACGCGCCATGGACAGGCGCAGCATATTCAGTCGATGGGGATGCGAATCTTCTGGCCTGGATAAATCAAATTCGGATCCTTGATGACTTCACGATTGGCCTCGAAAATCTTCGGATAGGCTGATGCCTGGCCGAGAAATTTTTTGGCGATGGCGGACAACGTGTCCCCCTTCTGAATCTCGTAATACTCAACCTTACCAGTCTGAGGCGGGGCGGTCACTCCCGCTGCAGAAACCGCTTTCACGCCCTGCACATTGCCGGCCATCAACACCGTTTTTTCCAATGCTTCTGCACTGGCTGCCTGGCCGGAAAGTTTTACCTCGTTTTGCCCGAAATCGACCTGGAGATCCTTGACGCCGGGATTATCGGCCTCGATATGCTCCTTGATCTTTTTCGCCGCCTCGGTTTCGTTGCTAAACAATTTCTTGCCTATGTTAAGCGCGAAATCAAACAAGCCCATGGATACTCTCCTTAACTTTTGTCACTGGCCTTGTCTTTGAGATCCGAGGCAATCTCTCCGGCGCGTTCGAACGTGTTGCCGACGGCATCAGCCACATCCCCTTTGATGTCGGCCACCTTTTCGCTCACTGCAGCGCCGACCTGCTCTAGCTCACCCTCGGCTTCCAATTGCTGGTTGTCGGTGACTTTACCGACCGCTTCCTTGATCTTGCCTTTGGCTTTGTCCATCTTGGGATCGCTCATAATCAATACTCCTCAAATTTCAAAGTGTCTGAAGAAGCATGGAAAATTCCATGCCACAATACCGCAATTTCGCAGCGCTAGGATTGCTTTCGTCATTGCGGAAAACTGCCGACGAGTTCAATTGCCGGTAGTAACCTTGTCAGTTTAGCCGCCGTAGCGCGGCTTTCCAGCATTATAATGAATATGTCCAAACCATATGAATATATTATTTTGGTGAGCGTATTGAATTTCTTATCTCTTCTTCGTCAACATTTTCAACAGAGGAAAGCTTCTCAAGCAACTGGCTTGCTTCAAAAAACATGGCATCGAACTTGTCAGAGATCTCAACGATAACTGAAGGATGTTTAGAAATCTTAAGTTTTATCAAAAGCAACTGATTTAGAAGGTTGTTGAGAATATGTTGCGCACTAAATACCGTTGCACGATATACATTTTCCTTTTCTTTTTTCTTTAGAAATTCAACTTCCGCTAATATCTCTTTCAATTGACAATATGCTGTCATTAGTTCTTCGTTTTTTCTTAATAATTCTTCTTCCTGTTGCTTGATTTCTGTAATATCCTGTAATAAACCATAAGTCGAAATAGGAACTCCATCAATGTACTTGACGAATGTGTCTGCCTTTACATGGCACACGTCATCGTCATTCTTAAATACACGATATACTATATTTATATGTGGATTTTTCTTAGCTAGTTCTTTTTGCATAAAAGAGGTAATAAAATCTCTGTCATCTTGATGGATAATATTAAACCACTCTTCAGGTGATAGAGCGAATTTTGTGGTGCCAAGTATTTTTTGTGATCTCGAATCCCAGTGTATTAGGTTGTTTGTAAAATCATGAAAGAAAGTACCACATCCAATACCCGTTAAGAGAGTGTGAAAAAACATTAATATCCTATAAAACTGACAAAGCGGGTTCCTGCAATAATTCGCGATTCTTAAATATTTTTCGCAACATCAATCGAATTGAAGCGACATAGACCTGGCCTTGGCTTGATGAAGGTTTCCTTTCATAATCTCGACTGAATCGCCGAGACCTCCCGAACCAAGCGAAGGTCCTTTCAACGACCCAACGCCGAGGTAAAACGGCTTTGTTGCACAAATGGAATGAGGGACGAAAGATTCCTCATGTGG
>JAGRBZ010000087.1 GCA_020433805.1 Anaerolineae bacterium
TGTCCAAGATTTAATCGTTGTGCCGCTGATGATTATTTTACCGCAGCTCAATGATCCCGAAGCCGGCTTGCCTATTCTAGGCCTGGCTGCGTTGAAGGGCATCGCCTTTTTGGCGGTGATGATTATCCTCGGCACCCGTCTTTTGCCCCGATTGATGGCCGTTATTGCCGGTTGGAATTCCCGCGAACTGTTTCTGCTGGCGATTACGGCCATCGGGTTAGGGATTGGTTACGCCACCTATCTTATCGGCTTATCCTTCGCTTTTGGGGCGTTTGTGGCCGGTATGGTCCTGAGCGAGTCTGATCACGGCCACCAGGCCCTGAGCGACATCATCCCCCTGCGTGATATCTTCTCGCTGCTCTTTTTCGCTTCGGTTGGGATGCTGTTAGACCCGCAGTTGTTGATGGATAACCTGGCAACAATTCTGCTGTTGGTGCTGGTGGTTTCGGTCGGCAAAGCGCTGATTTTCGGTTCGATCAGCCGTATGTTCGGCTACTACAATATCGTACCGCTAGCTGTCGGCCTGGGGCTGTTCCAGGTCGGCGAATTTTCGTTTGTACTGGCCCGCGTCGGCTTGACCACCGGTTCCATCGGTGAAGAGCTTTATTCGCTGGTGCTTAACACCGCTATCTTAACGATGGTGCTCACGCCGTTTGTATCGGGCTTTACCGCGCCGCTGTACGCCCTGCGCAAGCGCTGGTTCAAGCACGAAACCGTGCAAACGATCAATATACCCCAAACCGGCCTGCGCGATCACGTTATCATTGCCGGAGGCGGGCGCGTCGGTAAATATGTGGCCGAAGTTTTGCAGCGCTTAAACTTAGCCTATGTCCTTATCGAATTGGATTACCGGCGTGTGGAAGAAGCCAAAGCTGAAAACAAGCCGGTTATTTTTGGCGATGCCTCTCAGGAGGTTGTACTGGAAGCTGCCCAAATTGAAGAAGCCTGCCTGGTGTTGATTACGGTGCCGGCCATCACCGTCACCCAATCCATTGTGGACCAGGTGCGCCACGTCCGCCCCAATCTTCATATTGTGGCCCGCGCCGAAGGGGTGGCTCAGATGCAGGCGTTGCACGATCACGGTGTTTACGAAGTGGTGCAGCCCGAGTTTGAGGCCAGCCTTGAAATTACGCGCCAGGCCTTGCTGCACCTCAACCTGCCGGCCACAGATATCCGTAACTTTACCGATGCCATTCGCCACGAACTCTACGCGCCGCTGTACGAGAGCCACCAGGAGTATCGCACGGTGGCCCAGCTTCAAAACGCCTCAAACCTGCTGACGCTAACCTGGGTGCCGTTGCCCGAAAACAGCCCGTTAGCCGGACAAACCATCGGCGAGGCGGCCATTCGCCGCCAGACCGGTGCTTCCGTTGTTGGCGTTATGCGCGGCGAAACCCTGCATCCCAACCCGCAAATCGATTACCGCTTCGCTCCCGGCGACCTTGTGGCCGTCATCGGCCAGTCTAAACATCTTGAGCATTTTCGCTACTTTGCTGAGGTGGCAGATTTAAGCAGCAACGCCGTTGATGGGCGTGAGGCTTCTGCCGGATAGATGGGCTTTGCACTATCCGGCAGGAGATAAGGAGATGAGGAGATTTATAAAACCAATCTCCCAATCTCCAATCTCCTTATCTCCTTTATTAGCCTCAGCCTTAGCCTTAGTCTCATCATTAATCATTTCCCCACCCTAAACGCCTCCAACGCCGCCCAATCGATATCCACACCCAGACCGGGCGCATCAGACAGCACGATGTCGCCCGCCTCGTCCGGCAAAATGGGCGACGGCAGAATAAAGTCGCGCCGTTCGGGCGTCCAGTGGGGCGGATCGAACGGAAACTCGATGAACGGAGCCTGCGACACGGCAGCGGCAACGTGTAGATTGGCCAACAGCACCAGGCCATCGCCCCACGTGTGCGGCGAGTAGATAGCGCCCGCTGCCTGCACTTCCGTGGCGAATTGGCGCGCCCGCAGTACGCCCGTGCTCCAGACCACATCCGGCTGGTAGACATCGAGCGAACCGTGGTGCAGATACTCGCGCAGTTCCACAAATTCGCGGTTGCCCTCGCCGCCGGCAATGCGTACCTTGGCTCGCTGACGTAAATCGGCCAGCCCGCGAAAATCGTGGCGGTGCAGCGGCTCTTCCAGCCAGTACACGTCCAGTTCGGCCAGGGCATCGGCCATCCACAGCGCGGTCTTGAAATCCCACGGCGCGGCGGTATCCCATGGCATTTGCCAGCCCTGATTAGCATCGACCAGAATTTTGAGGTCGCTGCCGACGGCATCGCGCACAGCCTGCACCACGGCCAGGTCGGCGCGGGGATCGGCGGCGTGAAAGCGAATTTTCATCGCCGGAAAACCTTGCGCCTGAAGCCGGCGGGCCGAGTCGGCACGCACCTCGGGCGGTACGCGCTCGCCGGTGGAGGCATAAGGCCGCACCCGCCGGCTGCGCCCGCCGAGCAGCTTCCACAGCGGCTGCCCGCTGATTTTGCCCATCATGTCCCACAGCGCCACTTCCAGCGGCCACATGCGGCCATAGTGAAACTGCAAATTGTCGATGACCCGCCCATGGCGCTCGATAGCAAACGGATCGTGGCCGATAAAAAGATGTTCATGCCCGGCCAGCCCCAACATCGCATCCCCGGCCCCCACGCCCTCGATATCCCCGGCCCGCACCCGCACCAGCGTCGTGCCAAAGCTCGTCCTCGGCTGCGGATCCCACGAGGCATTAAAGGGCGGGTCGAGCGGTAGGCGGACATGAAAGATTTCGATGGAGTCGATAGAAATGTTGGTCATAATTATACCTCGGTGGGTTCAGGAGATTGGAGATAAGGAGATAAGGAGATTAGGAGATTGGCCTTGCAAATCCCCTAATCTCCCAATCTCTAATCTCTAAAAAAATTCCCATCGAGTATACCACGCCTCATCAGGCCATAAAAGATTTTCAACAAAGAAATCACGGCCGGCGGTCGATTCGTTATGGGTGTAGTCGATTCTAATAAGGATCTGGTCCGACTTCTTATTAGAATCGGCATCGATCCTTATTAGAATCAGCATCGATCACTATGTGAGTCGATGGCGATCACACAGTGAATCGGCGTCGATCACACAGTGAGTCGGTGCTGATCACACAGAGAGTCGGCGCGGATCACTGAGCGAGTCGGTGCGGATCGGGGTGCATTTCTGTTTGGGGGTAATCCGCGCTCATAGAAATAGTGAAGCACTGACGGGGATGATGTCACTGATTCACTATTCTACATTCTACATTCATCGAGCGGGCTGCGAACGCCCATTGGCCCTTGGTTGAGAACATGCCCTTCGACAAGCTCAGGACAGGGGTATAGATCATCGTAGTACGGACGTCTTTGTGGCCGAGGAGTTCTTGGACGGTGCGAATGTCGTAGCCGTTTTCTAAGAGGTGGGTGGCGAATGAGTGACGGAAGGTATGGGGGCCGATAGGTTTGGTTAGCCCTATCGCCTTTGCCGCTGCGAACGACAATTCGGTTTTGAGCAAAATCAACATCTTTAACACGCAGGCGAAGGCACTCGGTCAAGCGCAAGCCGGAGCCGTACAGCAATTTAGCCATGAGTTGATACGTAGCGGCAAGAGCGGCAATGACGGATTGACACTCTTGTTTAGTCATCACCACCGGCAGCCGTTTGGGTTTTTTGGCTCGCAAGGCGTTGACATCTTGAATATCAATATGAAGAACCTGCTGGTATAAAAACAAGAGGGCACTAAAGGCCTGGTTTTGGGTGGATGCCGCTACATTTTCGGTAACGGCCAGATGGGTTAAAAAAGCATTGTTGAAGGCTGAGGTGGGTGTGGTGGTGCTTGATAATCCAAAATTGACCTCAGTTCCTTGTCATCTGGAGGCTGTTTCGGGTACAATACAGCTACCACTTTCAACCGGATTATGCCATTTTCGCCCTCCCAACCGACTTAATCCTCAAATTGACCAACAACTGCACCCAGGCTTAGTTCAACACTTATTATGTGGCGGCTCTTAGCTGATGGGCGACCACTCCTCGGCTGAGGCGTTACGGGTTAGACCTGTTTTTTTGCTTTTATCGCGCCACATGAATTCTTTTTCGTTAGCTGGGACATGCAATTCAAGGGTTGCTTTTAACCAGAGCCTATAAAAGAGAGGTCTATAAATGTCTAACTTAGATTACCCTAACGATAATATAGGAAGAAGATACGGTGATTTTGTAATTGAAGGGGCAATAATGCGTAAGCAAACAGATATTCCTAGCAAGGTTATTTGTTTGCATAAGTCAAATTTGATGATGGCCGTGTAGAGCTGAGACTTGGATATTATAGAAAGAGTGAAGATAAATGGGTTTGGGGGCGAAATGCCCCGTTTGCCCCACCCGACGATTTTAAAGCTGTAACTGATGAAGCAAAACAGAAAGGTTGGATTTAGATCTGAGAGCAATCAAAAGATTAGCCTCAAATTATCAGGCGGGACAGCAGTTCAAATCCGTCAAAGTAGGCCGAACTTTGTGGGGTTTCTTTTTGTATAATAGAAGTTTGGGAGATTTAAACAAATCCGGGAGCGAGGCAGGAAAAAACGGAAATTTAGACCTTGCTGACGATCTGTTAACGGCTATAATAATCTTATGACGGTGATACGCGTTGTTCTTGACACCAACATTTTGTTTGAAGGGTTGACCCAGCAAAGCGGCGCTTGCGGTTTAATTATTGATGCCTGGCAGGCTAAGTTGTTTTCTGTCTGTATCTCTAATGCCCTGGCTTATGAGTACCAAGATGTTTTGTCCCGGAAGTTGTCAGAACACCGCTGGCAGGAAATTAAACCTGTTCTGGATAGTTTCTTGGACGGTCAGTCGGAATTTGTAAAAATCTACATTTCATGGTGGCCTATTTCACCCGACCCTGGGGATGATCATGTGATCGATTGCGCCGCGAATGCTCACGCCCTCATCGTGACCTCGAATATACGGGATTTTGAAAAAGCCAAACAAATTTTAGGAGTTCAAGTGATGACTCCGGTTGAATTTTTAGACTATTTAACAAGTTGGGAAGGTTAAAATATGGCTCAATTGACACTAGAATTACCCGATACGCTACATCATCAGTTGGAAGGATTGGCCCAACGTGAAGGGGTGCAATTAACCCAATATATCCTCTATATTCTGACGCGACAGGTTGGGTCAGTTTATACAGTCCAGGTTATGTCCGAAGCATCTGTTGCGGAACAAGAAGCAGATTACTTGGCTTTACGCCAACAATGGGGTAAGGCATCACCGGCTCAAGTTGAGGAAGTTTTAGCCAAGCGAAACGTTGTTGAGCCAGAACCAGAGCTAAAACCGGACGTGGTTGAGAAGTTACGTCAGCGTATTGAAGCAAAACAGCGAGAAGACTAAAGAATCGTTCCACCCATAGCGCCAGCTAACAACGGCTTTCAGCAGACGCCAAAAGCTCAATTTTATATCGAGTCGGTTTATGGTTTAGTATTGATATTAGCTTTGGGGTAATGGGGTGCGCTGCTGAAGCCGAAGGCGTTAGGCAACAAAGGTAATCCATGTCCATAGCTTCAATTGAAACTGGAAAACATTATGTTTGGGGCGGCAACTGCGATGGCTGGCATCTTGCAGCTTCTTTAAATCTCAGCGTGATTCAAGAGCGCGTGCCAAGTGGTTCTTCGGAAGTTCGCCATCTTCACAACCAAGCGGAGCAGTTCTTCTACATACTTAGTGGTATTGCTAGCCTGGAAGTCGCCGGTAAAATCCACGTTATAAAGCCTAACCAAGGGTTTCATGTACCGGCTGGTGTGCCACATACATTAAGCAATCAGCACGAGCAGCTTTTAGAATTCTTGGTAGTATCAACGCCACCGAGTCATGACGATCGAGAAAGGGCATAACCAGGGTACGCAGTGGAGGCACCTATGCGCCGCCGTTTTTGGGCAATAATAACCGTAGGTAATGCCCAAAAACGGCTCTGCTCCGGTGACCCACTGATGCCTGCGTGTGCCGAAATGTGATCGATTGACCATAATGCCAATAGCCTAAAAAAAAGCAGAGCCGATTATGGCTCTGCTTTTTCGTGTGTGTTTTTATCCTGTCCGGGGCAGAGAAAGGGTGAGCATTAAACGGTTAGCAGGGTGTCCAGCCGACCACTGCGTATTTCTTGGCCAAAGATGCTTCGTACCTCTAAGGCATACTGGCCCGGTTCAAGATTGGGGATGAGGAACATTAGCTCGGTGCCTTTGTTCCGGCCCACAATCTCAACCCGGGTTTCGCTGCCGTTGATGAAGAAGATACCTGGGTTAGGGTCTGCTGCGTCAAACTTCAAGCAGTGAGCAACCGCCTGGCCCATACCACCGGGAATCATTCGTTTATTAAAGAGCAATGCTCCATTCTAACATAATAAACTTAAGAAGGTCAGCTTGCCATAATAAAATTTGACAGTATGAACAAATTGACCTCAGTTCTTTATCATGGAGAGGCTGTTTCGGGTATAATACAGATACCACTTTCAACCGGATTATGCCATTTCCGCTCTCCCAACCGACTTAATCCCCAATATGTATTTATTTTTCCCAGAATCTTGACCCAACTTGATAGGAGCGATATTGTGAAAATAGAAAACAGAGTTTACCGATTTAAAGCAGAACGACAGAATAGTTGGCTTGATACGATCTCAACATCGTTTGCCCAACAGTTAGAAGAAAATACCTACCCGCTACGATTTTCCATTGTTGATATGATTGGCCCACAGATTGTGATAGAGGCCACTATCGTAAGATTTTCTTCTGATAATAAATACGCTGAAGCGTTACGTGACATTGAAGTGGTAACGCCCAGAAAGAAGGCTTTCCAAGGGTCACCCTTTGGGGTCGTCCAGATCGTACCGACGGGCATTCGGTGTGAAGTGGGTGGATTTGCCGGTGATGCCTGTCCGGCGACTAATCTGTTGGCTTCAACGGTAGATTTTCTGGTGACGCATCCCAATGCGGTCAATGCTTCTGAACTCAATGAAATGGCCGGCAATATATTGTACGTCGAAGGCAAAGCCTTGGATGATTTTCTGCTGGGTCATTTGGCTTTGTTGCCTGTGCGGAGCAACAAAATCAGCACCTTTGTCGATCCAACGGGTCTGGATTATATCGACTATGTCGTAAATACCCTTAACGCTGCCAGAGCGGTCAAGGGGATTAATTGTGCCACTTACGCCGTTTTACGGGATGAATTAGGGGTCAGCATCGAATGGTCTGAAACAGGGTGTGCGGTCGGAACTGTGTTGAATCCAATGGCTATTTTAGAGGCTGTTGAGCATTTCATAGAGTATGGCACGCAAGCAGTGGGTGGCGTCTCAGTGATTGCCGGGGTAACTAAAGAGATGTTCGCCAAGCATTTGCGAGGTGAAATCCCAAACCCGTCCGGTGGTATTGAAGCCATTATCACCCACTTGATCTCCAAACTATTTAAGATTCCTACAGCCCATGCGCCCCTGCCTTACTATCAAGATATAAAAGAAAAAGACACGATCAACCCACGAGCCTCGGCCGAATTTATCTCAACCCCACACTATTTCTGCGTTCTCAAGGGCTTGGCCAAAGCCCCCCATCTCGTTCCCCTATCAACCCTGGAAAATGTCGCGCCGCATCTGACCAGCTTAAATAATATTGGGGCGATCATCATGCCCGCCGATGCGTTGGGGGGTATACCGGCCTTGGTTGCCGAGTATAGCGAAATCCCCTTAATCGCTGTCACCGAGAATCAGACGGTGCTGAATATGACCAATGAAAGAATGAAGATGCGAAACGTCATCGAGGTCAGCTCTTATCTTGAAGCAGCAGGGGTCGTTGTCGCCTTGCGCGAAGGCATTTCTTTAGAGAGCTTGCGTCGTCCCCTTGTAACCGCACAACAGCTTGATTTGCCTGAAGAAGTTGCGCCACTCAATGAAAAGGTGCATTAAATGCCTCCAATACAACAAACCAATCCTCAATCATTGGATAGCCTGACCGATGCCTCGAACCTGACGGCGGATCAACTCATGTTCTGGGTCGGCCAAAAGCTACACCCGGATGTACCGCTCCACAACCTGCCCTCCCTTTTTACCATATCCAAGGCAATTGAACCGGCCTCTTTTCGACTTGCCTTTCAAACATTGGTCAATTCCAGTGATGCCTTACGCATGGTTATTGAAGAAGTAGACGACATTCCGCAATACCGTATCAAGCCAGCTGAGCCGTATGACATGCCGTATCTCGATTTCTCGGACAAAGCCGAGCCTGAAGCCGTGCTGCAAGCCTGGGTGGCGGATCGCGCTCCCCACCTGTTCGATATTGCAACCAGCCTCTTCGATACAGCCCTCATCAAATTATCCCCCCAAAAATTTGTCTGGTATTTCAACCAACATCATATCACCAGTGACGCCATCTCTGCTTTTGCGTTGTCCCTGCATTATCTTTCGGAGTTGTACGGCCAGGCTCTGGCCGGGACGCTCCCGGAACGGATGGACATCCCTCAGTTCGGCGATTATATCGAGCAAGAGCGAGCGTATCGCGGCTCTCAACAATTTCTCCGAGCCAAAGCCTACTGGCAACAGAAGCTGGCTGACTTTCCCAGCCAGCCTTTATTTTACGGAAATACGGCCTCGAAACTGGATATCCGGGCGGAACGACTCGTCTGCGAGCTGGGACCAGAGCGATCCGAGCGGTTGAGACAAGTGGCTCAACAAATGGGCATTCATCGCAGTGGCCTTGATGCTTCGCTATATAAGATTTTTGCAGCGCTACTTATTACCTATACGCATCGACTGGGCGGTGATGAAAAAATTGTCTTAGGCACGCCGTTTCACAGCCGACGGACACCGGCGGCCAAACGAACGATCGGGCTACTAATGCAAACGCTGCCTTTGCAGGTGACGATTGAGACTGATGACACCTTTGTCTCGCTGCTGAACAAGCTCGCGACTGATATGCATGGTGCGATTGACCATAGCCCCTATGCCGCCCCACAGATTGGCCATAGTTACGATTTGCTACTCAACTACCACGTTGCCAAGGTGCCCCATTTTCAGGGAACTCCGGTCAGCTACGAATGGTTTCATCTGGGGCATGGGCAAAAAAGCCTACTGCTTCAAATTCACGATTTTGAACAATCAGGGCAATTTACGCTTTTTTTTGAAGCGCAATCTGCTATCTTTACCCCTGAACAGCGGCAACAGATGCCCCAGCACTACCTACAATTGCTGGATGCCTTTCTGGCCGATCCGCACCAATCGATCCATCGGGCTAATCTACTGGCGGCCAAAGAGAAAGAGCGGCTTCTTGTCGCATGGAATGATACAGCCGCTCCCCGGCAGCCAACACAATGCCTACACCATCTTTTCGAAGCACAGGTAAAACGGACTCCCGCCGCTGTGGCTGTCACAACTGGCTCGCAGCAATTGACCTACCAAGACCTGAATCAACGGGCTAACCAACTGGCCCATTATCTCAAAAAACAGGGTGTTGGGGCTGAAACATTGGTCGGCATTTGCATGGAGCGTTCATTAGAGATGGTTGTCGGCCTGATGGGTATTCTTAAAGCCGGGGGGGGCTATGTGCCTTTAGACCCCACCTATCCCAAAGAGCGGCTGGCTTTCATTGCTGAGGATGCCCAGGTTTCCATTCTGCTTAGCCAAAGCAAACTCTTGGGCAGTTTGCCCCCCACCAAAGCCCAGATTATTGACCTTGAGGCTGATTGGGGCCACATTCTTCAAGAGTCAGCCCAGAACCCGAACAACGCGGTCAAAGGGGATAATGTGGTTTATGTAATGTACACCTCTGGCTCAACCGGCAAGCCCAAAGGTGTTGTGGTCCTTCACCGAGGTGTTTGTAATTATCTTCTATGGCGTAAAAGCTACTTCCCCCTAGACGCCACTGATCGCGTGCTGCAAAAAACCTCATTTAGTTTCGTCGACTCGGTTTGGGAACTGTATGAACCGCTGATGGTTGGTGCCCAATTGATAATGGCCGAACCTGATCGCCATTATGACCCATCCTATCTGGTCAAATTTATTATAGAACAGAAAATTACAGCGGCAGATTTTATCCCATCTTTGCTACAGCTATTTTTAGAGGAGCCAAACGTAGCCCAATGCACCTCACTTAGGCGCGTCACCACTGGCAGTGAAACGGTAACGGTGGACCTGCAATCCCAATTCTATGCCAAGCTCAAGGCGAATCTGTACAACCTCTATGGCCCGACGGAAGCGTCCATCGCCTCAACCTGTTGGCCTTGTCAAGCCGGTGATGACAAACGAAGTGTACCCATAGGTCGCCCCATTGCCAACACCCAAATCTACTTATTGGATAAATATTTGCAGCCTGTGCCCCTGGGTATCCCCGGCGAAGTTCATATTGGGGGTATTGGGCTGGCCAGAGGTTATCTTAATCGACCTGAAATGACGGCTGAGAAATTCATTTCAAACCCATTTAGCGACGACCCGGAGGCTCGCCTCTACAAAACCGGTGATTTAGCCCGTTACCTGGTAGACGGTGATCTCGAGTTTTTGGGGCGGATTGACCATCAAGTAAAAATTCGCGGGTATCGGATTGAATTAGGTGAAATTGAAGCCTTTCTTAGACAGCATGGCGCGGTACAAAAGGCCGTAGCTCTGGTTAGAGAAGACCGACCAGGCGACAAACGTTTGGTTGCCTATGTTGTGCCTGAGGCAAAGCAGGCGGTTGAAGTAAGCCAGTTACGCCATTATCTACAACAAAAGCTGCCCGACTATATGGTTCCTTCAGCCTTTGTCAGCCTTGATGCGTTGCCGTTGACGCCCAACGGTAAAGTAGACCGTCGGGCCTTGCCTGCCCCCGATGCCACGCGCCCTGAATTGGCTGAGACCTTCGTTGCGCCGGAGGGACCGGTCGAGGAGAAGCTGGCTGAAATGTGGCAGCAAGTTTTGGGCCTGAAAAAAGTTGGTGTGCACGACAACTTCTTCGAGTTGGGCGGCCACTCCTTGATTGCTGCCCGGCTCTTTAGTAAAATACAGCGAGAATTCGGCAGGCAATTACCCCTAGCGACCCTGTTTCAGGCCCCAACCATCGCCCAAATTTCAACATTCATCGAGCAAAAAGAGCAAAAGAGCAATTGGTCATCTTTGGTACCCATTAGAGCTTCAGGTACACGGCCTCCTCTCTTTTTCATTCACGCCCACGGGGGCAATGTGGTTGGGTATTATGAATTGGCCCAATACCTGGGTGACGATCAGCCATTTTATGGGCTACAGGCTCAGGGTTTAAATGGCATCGTCAATACAAAAATCGGGCGATTTGAGGATATGGCAACACATTACATCAAAGACATTCGGCAAGTTCAACCGCAGGGGCCTTATTTCCTGGGTGGCTGGTGCTATGGCGGCAATCTTGCCTTTGAAATGGCTCAACAGTTACAGGCTCAGGGTGAAGAAGTAGCCTTGTTGGCGATGGTTCAAAGTACGCCCCACAGTTACCCGCAATATCCGCCCAACGCGACTTTCTGGCAGCGTGCTTTTTACAAAGGAATCCGTAGGATCAACCTGGAAATAGATTGGTTAGCTGAGGCCAAACCCAATGCGCGGACAGCACACTTAAGGGAGCGTGGCAAGCGTTTGACAACGATTATTCAAACCCAGTTGGAGAAAAGCTTCAGGCCGCTTTTGGCTAAATTCAACATCACTCTACTCCCTTCCCAGGCCAGTCGCTTTGAGGAGCTTGGTGATAGACATATGAGTTTGTGGTATCGCTATGAAATCAAGCCATATCAAGGCAACGTCACCCTCTTTAGAGCTGAAAAACAGCCTTTAGGTATTATTCCCGATCCGACATTAGGCTGGGGGGGCATCATCAAAGGGGAGCTAGAGATTCACGAAATTCCTGGACATCGCCTCGGTATTTTGTCTGAGCCAAGAGTACTAATAACGGCTGCCAAATTAAAAGCAGCGCTAAAGAAAGCCCAAATCAGTTAGCGTTTGGGCAGATGCAAAAAGGAGTGCTAAGTATGATCCTCCCGAAAGAGCGAGACCCTCGTTTCGTGACGATCCGCCGTGGGGGGAGCCTGACCGATGCGGATCACCAGCTTCTGGCCCTGTGGGCAGCATCGTGCTCGGAGCATGTCCTTGACCTCTTCGAGGCGGCTCAGCCTGAGGACCCGCGACCGCGTCAGGCAATCGAGCAGGCCCGCGCCTGGGTGCGTGGCGAGGTCACGATGACCCAGGCGCGCGCGGCGGGCGGCCATGCGATGGCTGCGGCCAGAGAGCTGCGTGGGGCCGCCCGGCATGCCGCGTACGCTGCCGGTCAGGCCGCGTGTATCGCCCACGTCGCCGCGCATGAGCTGGGGGCGGCGGCCTATGCGATCAAGGCCGTCCGGGCTGCCGCGCCGAAAGGCGAGCGTGAGAGCGCCGGGCGACGCGAGTGCCGGTGGCAGCGCGCCCAGCTTCCGACGGCGATCCGAGCGCTCGTCCTCGACGACCAGCGGTTGCGGAACGCCATCTGCTGGTCGGTGTTCGACTGCTGAGAAGCTGCTTTAAAGGTAGGGGTTTAAGGCGTTGACTACAGATGAACACAGTGAATCCGCCGCACTGTAAGCTGGTCTGTGTTCGGCTCTTCACAAAGTGAGGTATAAATGACAACAGATGCATCCAAAGTAACCGTCCACATGGTTTCAAGTCTTGACGGCTTCATTGCCAAAAAAGATGGAAGCGTTGCGTGGCTTGAATCCTCAGACACCTATGAGCCAGGCGTGACTGACGAAAGCGCGGAAGAATTCATCAAGACCATAGACTGCTTTGTGATGGGCTCCCAGACCTATGAACATGCGCTTGACCTTTCGCTGGAATTTGGATGGCCCTACGGGGATGTCCCGACTTTTGTGTTGACCCGTAGAGCGTTGCCGGCTGATAGAGAAAGTATCGAATTCTATTCCGGTGACTTAAGGAGATTTGTAAACGAGAGGCTAAAACCGTACTACAAAAACATCTGGCTAGTCGGTGGTGCCATACTTGTTAAAGAGTTCATTCGACTCGGCTTAGTAGACGACATTATACAAACCATTGTGCCGGTTATTCTGGGTGACGGGACGCCGTTTTTTGATCGCATCGGGCAAGAACATGCATTACACCTCAAAGATGTAACCGCCTATAAGAACGGCATGGTAGAACTGTGGTATGAAGTTAGAAAGAAATAGTGGCTCTACGATTTTGTGGGGTTGGGCACCATAAAACGCAAAAGACGCAAGCCTTTTCTGTAGAGAGGCTTGCGTCTTTTACATGAAATTATTTGTTTACGATGGTAACTGCGCGATTAAAATGCAATCTCCCAATCTTGCATCGTCAAACTAAACAATCTCTACCAATTCTAAATCAAACACTAAATCTTTCCCGGCCAAAGGGTGATTGGCATCCAGCGTTACTTCTTCGCCGGAAATATCGGTGATAACCACGTTCAGCGGTTGGTTGTTGGCCTGGCGCATCTCTAACTGCTGGCCAAGCTGCGGGGTGATATGGTCCGGGAACTGATCCTTATTGACGGTTACAACCATATCTTCACGGTGTTCGCCGTAAGCATCACCGGAAGCAATGGTCACTGTTTTTGTATCGCCGGGTGTCATCCCGAGAACCGCTTGCTCAAAGCCAGGGATAAGTTGCCCCCCGCCTAACGTAAATTCCAGCGGATTGCCGGAAGCCGATGTATCAAACTGCGTACCGTCTGTTAATTTTCCTGTGTAATGGACTTTTACCGTGTCTCCATTTTGTGCTTGAGTCATAATCAACCTTTCACTTAAAATTTAATAACGGTTGCGTGAGCCGCCGCTGCCGCCTCCGCCTCTGTTCTGACGGCGATCGCCACCACCTCCGCCACCTTGTTGAAATCCTCGTCTGCCACCACCGCCGCCTTGCGGGCGGCCACCTTGTGGGCGGCTTTTGGGGGGTCGGGCTTCATCAACTTTCATCGTACGCCCGACAAATTCTGTGTCGTGCAAAGCCTCTTTGGCCTTTTCCGCTTCAGAACTGTCGGACATCTCTACAAAACCAAACCCTTTGCCCTCGATAATGTTGACGCTCCGAACCTGGCCATAAGCGGCAAAGAGCTCGGCAAGTTGTTCATTCGTCACTGAATAACTGAGATTTCCTACATAAAGCTTACGACCTTGCATCTGAACCCTCCATGAGTTCTGTTTAGCAATATTTTCCGATATTAGGCTTCTCGGTCAGGATATTGCTGAAATACATAATCTTGATACAAAATAAAAACCACAAAGATAAACGAAGCTGTTTCCGTTACCCTTTGTGGTCAAAATTAAGTGCCGATTAATCGATCTTCCAAAAGACGTTCTTTCACGTGTGTTTAGAACACTCTTTAGTTTCTATACAACGATAGATACCGATACAGTGAAAGAGAGAAAAATCGATTAGGGTTAGAATTTGGTGTAAATCACATATATAGGACTAAAAAGTATTGAATTGATTGTTATCACTATACACGGGATAAACCATATGTCAAATGAGATTGAATTTTGTCTCAACCTGCATATAATAGAGCCATTCGCAGGTGAAATGGAATTCGCCAGCAATCTTTGTTAAGGCTAGCCAAATTTACAGAGTGGTTTATAATATAGCCACTTATATTGGAATAAATATACTTACCGTAATCTGCACGAAAAATTTTTAAGGGAGATTCTTATTTATGGTAGACCAATCTATTTCTCCAGACTTGCTCGAGATCCTGCGCTGTCCCTATTGTGTTAGTGGCGAAACGCGCATGCCCGGCGATGATCCCGGTCGGTTGGAACTCGTTCGCGATGGTAAATGGCTCTACTCATCAGAGAGTGGCTACAAATACCCGATCAAAGAAGGTATTCCGGTTATGTTAATTGAAGAAGGGCGAAAATGGAAAGATACGCCCATCGAAGAGCTGCCGGACCCCGGACTGCTGGTAGAACCGGCTCCGGTTAGCGCGCCGTCTCTTTCTTTGTCTTCAGAAGGTTCGGGGCCTGATCCAAAGTTGATCGCTGCCGGAGCCATTGCTGCGCTGGCAGCCGTACTGTTGGTGGTATTTCTTATCTCGCGGCGCAAATAAACGTGTGCTTCTCAAGATTAGGAGTTTGCGAATTGTTCACTTTGCAAACTCCTAATTTTTAACCACCACGCCAAGTGAACTGTTCCGCTCCCAATTTTGCTCGCAATGAGAAAACAAGCGGTTTCCTTACAGCGATGATACACCGGATATTACAGCAATAGCTTTATGATGAATCCGGATCATGGCTGATTTTTGTTTAATATGTGGTTTACGCAGTTGAAAAAATCAGACCCTAAAGGTTTTGCAAGTCGATTTTAGGTCAAAATACAAACTCGATTGAGGTCAAAATTTTGCTTGATAGATGACTTCGGAAACCTTTAGGGTCTCGAACAGCGTAAGTCCTATAATAGACCTATGTAGAGAATGATAGGTTGTCTAACAACACTATCGGTTTATTTTATGGAAGTTGATTGCTAAAGCGACGTCTGTATAATTAAAGAAAAGCCATTCTATTTTTGTTAGGATGTGCGCCTTGCAATGGTGCTCACGTAAAATTTAACGGCGTAACTCCTACCTGCCTGTAACCCGATTCACTCAATGATCATCATAAACTCAGGGGCACAACCACAAAAATCAAGGATAGTAACGGATGTGACACTTTTTGCGTACAATGATGTGCTGCAATTGGTTAAGGCTGCTGTTCGCACAGGCGGAAAGGTCGATTTTAGCGGCAGAAACTTAAGCGGCGCAAATCTGATTTTAACCAACCTGACTCACGCTGATTTAACCCAAGCAAACCTAACCGGCGCTTTTCTAAGTGGAGCTAACCTTTCCTTTACCAATTTTAAGCGAGCGAATTTAAGTGAGGCCAATCTGGTGCGAGCCAATTTAAGTATGGCCAGCTTGCGATACGCTTATCTAGGAGGGGCTGACCTGTTTCGAGCCAATTTGGTTATGGCCGACCTTAGAAATGCCGACTTAACGGAGGCCTCACTTGATGAAGCCGATTTGCATGCAGCACGATATAATTATGCCACCAAATGGCCTGAAGATTTTGATCTGGGACGAAGCCATGCAATCTGTATAGATTAGGTTGGATTCTTTTCAAATGAAAAAAACACCCTCTGTGGGGCTAATTGTATTTGGACTACTTGTACTCCTCGCTCTGAACTTTTTTTATTCCTCCCCATCGGTCATTGCTAACGAACCGACGCCAACGCTTACGCCCACTGCTCCATCGCCTCAGGAATCTGTCGACGAATTGCGCTGTCGCATTGCCTCAAATGAGAATTGTGATATTTTTGATAAATTAACACATCGACCTATTGGAGTAGATGATCCGGCCCTCAGCCTGCAACTGTATCCGCTTCCCAATTCTAGTGGTGTACCGACATATACATTGGTTTCTGTTTCCTTCCCCATTCCTATCGAACAGGACTCGTTGACACGAAATACATTTTACTTGACCCAAGGGAATCAACGCATTGAAGGCACTGTCGATTATATAAATAACAGTCGGATGGCTGTCTTCCGTCCTTCCGCACCGTTGCTAAAAGATATTACCTACACAGCCCGCGCTACCCGTGGAATTCGCTATATATCCGGCCTGCCGCTTGAGCAAGACCTATTGTGGAATTTTACCACAACCACCGGCGAACCGTTGTTTGCCAACGAGCCGTCAATAGCGGCCATTCCATCCTATGGTAATATGTACATTTACTTTGGTGATTTGCATTCGCACACAACCTATTCCGACGGGTGGGGGTCGCCTTTGGAAGCTTATAATACAACGCGAGCGCGGGGCTTAGACTTTTTTGGCCTGAGTGAGCATGGGTTTATGCTCACGCAACAAGAATGGGAGAGCCTGCAAGAAATTGCCGACTCGGTAACCGTGAACGGTCAGTTTATTGGTTTACGTGGTTTTGAATACACCGGCTATAAAGGCCATCTCAACGTTTTCAATACCAACACCTTTGTCCATCGCAACAACGCTCAGTATGATACCCAGGCCGAATTTTACAACTGGTTGCTGACCCAACCCAACGTCATCGCTCAATTCAATCATCCTTCGCAAACCAATCCGCCGGATTTTAATTTTAATGATTTCGCTTACAACCCTCTGGTCGATCATAAAATTGTCTTGCAGGAGTTGACCAGCCCCACCGAATATTTTCGCAGCCTCGATAACGGTTGGCATCTCGGTTCGGTTGGCAACTCCGACGCGCACGTTAAAGATTGGGGCGCGCGACGACTGGGAATTGTCGCGCCAAATTTAACGCGAAGCAGCGTCTATGAAGCGTTGGCTGCTCGTCGCACCTTTTTTGCTTCGCCCAATTATGTGGGTTTGGCTGTGGTGATGCGGGCTAACGGCTACTGGATGGGATCAGCCGTGCCCAATAGTTCCCAACTTAATTTTAATATCCACGTCCACGATCCCACTCCGGGCGGCAGATCATTGCGTATCAAACTGTATGAAAATGGCGTTTTGAAAAAGCAAACCAGCATCTCCAGCCGAACATCTTATTACTGGTCGCCAACACTGGCAGCGAAACTTGGCAGTTATTACTATGTCGAAGCCTACTATGATAATTGGCAATATGCGGCCTACACCAGCCCCATTTGGGTCGAACGCTTCCCGGTTGCCAAAGCCGGGCCGTCTCAGGTGGTTCCCACCGGTCAAACGGTGACGCTCAACGGCTCTGCCAGCACCGATCCGGATGGCGATGCGCTTGCCTACAACTGGACCCAAAACAGCGGCCCGACTGTGTCGCTTAGCAGTAAAACCGCTAACAAACCTACATTCAAAGCACCAAACAGCGCCGCGACCCTTACCTTTCAACTGGCAGTGGCCGATCCCGGTGGCTTAACCGATAATGACACTGCGACCATCCAGGTATCGAACCAACCAATCCTGCATATTTCAAAAACAGGCCCAGCGAAAGCCAATACGGGTGAGTTGATTACGTATCTGCTTACCGTAGTAAACAAGGGCGTTACCGCCGCCACAAATGTTCGCGTCACCGACAAAGTGCCCGGCGGAGCCACCTATATCAGCGGCGGTGATAGTATCGCCAACGGTGTTGTCTCCTGGAACGTACCCAATATTCCGGCTAATGGCGGCACGGCACAGGTGTCTTTTTCAGTCAAAGCGAATGGCTCTATTATTAACAAAGATTATCAGGCTTCCTGTTCTAATTGCATTAATGCTACCGGCACGGTGCCGGTCATCACCAATGGTCAACAAACCTACCTACCCCTCCTCAATCGAGGTCGATGAGAAGAAGCTAGGGATTTAAGATAATAATAAGAAAGATTTAGTTAGTCCTAAGAGGAGTTTTCTAATGCAGAACGCCAATTTTTACGATCAAGCTTTTACTTTTGATGATGTTTTATTGCTGCCTGGTTTTTCCGATGTTTTGCCGCACGAAATCAACGTGCAAACCTATTTCGTACGGGATATTAAGCTAAACATCCCTGTTGTCTCAGCGGCGATGGATACCGTTACCGAATGCCGTCTGGCCATAGCCCTGGCCCGCGAAGGCGGTATCGGCGTCGTCCATCGTAACATGTCTATTGAGGCGCAAGCCGATGAAGTTGATCGCGTCAAACGCTCGGAGGCCGGAATGATTACCAACCCGATTACGCTTAGACCGGATAATTCCTTGGCTGAAGCGGAGGAAATTATGGCCCGTTACCATATCTCCGGTATTCCCATCACCGACTCGGAAGAGCAAGGCCATATGGTCGGCATTTTAACCAACCGCGATATGCGTTTTGTCCGCGATTGGAATCAGCCTATCTCTAACTACATGACGACCAATAATCTCGTTACCGCGCCCATCGACACGACGTTGGACGAAGCGGAAGAGATACTTCAGCGCCACAAAATCGAGAAGTTACCTCTGGTTGATGATGACGGCATTCTAAAAGGCTTAATTACCTTCAAAGACATCAGCAAGAAGCGCAGCTACCCTAGAGCCGCTGTCGACAAGCGAGGCCGGTTGCGTGTTGCCGCCGGTATTGGTGTGGGCGACGATTATCGCGACCGGCTGGCCGCTTTGGTCGAGGCCGGAGCCGACGCGGTGGTGGTTGATACGGCCCATGGGCATTCCCGTAAAGTGGTCGATGCCATAAGCTGGATACGCGGCAATTATCCCGATACCCCGGTGGTCGGCGGCAATGTCGCTACGGCCGAGGGTGCCCGTACGATTATCGAGGCTGGTGCGGAAGCCATTAAAGTGGGAGTAGGTGCCGGCTCGATTTGTACCACCCGGATCGTGGCCGGGGTGGGTGTACCACAGCTTACGGCCATTATGGAGTGTGCCAGCGCCGCTCGTGATTACAATATCCCCGTCATCGCCGATGGTTTTTTTGGCATAAAATACTCCGGCGATGCAGTTAAAGCGCTGGCCGCGGGCGCAAATTGCGTGATGTTAGGCAGCATGCTGGCCGGGGTCGATGAATCGCCCGGTGAAATCATTGTGTACGAAGGCCGACCCTATAAAGATTATCGGGGAATGGGCAGCTTGGGGGCGATGAGCCAATTCAGCAAAGATCGCTATGGCACCGGCCAGAAATCGGACAGTGGTAAAACCGTACCGGAAGGCATCGAAGGCCGCGTTCCCTACAAAGGTAAAGTGTCCGATTTTATCTACCAATTTGTCGGTGGTATTCGCTCCGGAATGGGATACGTGGGCGCGCCGGATTTAAACGAGCTATATCGCAAAGCCAAATTCATTTCTATCAGCAGCGCCGGCTTAATTGAAAGCCATCCGCACAGCGTAGCGCTGACCAAAGAAGCGCCTAACTACAGCCCGCGCCGGACATAATCATCGGCAAGGAAGATCGAAAAGTTAATAGTTTTTACCATTTGCGATAACCCTTCAATTATGGTATGATCTAATCCCAGAGTGTAAATTCAGGGGAAAAATGTCTCGAATTTGTGCCTGGCGAAATAACATAATTTTCTTTATTTTCTTTATAGGAAGCGACAATGCCTGATTCGTTTAGAGTCAGGCATTTTTATGTGTCGGACCACCACAAACCTCGTTTTATCCCCTGAAAGCTCGAAGCAATATCATAGTTGATTTGAGGAGATCATGACCAATCTTATTACATTGCCCGGCCTCGTCGACGTGCATACCCATCTGCGCGTCCCCGGTGGCGAACACAAAGAAGATTTTGCCAGTGGTACAGCCGCCGCTTTGGCCGGTGGTATCACCACCGTTTTAGCGATGCCCAATACATCGCCCCCTTTAACCCAACCGGCCGTCTTGGCGGAAACGCTTGAAAAAGCCCAACGTTCTATCTTTTGTGACGTTGGGCTTTTTGCTGGCGCTAGCCCGGAAAGCATCGCGAATCTGGTTGAACTCAGCCCTTCCACTGTCGCCTTAAAAATTTATCTCAATGATACCTTCGGCCCGCTGCGCGTTGAAGATTTGCCGACGCTCAACAAATGTTTTCGATTGTGGCCGCGCTCGAAGGTCATCGCCATGCACGCCGAAGGCCAAAGCGTCGCCGTTGGCATCGGGTTGGCCGCGGCTTATCAACGCCCAGTCCATTTTTGCCACATCAGCCGCAAAGAAGAAATCGAATTAATCGCCGCCGCCAAAGCCCAACGGCTGCCCGTAACCTGCGAAGTTACGCCTCATCATCTCTTTTTGACACAGGATGATGCCGAACAGTTGGGGCCTTTGGGCGATATGCGACCACGCCTCGCTGCGGCTGAAGATGTGGCCGCTTTATGGGCGCACATTCATTCCACCGTCGACTGCATCGCCACCGACCACGCCCCCCACACCTTGGAAGAAAAACAGTCGGATACTCCGCCGCCGGGAGTAGCCGGTCTGGAAACCTCGCTGCCGCTGATGCTCACGGCGGTTAAAGAGGAACGTCTAACCCTGGATCGGCTTATCAAAATGATGGCAACCAACCCTCGCCAAATCTTCAAACTGCCAATTCAACCCGATACGCATATCGAGGTTGATTTGGACGATGAGTACACCATCACCAACGAAATGATGCATTCCAAATGTGGCTGGACGCCCTTTGCCGGTCGACAGGTTGTTGGGCGGGTGCAGCGGGTCGTTTTGCGCGGTCAAGAGGTGTATAGCCAAGGTCAAGTTACTGCCGAACCCGGTAGTGGTAAAGTATTAATAGTATGAAGGAGAAAACAAATGCTTCGAGAAGAAACAAAACTTCAACCCCTTTTTAATTTGGATGAACTCAGCCGGGCACCTTTTATTGGCAACGGCTTGACCGGGAATGATATTATTTCGGTCTCACAGTTCAATACCGAAAAATTGGATTATGTATTTGCCAGAGCACGAGAAATGCGCGAGATGGTCGAGCGCGTTGGCTCGGTCGATTTGCTGAAAGGCTATGTGCTGGCCTGTCTTTTCTACGAACCAAGTACCCGAACCAGCTCCTCATTTATCGCGGCAATGGAGCGCTTGGGGGGCGGAATTATCCCCATTACGCAGGGGGTTCAATTTAGCTCGGTCAGCAAGGGCGAAACGCTGGCCGATACGATTCGTACTCTGGAACAGTACGCCGATGTTATCGTGATGCGCCATCCGGAAGTCGGCGCGGCTCAGGTCGCCGCTGATTATGCCGGTGTGCCTATCATCAACGCCGGCGACGGAGCGGGTGAGCACCCCACTCAGGCCTTGCTCGATTTGTTTACCATTCAGGAAGAATTAGGCCGCGTTAACGGATTAAAAATTGCGATGGTCGGCGATTTGCGTTACGGGCGTACGGTGCATTCGCTCACCCGGCTGTTGATGCAATACGATGTGAGCTTGCGCTTTGTCTCGCCCGAAATGCTGCGGCTGCCCATGACCCTGATGAACGATGTCATCGACGCCGGCATCAACGTTCGCGAAACCCATGACGTGGCCGACGTCATCGAAAATGCCGATGTCCTCTATGTCACGCGTGTTCAAAAAGAGCGTTTCCACGATTTGGTTCAATATGAAGAGATGAAGGATCATTACGAAATAACAACTGAGATTATGGAAAAAGCCAAGCAGAAGATGATCGTCATGCACCCCTTCCCCCGCGTGGGTGAAATTCATTATAATGTCGATGCCGATCCCCGCTCGGCCTATTTCCGTCAGATCAAAAATGGGATGTATATTCGAATGGCGCTATTGGCGGCGGTGTTGGGTCGAGCCTAACGAGGGCGTCTTTATTGGCTGTAAGTTGACGCTGTAGCGACGGTTTTTTTACCACAGCGAACGCAAAGAAGGCACAAAGGCCTCAGAGATTTTTCTCCGAGAACGCTGTGCCTTCTCTTGTGTTGTCTGTGTTTTAAGTTATTTTGACTAAGGAGTCGTTGTGTGAGGTGACACCATAACCGGATCAAACGGAAAAACCGGCCCGTCTAGACAGGTGAGCCAGCCTTCTCCCACTTCGCAACTGCCGCACAAGCCGATACCACAGCGCATGTGTTCTTCCCATGAAACCTGCACCGGAATATTTTCGGCTGCACCTACCGCCGCAACGGCTTGCAGCATTCCGGTTGGCCCACATGTATAAACCACTGTGGGTCGAATGGATGCCTCCGCCAAGAGGGGCGGAATGGCGTCGGTCACCAAACCGCGAATGCCGGTCGAGCCGTCTTCGGTGGTTAACCACAGACTCGTGCCAATGGTTTTGAAATCGTTGACCAGCAGCAAATCGGTCTCTTTCCTCGCGCCGATAACCATCGATACCTGATAACCAAGTTGCAGCGCTTGTTTGGCTAAATACAACAGCGGGGCAACACCGTATCCGCCTCCGATTAACAGAGCGTGCGCTGTTTTGCCGGTAGAGAGAGTCGGCAGCGTATACCCTTTTCCCAGTGGCCCACGTATCCAAATCGAATCGCCGATATCCAGTTGGTGCAGCGCGTGGCTCAACGGCCCTACATCAGCAATGGTCAAACTGAGCGGATCAACGTTGGCCAGGCTAAAGGGTTTGTCCTCATGGTCAGGCAGCCAGGCCATAACAAACTGGCCAGGTTGAGCATCGAGCTTGCCGTCTAATATAAACGTTTTGGTTGAGGCATTTTCCGTTTTAATGGCTGCAATTTTCAGAGGATTAGGGAGTGGGAACGGACTCATTTTCAATTTTCATAGCTCCAAAGAGAGTTTGGGTAGGGTTTGCTCATGGGTTAAGCGGGTTGACTTTTACCTGATAGATCTGCAATGCAAGAATATCCATACCTATCCATGAACGTAATCAATTCCTGTCCTATCTCTTGCATCGCCGCCACACCGCGATAGTAAACTGCCGATCCCACACCAACCACCGTTGCCCCGGCCATCAGCATTTCTACCGCATCCTGCCCGGTTGAGACGCCCCCGGTTCCTATTATCGGCACAGAAACGGCCTTGGCGATTTCATACACACAGCGCAGGGCTATCGGCTTGAGCGCCGGGCCGGAGATGCCGCCGACGTTGTTGTGCAGCAGGGGTTGCCCTGAGGCCGGGTCGATGACCATGCCAGGCATCGTATTAATCGCCGTAATCGCATCGGCACCGGCTTCAACCACCGCCGCAGCGATGCGAGCAATATCCGGTACGTTAGGAGCCAGTTTGATGGCGATGGGGCAGCTCACCGCCTGACGTACGGAGTCGGTCACGGCGGCGGCACTCTCGACCGCACCGGCAAAAGGTGTGCCGAACTCATCGCCAACATTGGGGCAGGAGATATTGACCTCGATTAAATCCGGCCGGCTGGCCGCTACAATACGGGCCACTTCGCCAAACTCGGTAACGGTGCCCCCAAAAATACTGGCGATGAGGGGAACGTTCAACGGCTGAAGTTGTCGGCGTGTTTTAGCCAAGAGTTCGACCTCTTCGACTGCACCGGGGTTGGTCAAACCAATGGCATTCAACAAACCTCCGCCAAAATTAAAAGCGACCGGATTGGGGTGCCCCGCCCGGGGCGTCGGACCGCAGCTTTTGGCAGTGACCATCCCCGCGCCATTATACGCCGCCCTCACCATTAGCGACGCGCTGGTACCGATAATGCCTGAGGCCAGCACAAAGGGGGTGTTGAGTTCAAAGTTTAGAAAGTGACAAGTTAGTTGTGGGGAGGTAAGTGGCA
>JAGRBZ010000878.1 GCA_020433805.1 Anaerolineae bacterium
GAAACTGAACGTGGTAGGGGATTTCTCGCTCCTTTAGCCTGCCCTGAGCGCAGTCGAATGGGTCGCTCGAAATGACATGACGGCTGAGCAGTTACCGATAATGTAAAAAAGGGTCGTCACATGTAGAGTGACGGCCCTTTTTTTGTTCGTGGTAAATCCATCCAAAAAACCTACCGGCCTTGAATATGCATCGGCATGATAACGTGGGTGAAACCATCGTCACCAACAGGGCGGAAGACGCCGGGGCTGGAGGGGCTGCTGGTTTCCAAAATAAATTGCGGCGTGTCGACAATCGACAAAACGTCGATGAGATACTTGGCGTTGAAAGCCACTTCCACCGCTTCACCGTCAATCGAAGCATCCATATCAGAGACGTTGTCGCCTAACTCGGCGCTGGTGGCGACCAACGTGACGCGGCCGTTCATGAGCTCATCGCCGCTGGGGCTGATTTCGAGCTTGACGATGTTGGCCGAGTCGCGAGCGAACAGGTGAGAAATGCGCACGGCTTTTAAGAAGCTGGCGGTTTCTAATACGCTGCGGGTGGTGTGACCTTTGGGAATGATGCGGGTGTAATCGGGAAAATCGCCCTCAATGAGCTGCGAAACCAGTTCGACGTCCTGCATGCGGAAGATGACCTGGCGGCGGGAGGGCGTAACGACCAACTCGATGGGCTGCTCTTGATCGCCGGAAACGCGCGAGAGTTCGGTCAGCGCCCGGCCCGGAATAATCAGACTCGATACCTCGCTGTGATCTTCAACCACTTGCGAGGCGCTCTGATTGAGCGCTGTGGCTTTAACCGACAGCCGGAAGCCGTCGGCGGCGGCCATCGTCAAGGTATCGCCGTTAAATCGAACCAAAACCCCCGTAAATACGGGCCGACTCTCGTCGGTGGCGGCAGCGAAGACCACCTGCTTGATCATCAAACGCAGCGACTCCGGCTCCAGCTTGATGATGATGTCATCTTCGGAGACGCCGGCCACGTTCGGAAACTCATCGGCATCGATGCCTTTGATGTTGGATTCGACACGGGCGCAGCGCAGGTTGAGCGTTTGAGTCTGCTCATCCAACTCCATGTCGATGCGCTCCGGCGGCAGCGAATTGACGAACTCCGACAGCAGCCGGGCCGGAACGGTGATGGCCCCTTCCGTATCGATCTTTGCGCCGACCCAACAGTTGATGCCCAACTCAAAGTTGTTGGCCGACAGCTTCAACTGCCCGTTGTCTGTTTTCATCAGCACGTTCGATAAAACCGGCAGCGTACTGCGGCTGGCTACGGCTCGACCTACAATGCTCAAACCCTTGGCCAAATTTTCTTGCAAGCAGGAAACCTTCATGGTCTATCTTCCCTGTTTAGAAATTTTGTTAACTTTATCAGAAAACCGAGGTGACAGTCACTTTTGGAGGTGTACATCGGCGCTTTTGCCCAGACAGAAGCGAGATTTAGCCTATTAAGTGACTGTCACCGTAATTAAAAATTTTGTATTGTAAAGACAGGCCGACCCGTAATAAAGTTAGCGTCGGCCCGGTTACATGAATGATCTTTAGCGTTGAGGGGTGACATAACCACCACAATTAGTGGCTAGCAATAACTAAGTATACTACATTTTGTGGCAGAGGACAAAGGTTTGCGTTGCAGAATCGAGTAATTGCTGGGGGAGAATTTTTACCACGGAGAACGCAAAGTAAAAATAAGTATTCAGCTAATAGAGGCCGATACCAATAGGCTAAGGCGAAGGCTGAGGCTGAGTAAGACAAATTTAAGTAGAGCCGCCGCCACTTTGAAAAATCGGCTGGTCTTTTTTGTTTTTTTCTTAGCCTTCGCCTTAGCCTCAGCCTGATTTACACAAATAGTCTTGCGGCTGAATAGTTACCTTTGGTTTCCTCTGCGCTCTGTGGTGATCTTTTTTATTTGCGGCTAAACGTATCGCGCCACGAGTGGTTGTGCGGATCGGAATGGAGTGCGCGGTTGAGGGCACTCAACACCGCTTTGATCGATGCCGTTTCGATGCTG
>JAGRBZ010000879.1 GCA_020433805.1 Anaerolineae bacterium
ACCACCGATGACGCTGAGATGGTTACAGCCCTGCATACCTGGTTCGATGCCCAACTTTCAGATCACGGGCCGCACGCCCAACCGGCAACGCCGTAATTTATCAGGCTCAAAAGGGTTTCGTGGGGTTGACACCATAAAACGTAAAACGTGATGCGTAAAAAAGAATTACGTTTTACGATCTTGTCAACCCTCTGAGTTCCAAAAGAGCCATTTATTAACAATTTTCTTGAGGAGGAAGTACCTTGTCTAAACGGAAAAAACATCAAAAAACGGTAGCGTCGCCTGCCGCCCAGCGCCCTTGGTGGGTATGGGCCGTGGTGGCGGTGGGGGTAATCGCTGTCGTTGGCGGCCTGTCGTTACTATTGACCGCTAACAACAGCGTGCCGGAAGACGGCACTCCCCAAATTGTCGTTGATCAAACGGTTATTGATGAAGGCTACCAGAAAATCAACAATACCGTGCGAACCTCATTCACCTTGCGCAACGAAGGTGATGCCCCGCTGCAAATTCTGGGCGAGCCGCAGGTTGAACTCGTCGAGGGCTGCTGACCGCCCCGCGCTGTCGTCAGTTCGACGACCATAAATCCGGGACAGGAAGCAGAATTGTTTATGGATTATATGATGCACGCCGGCATGGATGGCCCGCATCGTTTTGATGTCAAAGTGCGCACCAATGATCCCGTTACGCCGGAGTTGGTGCTGGTGGCTAAATCTGACTGGGGGCCATAACAGGAATGAAGAAGCGGTTAAATGTTTTGCTGATACTATTGATCTTGGCCGTAGGCGCTGCTGCTTGCGGCAATGCGACCCCTTCGCCTGAGCCACAAGTAGAACTAAAGTTAGCCCCGGAGGCAGAGCTACCGGACTTTGTCAGCCAATCCGCGCCTGAGGTAAAAGAAGCCTATCGCTTCGCCATCGCCAATCCGGAGGTTTTGAGCGCTTTTCCGTGCTACTGTGGCTGTAGCACTATCGGCCATAAGAACAACCTGGAATGCTATATCAAAGAGGTGCGGACCGACGGCTCGATAGAATTTGAAAATCACGCCTTTGGCTGAACGATTTGTGTCGACATCACGCGTGACGTGATGCGCTTAATGCAAGAAGGCCAAGATTTGAAAGAGATTCGGGCTTATATCGATGCGGAGTACAGCCAATACGGCCCCTCGACCGATACCGAGCCGATTCAGTGAGCTACAACACGACTCTTGACAGAATAATATGAAAGCGTAAGATCTGTTTTTTACAGACTGTAGGAATTGAGGACACAGCGTACTTGGTTGTGTCCGATCTCAATCAACTATAGTCATCAATCGCTGTTTCTCTCATTTTAGTAGCTTATTTGATACAAGGAGTTTACTGTATTGGTTAAAAAGGGTTTATTCATCTTGAGTTTACTGATCGCTGCTGTAATGGTAACCGCCTGCGGAGGTTCAACTCCGGTGTCCGAGACCAAAAGCGAAGACACTTCCGGCAGCGAGCATCATGAGGATGAAAGTGACCACCATGCTAACGAAATGGATGAACATCATCCAGAAGAGGCGGCTCATGCGCATGTCGAAACGCCGGAAGAATTTCGTGATATGCGTAATCCGCTGGCCGGTAATGCTGAAGCCATTGCTGCCGGACAAGAGATTTATGAAGCCAGTTGTGTACCCTGTCACGGCTCTCAGGGGGCAGGAGACGGTCCGGCCGCAGCCGCGCTCGATCCGCAGCCGGTTGACCTTGCTGATGCCCCTATGATGCAAGCTCACGGCGATGGATATGTATTCTGGCGCGTTAGTAAAGGGGGGGCGATGGACCCCTTCAATTCGGCAATGCTAGCTTACGAATCGACCTTGTCAGAGGAAGAAATCTGGCAGGTGATCAGCTATGTACGCACGTTTAGTAAGGATTAGCCAGAAACTCAGGACGGATAACCGGGAATGGTCGTCAAATGGCAAGCCACCAGTCGGCTCAACTGATTATTGTAACCCAGGCGACCCTTTATGGGGCCGCC
>JAGRBZ010000880.1 GCA_020433805.1 Anaerolineae bacterium
CTGATCTTGGCCCGCTATCTGGCCGAGCAGTATCAAGCGACTTTGATTTTAACCGCTCGATCGGCCATCGATGAGACGATAGAGACCAATCTGGCCGCGCTGAGGCAGTTGACCAGGGGTGAGGTCATCTATCTGCCGGGCGACGTGACGGATCCGACTCAGATGGCTGCTATCCTGACCCGGATAAAGTCAAGCTACGGTCGGCTAAACGGGTTGATGCACGCCGCCGGTATCCAAAGCTCGGGGACGATTGACCAGACAGCATGGCGAGAGTTTGCCCAGGTGCTGGCCCCCAAAGTCGAGGGTGCCCTCATCGTGGATGAGGTGACAAAAGACGAAGATCTGGATCTGTTTGTGCTGTTCTCCTCGACGGCGGCGGTGGTGGGTGATTTCGGGTCGGGAGATTATGCCATCGCCAACCGCTTTCTGGATGAATTTGCCCACTGGCGGGCCAAGTTGGTTGAGCAAAAGCAGCGCAAAGGCCACAGTCTGAGTCTTAACTGGCCCCTCTGGCGAGAAGGCGGGATGAAGTTCTCACCGGAAGCGGCAACCTTGTATCTGCAAAGTTCAGGGCAGCAGTTCCTGGAAAGCGCAGAGGGGCTTCGTCTGTTTGAGCAGAGCCTGAGTAGTACCCGGTCGCAAGTGATTGTTTTCTCAGGTCAAATGCATCGGATCAGGCAGTTTTTGGGACTAGAAAGCGTCTCCGTTCAAGCGGAAGAGCCGTTTGAGGAGGATAGGCCCTCAACCGGTGATACAGTCGTAATCGAACCGAATGGACCTGCCTTGAGCGAAGAAAGATTGAAGCGATTAATTGTCGCCGACTTGAAGCGGCAGGTGTCAACCATCACCAAGGCCAAGACGGAACAGCTTGACGGTGATGAGAACCTGGGAGCGTTTGGCCTGGACTCGATTATGTTGAAACAGTTGGCGGTGAACCTTGACCAGCAGTATGAGGTGGAACTGACGCCGACCGTCTTCTTTGAACATAGTACCGTTAACGGATTGAGCGAATTTTTGCTGGAACAGCATCGGGAGATGATGGCGGCCTATTATCAAGCCCAATTGGGCCAAGCCAAGATCGACTCGCCAACAACCGGTGTCGTCAAACCGCCACCCACCTCCCCCAAAGCTGTCACCTCTCATCGGGTTCAAGAGACCGCTCCGGTCAATGCGCAAGCGGTGGCAATCGTTGGCATCAGCGGCATCATGCCGCAGTCGCCGGATGTGGCGACCTTCTGGCAGCATCTGGCCGCC
Organism: Anaerolineae bacterium; assembly: GCA_020433805.1. Taxonomy (GTDB): domain Bacteria; phylum Chloroflexota; class Anaerolineae; order 4572-78; family J111; genus JAGRBY01. The sequence continues at coordinate 1,255 of JAGRBZ010000880.1, forward strand.
GGCCATGATTTGGTCACCGAAATCCCACCGGAACGCTGGGATTGGCGGAATTTCTATGACCCGTCGGGCCAAGACCCGAACAAGAGCCGCTCCAAGTGGGGGGGCTTCATCCCGGATGTCGATAAATTTGACCCGCTCTTCTTCAAGATTTCGCCTCGGGAAGCCGAGATGATGGATCCCCAACATCGGCTGTTTTTGCAGACGGTCTGGCATTGTATTGAAGATGGCGGTTATCGCGCCTCTGATCTGGCCGGACGTCAAGTCGGAGTCTATGTCGGGGTCCAATTTCAGGAGTACCCGACGTTAATTGCCTGGACCTTGCGTGAGAGCAAAGCTCAGATGGCTACCGGCAACGGGCACGCGATGCTGGCCAATCGCGTGTCGTATCTGCTGGATTTGCATGGTCCCAGTGAAGCCATCGACACGGCCTGTTCCAGTTCGTTAGTGGCCCTACATCGGGCGGTGCAGTCCATTCGCAGCGGGGAAATCGAGAGTGCTATAGTGGGCGGGGTCAGTCTGGCCCTGTCGCCGGCAACCTATATCGCTACCAGTCATATGGGGGTGCTGTCGCCCGATGGTCGCTGTAAGACCTTCGACAAGTCGGCCAACGGCTATGTCAAAGGCGAAGGAGTGGGGGCTGTGCTGCTCAAACCGCTGGGCCAGGCTGAGCAGGACGGCGATCACATTTACGGTCTTATCCGGGGCAGCGCCGAAAACCACGGCGGGCGGGCCACATCGCT
>JAGRBZ010000881.1 GCA_020433805.1 Anaerolineae bacterium
AAGACGGGCTTTTCAAACCCGCTTGAGCGGGTGCCGTTGACTAGCCCGGTTGATTTACACTTGTACCTGCGCCAGTGCAGGTGTCACCGGGTGGACGTCGGGGGGCAGCCACTCTGGGGGTCCGTTTATTTTCTTAAACTTCATTAACGCACTTCCCAAAGTGTAGCCTGAATTTCAATTCAAGGCGACAAAAGGCAGGGTAGTTACAAAGAGGCAAACCTATGAAAAAACTTGGCAATGTGTTGTATATCACCACCCCCGAGGCCTATCTGGCGCTGGACGGCGAAACGGTGGTGGTTAGAAAAGAGAAAAAACAGGCCACCCGCCTGCCGCTGCACAATCTGGAGGCCATTGTCTGCTTCAACTATCCGGGCATCAGCCCGGCCCTGATGGGCGCTTGCGCCGAACGGGACATCGGCCTTAGCTTTCTAAAGCCGGGCGGTCGTTTTTTGGCGCGGGTCACGGGCCGGGTTAAGGGCAACCTGCTGTTACGCAAAAAGCAGTACCATCTGGCCCAAGATAAAGGCACGGCGGTCTCGGTGGCGGCGTCGTGTCTATCGGCCAAAATCTATAACAGCCGCCAGGTCATCAACCGCGCCCTCCGCGACCACGCCTTGCTGGTCGATGGTCCGGCGCTGCAGGCCACCGCCGACTTTCTCAAGCAAACGTTACCGGCTATTCAAACCGCCGATAATGTAGACACCCTGCGCGGGTTAGAAGGCAGCGCCGCGAAGCAATACTTCGGCGTTTTTGACCGGCTGATTTTGCATCAAAAGGAGGATTTTCCTTTTACCGGACGCAATCGACGCCCGCCGCGCGACAATGTCAACGCCCTGCTTTCGTTCCTGTACACCCTGTTAACCTACGAAATGGCGTCGGCTCTGGAAACGGTTGGCTTGGACCCGCAAGTTGGTTTTTTGCACGCCGACCGACCCGGCCGGCCCTCGCTGGCGCTGGATATGATCGAAGAGCTGCGCCCGGTGCTGGCCGACCGGCTGGCGCTGACGCTTATCAATCGCAAACAGATCAAGGGCAGCGGTTTTGCTTGCAAAGAAAGCGGCGGTATTTTGATGGATGATGACACCCGTAAGAAAGTGTTGGTGGCCTGGCAGGAAAAGAAGCAAACGCACATTGTGCACCCCTATCTGCAGGAGCGCATCCCGCTCGGCTTGTTGCCGCACACGCAAGCCCTGCTGCTGGCCCGCTATTTGCGGGGCGACCTGGATGCCTATCCGCCCTTTTTCTGGAAATGAAAGGCTGTCTGCAAGACCGGGGGCTTGGGGGTGTCTCCCAACATACCCCCATTCAACCCGCTTAAACGGACGTTGATCTGAAACGGGAGCGCACTCGGAATGAGAGTAAACTTATGATGGTTTTAATTTGCTATGATGTCGATACAACCACCGCCGGCGGGCAAAAACGCTTACGCAAAGTGGCTAAAGTGTGTGAAAGCTATGGTCAGCGCGTGCAATACTCCGTCTTTGAATGTTTGGTCGACGCCGCGCTGTTCACCAAACTCAAACACAGGCTAACCGAACTGATAAACACGGACAAAGACAGCTTGCGCTTTTATCAGCTAGGCGATAACTGGAAACCCCGTGTCGAACACATCGGTGCAAAAACAAGTATAGATATTGAAGGGCCATTGATCGCTTAAGATCAGGAGTTAAACAACTGCCATATGTAAGTCAGGTAATTGGTAATTAGTAATTGGTAATTAGAGATTGAATTACCAATTACTAATTACTACCCTTCAAAATAGGGAACTTTCTTAATTCTTACCCCTTACCGGGGGTCCGCGAACCCCAAGTGCCCATGGATTACCTGGGAGGTTCGCGTCGATTTTGGCACTTTAACAACCGAAAACCGTGCGTTTAAGACCTGATTTTTAAGCCGATTAGGTGATGAATAGAAAGACGATACCCTATGTAGTAGGTAGTATCATAGCCATATCCAGATACTGCGGTCGC
>JAGRBZ010000882.1 GCA_020433805.1 Anaerolineae bacterium
GGCCAATGTCGGCGAATTTTTACCCGGCGGAGCGACAACCGCTCCTCCGGCGGCGCAAGTGGCCGGTTTGCACGATACGTTTATCGCCATCACTATCTTGATTTTCTTGGGGCTGCTCTTAAGCGTGTGGGGATTGATGAAAGAGCGAAGTCTGCACGGTCAAATGACCGTACCACAGACCAATATGTAACCCAAGTTGCTGTCCATCAGACCTGACAGGTTTTGGAGATACGTTTCAGAGAAAAATCCGGGGCATTTAGCCGGGTTAAGGCTTGTTTGGAAACCTGTCAGGTCTTGTTCGCAGCAATCTTCATCGGCCTGCTTGCTCAATTGAGAGGCTCGTGATATGATGAAGCACTTTTAGGTATCGGTACAAATAATCGCTTTATCGCTATGCAAAAAAGCTGTACAAGTAACACCAAAAAGTTAGTTTTCAAATACACCTTCAATTGCCACAGCAATACCTAATTCATCTACTCTGGCAAATAGCCACACCCATTTACTCAACCCTATTCTTATATTTTGCTATTCTCCAATATTAAACCCGGCATAGCTTTGAGAAGTAGTTCTCGAAAAGATTTTTTCTAAAGCAGGGCCAGTTTAGCTTAATCGACGCATCAAGCTTATAACCATTTGGTCTAAAGTACGCCAACGGCGTTAACCTCTGCCAGGAAAAATGCTTAAGAGGAAACTTTTATAAGTTTGTCTTATCAGTTACCCAAGTTCTCGCGTAATTTGAGTAATTGGATAAACAGGGAAGCAAGGGCCTCTCAATCTACTCAAAAAAAACGAGTAGCAGAAGTCCACCTCATGTGCGGATTACAATTAAATAAATCAAGGAGAACGACAATGAAGTTGAGTTCAATTTTCTGGCGCCAAACAGGCGGGATAGTATTAGGCTTATGTGTGGCTTTGATTTTACTTTTTGCTTGTGGTAAATCAGCCATCACCCCCACGCCCTCACAGGCCGCTCCCACTGAAGAAACGAACGGACCCTCGCCTGCCCCCGGTAACCTACCGTCGCCTCAAACCGCAGTTTCCCTATCAGGGACCATGCCGGTCGATGTCGATTTAGACGCCTTATCAAACCTCGATTTTGACACGCAGCTACCGGAAGCGCAGCGCATCTTTGATGAATTTGCATGGCAGATGTTTATCGCCTTAAATTGGCCGGCCAACCCCGACGGCACACCCGACACCAACGCTTCCATCGCCGATCTCGAGCTGCCTCGGGTGTGGGAATATTACCGCGAGACAAGTACCGTTTTTCTGGAGGACGGCAGCGCCCCGGCCCCTTGGGATCCGTCCCAGGCAACGCCGGGGCTGCGCACGCTGTCGCAAACCAGCAAAATTCTCAACGTCAACCATCCCACCGGCCAGTTGTTGGATGAAAGCTTGCAGGCCTTCACCGGCCCACTCGTCGATCAAAATGGTAATTGGGCCTATTACGAAGTTCTGATGAATGAGACGGAGTTTGACTACATTCTTGCGAACGAACTCTATAATCAAGAAGGCCAGGTGCTGTTTACAGCCGATAACCTCATCGATTTTCCGGCCAATACGGATGATACGCCGGGCAGCATCGAGTTAAAATTTGCCTGGAAGATATTGGCCGACAACGATATCCCGGATCGATTCTTTACCATCGAGGCAACTATTGCTGTGCCGCAATATGATGCCGACGGCAACCGGCTCGATCCTATCGAGCGGACTGAACGTGTTGGCCTGGTGGGCATGCATATTGCCGTTCGCACCGAGTCGGCCCCGGAGTGGATTTGGGCCACGTTTGAACAGGTCGATAATATTCAGGCTAACAGTTTAGAGACGGGCACGGCGGTAAATGGCGATGAGGTGCCGCTAAGGCCAAATTTCAACAACCCCGATACGCCCGTTAAAGCCGTCAATACTCTGCCGCCCAAAAATGCTCTGCCCGGCCCGGTGATTGACGCCAACGGCCAGGTGGCCAC
>JAGRBZ010000883.1 GCA_020433805.1 Anaerolineae bacterium
GAGAGTTAAGTCTTTTGTACTCATTTCAACCGATAAAGCTGTTTGGCCTACTAATGTGATGGGTGCAACTAAACGTTTAGCAGAGCTTATTTTACAGGGGCTAGCGGATGAATTTAAAGATACCTGTTTTAGTATGGTGCGCTTTGGTAATGTGTTGGGGTCTTCTGGGTCGGTCGTACCCTTGTTTAGAAAACAAATAAACGATGGCGGCCCCATCACTGTGACCCATCCAGAAGTCAGTCGTTATTTTATGACGATCACTGAGGCCGCACAGTTAGTGATCCAATCCACTTCGATTGCGGAAGGGGGAGATGTGTTAGTCCTGGATATGGGGGAACACGTTAGTATTCTCGAATTGGCGCACAAGATGGTTCATTTAATGGGCCTGGAAGTTAGAGATGAAGAAAACCCGCACGGCGATATTGATATTAAATTTACCGGTTTGAGACCGGGAGAAAAATTAAGAGAAGAGTTACTGATAGGCGATAACTTAATTGGTACTGAGCACAGCAAAATTTTACGTGCTGAAGAGATTAAGATGTCATGGGAAGAAGTCAGTATTATTCTGTCTCAGTTAAACAAAGCCTGTGACGAGTTTGATTACAAAAAAATTAGAGAGATACTGCTCAACTCAATCATTGGATTTAAACCAAGTCATGCTTTTGTGGATTCTATTTTTGTTCAGTCCATGCTACCCGTAGAATTGAAGCCTGAGGGTGGCTCGAAGGTTTCCCAACTTTATCCAAAAAAGAACTAAATAAACCCCATTACAATCACCGCTTAAAAATGATAGCTATATACCAGAGATGCGAATTCGCAAAGCAATCTTCCCAGTAGCGGGCTTAGGCACACGCTTTTTACCTGCAACGAAAGCCAGCCCTAAAGAGATGCTTGCAGTAGTTGATAAACCCATCATTCAGTATGCGGTAGAAGAAGCGGTAGAGGCTGGAATTACGGAACTGATCTTTGTCACAAGTATTACTAAACGGGCCATCGAAGATCATTTTGATACAAACTATGAGCTAGAGGATAAGTTAAAAAAAGCAGGCCAAGAGCGTTTTCTAGAAGTTGTCCGTAATATCATTCCAAAGCATGTGTCATGTGCCTATATTCGTCAACCGGAAGCACTCGGCTTGGGGCATGCCGTACTTTGCGCCAAGCCGTTAATAGGCGGAGAACCGTTCGCTGTTCTGTTAGCCGATGATCTTATTTATTCCCCGGGTGTGGGGTGCCTTTCCTCCATGGTGAAAATCGTTGAAGATATCCAAAACAGTATCGTGGCGATTGAGCGAGTATCGATTAATGATGTAAAGAAATACGGAATTATTGCATCGGAACCGATGGGAAAACAATTACACCGGTTGCAAGGCATAGTGGAAAAGCCTGCTCAAGAGGACGCTCCGTCCAATTTGGCTGTGGTTGGCCGTTATGTATTAATGCCAGAAATATTTTCGTTATTAGAGTCAACTCTGGCTGGCGCCAATGGCGAGATTCAATTAACCGATGCAATTGCAGCGATGATGGCTAAGCAGCAGGTTCTAGCCTATGAGTTTGAGGGTAAGCGCTATGATTGCGGCAGTAAACTGGGCTATTTAACGGCAACCGTGGAATATGGATTACGGCATCCCGAATTGAGTGAAGAATTCGATGCATACCTTAAGGAACGCTATCGTTAGCCCTCTCGAATTTCACTGTTTTTATGGTTGACCTCCATGGCAAACGTCATTAATATACGCGCCTCAGTTGAACTGATCCCCGATAGCTCAGTTGGTAGAGCAAATGACTGTTAATCATTGGGTCCCAGGTTCGAGTCCTGGTCGGGGAGCCAATATTTGTGAAAGCCAGCAATTTATTGCTGGCTTTTTTGCTTTCTATCAGGGCAAAATCTTCCCCTCTAAAAAATAAATCAGATCACAATATAATCGTCTGATTTGCCACCGAAGTTAGAAGAGAGCA
>JAGRBZ010000884.1 GCA_020433805.1 Anaerolineae bacterium
GGAGTGAGGCGCTGAGTCTGGCTTGGCTAAAGTGGGGGAAGTGAGGGGAGCTCGATGATTACCGAGTCCAAGGGGGGGGGATAAGGATTTGCCATCCCCCACTTTTTAGGCTAAACCTTATGAACGATGGTGCAGCATCCATGCATGGAGGAAAACCGGTGAGCCTCAGCATCAACGACCTGCTCAGCAACGACGTAAAGAAGCCCACGGCGCTGGTTCACTTCGAGCGCGACATGTCTCTTACCGAGCAGAAGGTGATGACGCTCATCATTTTCCACTGCCAGGTGGCCAACAAGGACGAACGTGGATTGTACTACATCAAGAAAAGCTTTGTCCGCCGGTTTCTGGGCTGGGATGACAGCAACAATTACCCACGGATTTATGAGGCATTCGAAAAGATTTTCGACAATACCATCAAATGGAATCTACTGGGAAAGGACAAGACTTTTAAAAGTCTGCGATGCAAGCTGATTGTCAGTTTGCTCGAACCGACTGAAAGCGGGCAATTCATCGGCTTCAAGATTCATCCCGATCTGGAGCCGGTGATCAAGGACCCCCGACTTTTCGCCAAGATCAAACTTATTATGATGTCGATTCTGGCAAAGCCAAAATATGCCTTTCCTCTATACGAGATTTTGTCCGATTGTTATTCTCGTGGGGAAAAGTCCGCTCGTCTTTCGCTACGGGAATTAAAAGAATCCTTGGGGATTATGGGTCCATATTACGATAACTTCGTGGCTTTTAAAAAGGAAATTCTCAAGCCAAATTTGGCAGTCATAAACCAAAATACTGATTGTGTGGTGACCTATGAAACATATCGTGAAGGTAGAAAAATAGCTGGAGTGGTGTTTGCACTTAGTAAGCAATCATGGCACCCGCCATTATTGCAGGAGCATATTAAAGAATTGCAGATTTATTATAAGAATGATCACAGTGAATTGAACTTACTTACTAATCCGCCGCCGAATATTGACGAGCAATTATTCCTGGACAGTGTGAAGACGTATCATATCGCGGAAGTCGATGCCTTGCAGGCGATCAAGATTCATGGCTTGGAGGGCGCCATGCAAATACGCGATTATGTATTGCAGCAGGCAGCGCGCCATAAAGAGAAAAAAGACGGAGTTCGAGATATTGGTGCTTATATGGTGCGGTGTTTTCGTGAAGGATATGGTAAGAAGAATTTGGAAAAATCTCCGGCAAATCCGGCGCCTAAATTGACCGATGTATCAAGTTCCAAAACGCTGGAAAAGAAAATCAAAGCATCGGATAGTCAGGCATTTCATGTTGGCAAGGAATTTCGAGAGTATCAGGGTAAGCTTGTGGATGAAATTCTGGATAAAATGTCGTCGGAAGAGAGAGGAAAATTCAATGAGAAGTTTGCGCATCAAAATCCAATCTGGGCTAAAAAATTTAGAGAGTTTGGCTTAAAAACCCCAATGATACGTTCCGCTTTTTACAAGTTCGCCGCTGATAGATTGCTCGCTCCTGAATATCTGGATATAGCGGCGTTCGCGCGCGATAAAGGGGTAGCTGAAGAAATCATCGAAATATTGAAGACGCGATAGCGCCTTGCGCTGGTTCTTACCCACAAGTCTAGCGGGACCATGATAGCCTGGAGTTTCATTGAGAGACGAGGGCTATCAATGGGTTGGGCTGAAACGGAGACGGATCGGGCAAGTTTACCGGACGCACGGCTGAAGCGTCGGCTGACTCGGGTGCTGGAACAGTTGAGCGCGCAGCCGACCGAGAGTATTCCGGCGGCGAGTGGGACATGGGCGGACACCAAAGCGGCCTATCGATTGTTTGACAATGATCGGGTGGACGCGGTGGATATTCTGGATGGACATAGCCGCGCGACCTTGCGACGTATCGCTGGAGAGCCGGTGGTCCTGCTGGTCCAAGACACGACGTTCCTGAGCGATATCCGCGACTTGCAGGGGCGAGGGGTGGG
>JAGRBZ010000885.1 GCA_020433805.1 Anaerolineae bacterium
CACAGCCCCTTCAAATATAGCACACCCAAAGCCCGGTCGTAAAGCCCGTAGCCGGGAATGCCCGTTTCACCCCAGATCATGCGACCGTGATCGGGCCGCAGCGGGCCGGTGAAACCGATGTCGCGGTAGGCCACCATCACCGCCCGCATATCGACACTGCCGCACTCGCTGGGGTGCGCGACCTCGTGAAACTGCCGGTCGCCGGTGATTTTGACGTTGCGACAGTGGGCAAAGTGAATACGCGCCCCCAAGCGTCGGATCATCCCTGGCAGATCGTTCTCGGGATTGACGCCCAGCGAGCCGGTACACAGCGTCAGGCCGTTGGCCGGGCTGTCGACCACATCCAGCACCCGCTGCAAGGCGGCTTCGTTGGTGATGATGCGCGGTAGGTTAAAGACCGACCAGGGCGGGTCGTCAGGATGAAGGGCCAGCTTAATCCCGGCGGCTTCGGCAGCGGGCGACACCCCTTGCAGAAAAGTGGTCAGGTTGGCCCACAAATCATCGGCAGTAATAGCCCGATAGGCAGCTTTTAAGGTGTCGGGGCTTTCATCGAGCGGATAGTAAGCCGGTAAATCGGCGGTAAAGGGGTCGGGGATGTGGGCGATGCGGCTGTGGTCGTAGCGCATCACGGTCGAGCCGTCGGCCAGGGGCATGGCCAAATCGGTGCGCAGCCAGTCGAACAGCGGCATAAAATTGTAGCACACCACCTTGATGCCGAACTCGCCCAACGTGCGCAGGTTGCGGCAGTAGATGTCGATTAGTTGATCCCGCGCCGGCCGACCTAATTTGATGTCCTCATGCACCGGCAAACTCTCGACCACGTCAAAACGCAGACCAACCGCCTCGATTTCCTGTTTCAGCGCTGCTACTTCCTCCGGCGGCCATAGTTGACTGGCCGGAATATCATACAAGGCGGCCACCACGCTTTCGACGCCGGGGATTTGCGCGATATGCTTCAACGTGACCGGGTCCTTCCGACCAAACCAGCGAAAACAGAAATTCATACGTTCCCTCCATTGGGATTGACAACGATAATGAGTTGTGCTACACTGGTGTAACGTTACACTAAAACGTTACACTTAGCAAATACAGAGACGATGGTGTCGAAATCCTCCAATAATTCCAAGCGTGTGACAATTAAAGATGTTGCTCAGGCCGCTGGGGTTTCGGTTACCACCGTCTCCAACGCGCTTAACCAGCGCACCGAAGCGATGACGCAAGAAACGCTCCAGCGTATTCAAGATGCTATCCAAGCCTTGAACTATCGGCCCAGCAGCGTGGCCCGCAGTTTGGTCACCAACCAAACCGCAACCATCGGCCTCATCATCTCCGAGATTGAGACGCCGCTCTTCTTGCAGGCGCTCTCGGTCATCGAGCCGGCTGTTCGCGCCGCCGACTACAGCCTCATCTATTGTACCGCCCGCAGCCTGGATGACGAACAACAGGCCGTTAATCTGCTGCTGGAAAAGCGAGTCGACGGTATCATCTTCCTTTCAACATCCGTTTATCTTGACGACGACTACCTGCGCGATCTGCTTTCGACTGCGCCGCCGATTGTCATCATCAACCGGACCATCCGCCATAAAGAGTTTGACCAGATTCATTGGGACAACACCGGCGGCACGGTTAGCGCCATCGACTATCTGGTTGAGTTGGGTCACAAGCACATTGCCCTTATGCGCGGCCCCGATACCCGCCGCAGCAGCGAGGAACGCCTCACCGGCTACCGCATCGGACTGAAAAAACATGGACTTCCCTACTTTGAAGATTACGTTGCCGACGGCGATTACGAAGCCTCCGCTCCCAATTGGGAGCAGGCTACGCTAGATCTCTTAGCCCTTTCGCCACACCCGACCGCGATTTTGGCCTCGAACGATATTGTGGCCTCGGTCGTTTTACGCACCGTGCAGCGGGCCGGGCTGCGCATACCTGCAGACATTTCGATTATCGG
>JAGRBZ010000886.1 GCA_020433805.1 Anaerolineae bacterium
TGTCGCCACAGTTAATCCTCCGTAGTGCTAGTTTACCATGAATAGGCGTAGTTATATTAGGAGATGAATAGATGGTCATTGTTGAGGATGTCGTAATAGTGCTAACCACATCATACGCCAGTACTAAGGGTCAATAGAGAGTTGAAGGTTAGTAAGTAAAATTATACTAGACTCGTCGAGAAAAGTCGAAAGCGTGACATTTTCAGATTATGGTACGAAGCCGGGTAAATATCGATAACGATCATTGTACTATCTATAGGAGGCAAAACCGCTTGCCAACTTATTCAATAGCGTGTATAACAACAGGTACCAGTTTTGGTTGATAGTCTTGTGCCGTTGAAGCAGGCATGCAATTAAGTGATGAAACTCTATGGAAACGAACCAAAACAACGCCCCACAAACCGTTAATACAGTCCGTATTATAGCATTTATACAAAGCAAATTCCAGGCATATAGCAATGCGCTTATCAAACCGATTGATGCCTCATCATTGGCAACGTTTCGCGTTTTGTTTGGAGCACTTATGGTCTGGGAGGTGTATCGCTACCACCAGTACGATCGTATCTACCGCTATTATATTGAACCGAAATTCTTTTTTCCTTACGAATTTTTCCCCTTTATAGCGCCTCTATCAGGCCAGGGTATGTACCTGGTGTTTTTCATTATGGGTCTGTCGGCGTTGGGGATAGCGCTTGGCTTTTTTTACCGCGTTTCGGCCATCACCTTCTTTTTCACCTATACCTACGTCTTTCTGATCGATAAGGCCCAGTACAACAACCATTACTATCTCATTTCGCTCGTGGCTTTCTTATTGATTTTTGTCGATGCCCATCGTTGGGCTTCGCTTGATCAACTGATTCGGCCGGATCTGCGGGCCGAGATCGTTCCCCGCTGGCATTTACTTATTTTAAGAGTACAGTTTTTTCTGGTCTATTTCTTTGGCGGCGTGGCCAAACTCAATCCCGACTGGCTTGTTGCAGAACCTATCCGCTCCTGGCTACAAAACCGGGCCGATTATCCGGTTGCCGGCCCATTCTTTGCCTCAGAAATGGGGGCCTATTTCTTTGCCTACGGCGGCCTCATGTTCGATTTGTTTATTGGCACGCTGCTGCTGTGGCGGCGCACGCGACTGCTGGCATTTATCGGCGTTCTCTTTTTTAACCTCACCAATAAGTGGCTCTTTTCAATCGGCATCTTCCCCTATGCGATGATTGCTGCGACTATTCTTTTTGTTGAGGCCGACTGGCCACGCCGGGTGCTGCGTCGGGCCAAGGTTGCTATACCGAAAGTCACCCCACCCAATTATGTGGCTTACAAACCGTGGGCTGTAGGCTTTTTTAGCATTTTTATAGCCCTGCAAATTCTTATCCCATTTCGGCACTGGCTGTATGGCGGAAATGTAAGCTGGACAGAAGAAGGGCATCGTTTTGCATGGCATATGAAGCTGCGTGGCAAAAGTGCCGACATCCGCTTTTTTGTAACCGACCCGGAAACAGAAATGACATGGGAATTCGATCCTCGACAAAATCTTACCAGTCGCCAACTGGATAAAATGGCTACCCGACCCGATATGATTATCTACTATGTGCATCGCCTCAAAGAGATTCTGGAAGACAATGATATTCAAGATCCTATCATTTATGTGGAATCGTGGGCATCACTTAACGGACGGCCCTACCAACAAATGGTCTATCCGGACTATAATTTGGCCGCCGCGCCGGAAACGATCCTCGCCCCTTACGATTGGGTTATTCCTCTGCGGGTAGGTCTTTTTGATGAAGGTGATTTTTTAACGATAGAAGATTCAGAGGATTAAGCATTTGCGTTTGCCTGTTCAACAAAACCATCCCTAGTACTACAACGAGATTTTGACATAAGCCTGGGAAAGAAACCAGGGTTTTCGGTCAATTCGATCAATTTTG
>JAGRBZ010000887.1 GCA_020433805.1 Anaerolineae bacterium
GGCTTTTTGAAAACCCGCTTAAGCGGGTGCTGTTCAATAGCTCTGCGATTTATCGCGGAGCGGACATCGGGGGCAGGCTTATCCGATTATTTATTTAATCCCAATGATTCGGGGGCTAAATACCCCCACGCACCCCCTACACCTCCCCGTACCGATATTTGGTGCTTTCCTCAATAATGCCGATCTCCTGCGGCGATAAATCGAACAAAGCGTAGACACGCGCGTTGAGCAGCGTCTCCAGCCGTACAATTTCCTGCGTAAAGGCGCGATGCTTCGCCACGCGGTCGTTTAACCAGGCTTCCCACTCATCCCGCTCGCTGAGGGCGATGTCGCGCTTGTAAACCTTCTTGATTTCCTTGCGGAAGGCCGCGAAATCCAAATCCCACCACGCGGTGAGCTTTTGATTGAGCTTTTTGTCCGCCGATCCCAAATCCGCGGCGATTCGGTGGCGACTTTGGCGATGGAGGTGGTAACGGGCCTTGGCTTGCTCCGTAATTTGCATTGCCAGCTCGCCGAGGGCTTCGCGGTCGGCGGCTTTTAGTGAAGGAACGGGTAATGGTCGAATGAATTGATCAAATAATCTGTAACGTAATAAACCAGCCCGTTCACCTAACGTAGTAGATGTATTTGAAATTAAAAACCAAGCACAACGTGACGATAAATATCCAAGCAACCACATCTCTTCAAATGTGATAATGTAACCTGTGTTAATTACATAGGACCCCGTATCATTCCAAGAAAATCGTGGATATTTAGCTATATCAGGATAAATAATTTTTGGTTTTTCAAAATTTTCATAATAGACACAGGGGCGCAATTCCCACCAGTACTCACCCTGATCATATCGTTTTCTTGCTTCTTGTGAATAATGACTTAAGTGGCTAGCTATCGAGGGATGGCTTTTAGATAGGTGCTTCCAGGCATCTGACTCATTCAAATTGCCAAATTTTTCACTGGTCCAGCCGGAAGGGATAACAATAAGCCATATCTCCTCATCAGCTTGATACCAAGGTCTTAAATCTGTACCCCGAACTAAAGGCTTAATTAATTCGCTGCAAGTGGGGTCATCTTGTATTAATTGATCGTGTAAATCTTTATCAATAACAAAAGCCTTATTGAGTCCGGTTTTTATACCAAAAAAAATCTCCCCATTAACTACGTCGCCCAATGGCTTACCGTGTTTGATCAGTTTTGCTATAATTCCCCGTTCATCTTTACTCTGAAGTTGCCAGCCATTATCAGGTTGATCAAAAATAGTAACTGAATACAGTTTGTCGTTTATTTTTGTTTCAAATTGGTTCAAACCTTCGTTGCGATCAAAAATTGCTACCTGTGCAAAGTGCTTTTCTGTAGGAGATTGTTTTAGGGCAACATGAATTGCTGGTTGCAGATCAGGTGCATCAAAAAAAACTCGGTTATCTCCTAAATCAATAAGAGTTTCAATAACAATTTTCGTTCGTAAGTAAGAACGCAAGTTTTTTGCATAATTGGCTTTTAGCCAACTGTTGCTGCTAATGTACGATAATCTACCGTTATCTCTTAGAAGTTCCATACCCTGCCAAAAAAAGTAAACAAACAAATCGGCGGTTCCGGCGTAAACTTCGGCAAATTGCTCGCTAAAGTAGCTTTTTACAGCCCCCAACTCCTCCTGCCGCACATAGGGCGGATTGCCGATAACGGCATCGAAGCCGGAAGCGGCATCGAGCCGTCCGTGGCGATCAAAAAAGACTTCGGGAAACTCCAGCTCCCAATGGAAGAAGCGCAGGCGGTAAGCCAGCGTTTCGGCCTGCTGAAAGATGGCTTCGTAGGCGGGTAGCGGTAAACCGCCTTTGGTCAGGAAATTAACAAGGGGTGTCCACAACCGTTCGTCCATTTCCAGGCCAAATTGACGGGCGGTCCAGACATCAGCCAGTTGGC
>JAGRBZ010000088.1 GCA_020433805.1 Anaerolineae bacterium
AGGCACGACCGTCTAAAACGGGTAGGCGGCGAATGCGGTTTTGGGTCATGTGTCGATACGCCTCCAGCACCGTGGCTTCAGGAGAAATGGTAACGATATCCCGCGTCATCCAATCGCCAACAGTAACCAACGCTCTTTTTTTTTGGCCTTCTCTTTTTTTTACCCGGCGCAGCACAGAGATAAGATCGTGAGGAGGGTGTGTTTTGCTCACAAACGCTTCGACACCGGCATTAAGGGCGTTTTGCCGGGACTCAAAGTGGCCGCTTAAAGCAATAATCGAAAGATCGGGTCGGTCGCGGCGCAGCAACGGCAGCAAGTTCTCTTTCGAAAAGCCGGGCAGTTCCCAATCTAAAAAGAGCAGATCGGGGTTGTGCGTTTCAACACTATTCAGCAGATCACGAGCGTCATCGACTTCGGCTACAATCTTCATTTCCGGTTCTAGCTCTAAAAACAAACGTAGAGCAGAACGAACTTGGGGCTGATCATCAGCTAGTAAAATTTGCATCGTTTCTCCAATTATTAACTGGGAAAACTCTTTTCAATTGGATAACAACTTAACCCCTTAAACTATAAGGCAAAAGAAAGACAATTACGCTATACATGTGGGTAGATTAGCAGCTAGTTACACAACCAGTCTTTACCCTGGTCAGTTAGCCAGCAAAAAATCAGTCACCTGACCAGGTTGCGGCCTATTGTTTTAGCTAGCCGACAAACTACTCAAATGGTGGGTGTGTTTTTTGATGGTTTCCGCTACATTATAAGTGTTGAAAAACATGCCCTTAAAGGCATAAATAAACCAAATTGTTGTCAATGGTGATGATGATCATGAACTACTACTTACCATGTCCTACTACACCTCCAATAGGAGATAAACCCTGTCGTTTTATTCGAGATAGTAAAATCAATTCCTATCGGAAGTTGAGTTTACTTCTCCATCTCTATCGTAACTCTAACTGCACCGGAACCTGCGAAGCCTTAGCGCGTCAGCTTCACTGGGGAAACAGTTTTTTTGTAGAAGATATTGTGGCTGAGTTAGAAGCAGCAAATATTGTCATTCATGAGAACAATCATTACCGACTGGTTAAAAGACCGCAGGTTCAACAGTGTGTGCGCTGTCTACTGGCGCGGTTTGAATGTCCACTTAAGCGTCAAAAACTTCTGGCTCAGGTAGAAAAGAAAAGCCTTTCCATATCTCGACGGAGAGATCTTCTTCGATAAAATCCTATCACCATTACCAACCAACCAGCCAACCCATTACCCACCCCCTCCGCCACAGCGTATGGAGGCCTATAGCAACGTCGTTTGTAGAATAGAAGGGAAGGTAAACAGCATGATAAAAAGTAAGAGTAAGCGAGCCAGCGCCGCCATCGAACATCCCAGCGGCGATCCTCGCTTTAAGCTGGTTGACCGCACCCTAAAGCGGTTTCAGTACCAGCAAGATGCCCTCATCGAGGTGTTACATACCGCCCAGGAAGTCTTCGGCTTTCTGGAAGATGACCTCTTGATCTACGTCGCTCGCCAGTTGAAACTGCCCCTCAGTTGGGTTTACGGCGTGGCGACCTTCTACCACTTTTTCTCCCTCAAACCACAAGGCGAACACACCTGCACCGTGTGCATGGGCACCGCCTGCTACGTAAAACAAGCCGCCGAAATTGTGGCCATGCTGCAAGCCGAATTCGGCGTTGAACCGGGCCAAACCACCCCCGACGGCAAACTGAGCGTGGCGACGGCCCGCTGTTTAGGCAGTTGCGGCCTGGCCCCTGTTTTGGTCATCGATAACGATGTCCTGGGGCGCGAAACGCCGGTCTCAACGTTAGAAACACTAAGAGCCAGACTGGCCGGCATCAATGGCCACAAAAAAGCACCCGCTCTTGAAACTGTAGAAGATATGGAGGAGGAAATCTTATGAACCGTTCTGATCTCCATGCTTTAGGGGAACGCGAGTTACAAAAGCAGAGTGAGGCGCGTTGCCGATTGTTATGCTGCGGCAGTACACCCTGCCTCTCCTCGGGCGGGACAGCCGTACAAGAAGTTTTCAAAGGGTTTTTGAAAGAGAACCGCGATTTGAAGGCTGAGGTTGCGGTAGTGTCAACCGGCTGTATGGGGCCATGCAGTCGAGGGCCGCTGGTAACCGTTCAACAGCCGGGTGAAGAAGACGTCATTTACGAGCGCGTTACATCCGAACTGGCCCAAGAAATTTTCAAAAAACATGTCACCGACGAAGCTACGGATAGAGTCGAGACCCACATTTTGCCCAACGACATTCCTTTCTTTACCAAACAGAAAAAGGTCGTGCTGGCTAACAGCGGCCTGATCGATCCCGAGCGGTTGGAAGATTACGTCGCCCACGGAGGATACCTGGCTTTGGGCCACGCCCTGCGCGAAATGACGCCGGAAGAGGTATGTAACGAGATTATCAACAGCGGTCTGCGCGGGCGCGGTGGAGGCGGCTATCCGTCGGGATTAAAATGGAATTTGGTGCGTCGGGCTAAGGCCGATAAAAAATACGTTATTGCCAACGGCGATGAAGGTGATCCCGGGGCCTACATGGACCGCACCTTAATGGAGTCGGATCCGCACCGGGTTTTGGAAGGTATGGCCATTGCCGGTTACGCTGTTGGCGCGGAGCAGGGCTTTATCTACGTGCGCGGCGAGTACCCCATCGCTGCCAAACGGCTGGAGAAAGCCATCCGCATGGCTGAACGGCGCGGCTTACTCGGCAGCCGGGTGATGGACACCGCCTTTAACTTCCGCATCGATATTCGGATTGGGGCCGGTGCGTTTGTTTGCGGCGAAGAAACCGCCTTGATGGCCTCGATTATGGGTAAGCGCGGCCAGCCGGTGCCGCGACCACCTTACCCCCCCAGCAGTGGGCTGTGGGGCTACCCAACCCTGATCAACAACGTCGAAACCTTTGGCAGCATCGCGCCCATTATCGATAACGGGGCCGAGTGGTTTGCCGGTATCGGCACGGCCAAAAGCAAAGGTACCAAAATCTTTGCGTTGGCCGGACAGGTCGAGAATACCGGCCTCATCGAAGTGCCGATGGGCCTGAGCCTGCGCGAAATCGTCTTCGACATCGGCGGTGGCGTGCCGGATGGGCGCACCTTTAAGGCCGCCCAAACCGGTGGCCCCAGCGGCGGCTGCATTCCCGCCGACTATCTGGATACGCCGGTCGATTACGAAAGCCTGCGCGAATTAGGCTCAATTATGGGGTCGGGCGGTTTGGTGGTGATGGATGATACAACCAGCATGCCCAATGTCGCCAAATATTTTATGGAGTTTTGTATGGATGAAAGCTGCGGCAAATGTGTCCCCTGTCGGGTTGGCACGGTGCAGCTTTACCGCATTTTGGATCGTATTACCGCCGGTACGGCCACCCGCAACGACCTGACTATAATGGAAGAACTGTGTACGATGATGCGGGAAACCAGCCTGTGTGGCCTGGGGCAGTCGGCTCCAAACCCGCTGCTCAGTACGCTGCGCTACTTCCGGGAAGAGTATGAAGCGCTCATCAACGACGATTTGCACGCGACTAACGGACGCTTTACGCTGGCGACTCCGTCTACGCGGTCTGCTAAGGAGGTACTCTAATGTCGGTTGTAACCCTTACGCTTAACGACGAACTGATTAGCGCCAACAGCGACCAATCGTTGCTGGAGGTCATCCGCGAACACGACATCTACATCCCAACGCTGTGCCACATGGAGGGCCTGAGCGAGCGGGGCGGCTGCCGCATGTGCCTGGTTGAAGTGCAAGGCTCGCGCACACTGCAAGCCGCCTGCGTCACCGAAGTGGCCGAGGGCATGGTCGTCACCACCCACAGCGAACGGCTGCGCAAATATCGGCGCATGACTCTGGAGTTGATCTTTGCCGAACGCAATCACGTTTGCGCGGTGTGCGTCATGAACGGCCACTGCGAACTGCAAGCCGTTGCCGCCATCGAAGGCATGGATCACGTTCGCTTCGATTACCTCCACCCCGACCTGCCGATGGACATCAGCCACGAACGCTTCGGCCTCGATCACAACCGCTGCATTTTGTGTACCCGCTGCGTGCGTGTCTGCGACGAAGTTGAAGGTGCCCACACCAAAGATGTGCTGGGCCGAGGTATCAACTGCCGGATTATCAACGATTTGAACCAGCCGTGGGGCTCCAGCCAAAGCTGCACCAGTTGCGGCAAATGCGTTGAAGTTTGCCCCACCGGCGCACTCTTCCGCAAAGGTGCCACCGTCGCCGAGATGGTCAAACGCCACGATTTTCTGTCGTGGATTACGTCAGGCCGCGAGAAAAACGAGTGGGACTACGCCGGTCAGGCTCCCTACTACGCTACGGAAAGACGAAAGGAATAAACGATGGCGAGAAACGACAAAATCCGTCTGGCAACGGTTTGGCTGGGAGGCTGCTCCGGTTGCCATATGAGCTTCTTAGATTTGGATGAACGGCTGATCGATCTGGCCGAGCAGGCCGATTTGGTCTACAGCCCTATCGCCGATGTCAAGGTCTTTCCCGATAATGTAGACGTCACGTTGGTCGAGGGCGCGGTGGCCAACATCGATCATCTGGAACTGGCCGAACAGGTTCGGGCCCGCAGTAAGATCGTCGTCAGCTTCGGCGACTGTGCCGTCACCGGCAACGTCACCAGCCTGCGCAACCGGCTCGATGTTGACGATCTGCTCAACCGAGTCTATCAGGAAGGCCCCGGTCGCGTACCGGCCGGCTCCGAGCCTGATGGCATCGTACCGGCTCTGCTGCGGCGCGTGGTGCCGCTCCACCAGGTTATTAAGGTTGACGCCTACATTCCCGGCTGCCCGCCCGATCCTGAACGCATCTGGGCGGCAGTCTCGGCCCTGTTGGCCGGTGAGCCGGTTCGGCTGGAAGAGGACATGCGGTACTTTGGATAGGGCGTAAGGAGCAATAAGTAGGTCATAAAGCTTTTTCCCTAATCCCTACTTCCTACCCCCTACCCCCGAATTTAGACAGGGTGGTAGCAGTATTAGACAAGAAATTGGAGTAACACCATGACAAAAACAATCACCATCGACCCCGTAACCCGCATTGAAGGTCATGCCAAAATTTCACTCTATCTCGATGACAGCGGCCACGTTAACGATGCGCGTTTCCACGTTACGGAGTTTCGAGGTTTTGAAAAGTTTTGCGAAGGACGCAGTTTTTCAGAAATGCCGGGGATTACGGCTCGCGTGTGCGGCATCTGCCCGGTTAGTCACCTGATGGCCTCGGCTAAAGCGGGCGACGCCATTTTGGGCGTGCGTATTCCGCCGACCGCCAAAAAGCTGCGCCAACTGATGAACTGGGGCCAAATCGTACAGAGCCACGCCCTCAGCTTCTTTCACCTCAGCGCCCCCGATCTGCTGCTGGGCATGGAGAGCGATCCCGTTACCCGCAATATTATGGGGCTGATCAGTAAATATCCCGATATTGCCCGCAACGGTATTCGGTTGCGCCAGTTTGGGCAAGACGTCATCCGCATTTTGGGTGGGCGCAGCGTTCACCCGGCCTGGACCGTTCCCGGCGGCGTACGCGATCCGCTGGCTGCCGAAGATCGCGATCAGATCAAACGGGCACTGCCGGAGGCATTCGATATTGTCGAGTTGGCGCTCGATCTGTTGAAAGATGCGTTTGATGACAATACGGCTGAAATTGAAAGCTACGGCAACTTCCCCAGCTTGTTTATGGGTTTGGTAACGCCGGAAGGCGGGCTGGAACATTATGACGGCCTGCTGCGCGTTATGGACAGCGAAGGACGCACCGTGCAAGAAGACCTGCCGCCGGAACGCTTCCGCGAAATTATTGGCGAAGCGGTCGAGCCGTGGAGCTACCTCAAGTTTCCCTACTATAAACCGTATGGCTATGAGGACTATAAAGGCATGTACCGCGTTGGTCCGCTGGCTCGCCTCAACGTCTGTGACTTTGCCGGTACACCTCTGGCCGACCGCGAACTGCGCCAGTTTCGCCGTCTGGGTGAACACGGCAAACCGGTCACCGGCAGTTTTCACTACCACTACGCCCGCCTGATCGAGATTTTATTCGCCCTGGAAAAGATCGAAGAGGTTCTGGCCGACCCCGATTTAACCAGCGATCACGTTCGCAGCAACGCCGACGTCAACCAGATGGTCGGTGTTGGCGTCAGCGAAGCGCCGCGCGGCACACTGTTTCATGAATATCACGTCAATGAGGATGGTATTTTGCAAAAGGTCAATCTCATCATCGCCACCGGCCAAAACAATATGGCGATGAACCGCACCGTCAAGCAGATTGCCCAAACCTACGTCAACGGCGGCGGTCTGAGCGAAGGGATACTCAACCGCATTGAACACGGCATTCGGGTTTTTGATCCTTGTTTAAGCTGCTCGACCCACGCGGTGGGCCAAATGCCGCTTCACATTCAACTTATCGGCCCCAATGGTCACTTGGTCGATGAGCGCATCAGAGATTGAGTCTTAATCGTGCTTCTTATCATTGCCTATGGCAACAGCCTGCGTCGCGATGACGGCGCAGGCTTGCTTATGGCCGAACGCCTGGAGCAAGCCTGCCAGGCGCTCGGTTTGATGGTGAAACGCATCAGTGTTCACCAACTGATGCCCGAACTGGCCGTCGATATTGCCGACCAAGCGGTTCGGGTTGCTGTCTTTGTCGATGCTCAACCGGCCCAACCCGGTGACTCCCCTACGCTGTTTCCCTTGGCTGTTGAAGCAGCCTCGCCGAGTGTCGGCCATCATCTAACCCCTGCCGTGCTGCTGCTGTACGCGCAGCAGTTGTATCATCACTGTCCGCCCGCCTGGCAGATAACCGTCCCCGGAGTCGATTTTGATCACGGCGAAACCCTGAGCCAAACGGCTAGGGACAGCCTCTCCCACGCTTCGGCTTTGGCTCAGCAGCTTGCTGTACTTTGTCGATGAAAAATAAGGCTAAGGCTGAGGCAAAGGCTAAGAGAAATATCGAGCATTTTCGCGTGGAGATTATATGAGGCCGTGATAAGGCAATTTAACCCCTGTAAACCGGGGTTTTTACGGGTTGAAAACACTCTAACCATCAATTGGGTTAGAGTGTTTTGATTCTTAGCGTAACGCCATAGAACTTTTTAGCGTTGTAAACTACGTGAGTCTCAATCTTCAAATTAGGTATTTTATGACCTCGACAAGAAAGCTTAACTCGTTTACACTGTCAGGGAGTTGTTTCAAACAATTTCAAACTTTTAAATTTCGTTTCTCCTGATCCTACCCCCTAGTATTGAGAGGACTCGCACTGATGAAACTCTATCCTATCTTCCTTTTCCTTATCGCTTTCATTATTGGTTTATTGGGAATATCGCTTAATCCGCATCTGGCTCTGGCGGAGGAGCCGTTTTACGTAGCTACAGACGGCAGCGACAGCAGCGGCGACGGCTCCGATGGCAATCCCTGGGCCACAATTGGCTATGCTATTCAGCATATACCGGATAATAGTAGCATTTTGGTTAAACCGGGCACCTACAGCGGCGAGATACGCCTGGATGAAGCCTTTGACCAAGGCATCACTATCCAATCGCAGGTTCCTTATCAGGCCAGGCTGCGCCACGATAAGACCGTGATTACCATTTTTAGAGGCAAAGGCATCACTATAGAAGGATTTGACATCGCCCACAGTGGGCCGGGAGCCGGGGCTATGGTCATCCAAATTCAGGATCTGATTGAGCCATCTGGAGGAGACGATCAAGTGAGCCGCATTACGCTGCGTAATAACGTCATCCACGACAGCTATAACAACGATCTGCTAAAAATTAATAACGGAGCCGCTTTTGTTACGGTTGAAAATAACGTCTTCTACAATCAAACTGGCCGCGACGAGCATATCGACATTAACAGTGTCAGCGATGTAATCGTTCAAGATAACATCTTTTTTAACGATTTTGAGGGCAGTGGTCGCACAAACAACAATGATACCGCCAGCTTCATTGTTATTAAAGATAGTAATGAGGATGATGACACCTATCTGGGCGCAGAGCGCATTACGCTTCGGCGTAACGTCTTTCTTAACTGGCAGGGACAAAAAAGCTCCTTCTTCATCGTCACTGGCGAGGATGGAAAGAGCTATTACGAAGCTAAGGATGTGATGATTGAAAACAATTTGATGATTGGCAATAGTCATAATGTGGTTCGAGCGGTGTTGGGAGTAAAAGGGTGTCGCGACATAACGTTCCGAAATAACACAATTGTTGGCGATCTGCCCTCGGTGGCCTATGCGATGCGGCTCAATCGACAAGGCGATAACCTGCCCAATGCGAATATCCAGTTTTACAACAATATCTGGTCAGACCCAACTGGCACGATGGGCGCGGAAAGTGCTGATCGGGAAAACGATTTCTCCGATACATCGCCGGAAGAAACAGAGTCATTTACATTGTATAACAATTTGTATTGGAATGGCGGCAATGAAATACCGTTGAGTGAAGGTGAGTTGATCAATTATACTGACGACAACCGTCGACTAATTGCCGATCCGCTGCTGGAGCGCTATGAGGGCGTGGTTCTGCCGCGTTGGAATCCGGCTACGGGCCTTTTTATGGGCGGTACTACCACTATTCGGGAATCGTTTGAACTGCTCGTAAAGCTTTATGGTGTCCCCTACTTCGACAGCACGGTGTTGGATGCAGCAACTCCCGATCAGTCTCCGGTTGATGGTTTGCTGGGCCAAACTCGCAATGGCCTGCCGGATATTGGTGCAGTAGAGATTCTGCCGGTTATGGCCCTCACTGGCCGGGCCGGCGACGAAAGTGCTTCATTGGCGTGGTACCTCAATACTCCCTTACCGGAGGAAACCACCTGGCATATCACTTATACCAACCCCAACGGCGAGACACTATCGCCCATTAGCGTACTGGCTAATGATGGTCAAAGTTACACGATAACCGGCTTAACCAATCACGAGCCGTATGCTATAGTTGTTCAGGCCATGCTCGATGGCAATCCAATTCTTACCTCGAACCCGATCACGATTATTCCGACTGATCATTTGGTCTATTTGCCCACTATTATCCGTTAATCCTATGGGCCAGCCTTAAATAGCGTCGCGCTACAAAACCTACATTCTAAAAAGACTCTGAGCAAACAAAAGTGGAATGCATACTATCAGCATTCCGCTTTTGCTCTCTTGCCAAATTCTTTTTATCGACAATTTTTATAACCGCATTTCTAATCCGTTATAGTGAGAGCTAGGTATAGACTCTACAACTTTTTAGCGGTAGATTGCGGATGTTAAATTCTTGAGAGCTTTACTTTGCCATGCTGTTTTATTCGATGTATAAATGGAGCTTAGGAGGAGTTGTAGCGCGGATGGGAGCCTGCGCTCCCGTCCGCGCGCTGTGAAATGTCTAGGTAACGCCGCTGGTGATATAGTTTTCTAATTCTTGAATAGTGTGCTGCTGTTTAGAGATAAGCGTCTTCACAGCATCGCCGATGCTAATAACGCCAATAACCTGACCGTTATCCAATACCGGCAAGTGACGGATGCGCTGGGCGGTCATCAGTTCCATGCATGCCTCAATGGTCTTGGCTGGTGTAATTGTCACGACATTAGAACTCATCAGTTCTTTTACGTGTATCTCTTGGGCCGATTTCTGGGTACGAATGACGCTGCGGGCATAGTCACGTTCCGAAAAGATACCGACCAGTTTGTCTTCGTCTATGACGAGAATGGCTCCAATATTTTTTTCGGCCAAGAGGTGCAGGGCTTCAAAAACCGTTGCCTCCGAGCCAATTGACCAAATATCATTGCCTTTGGTTCTTAAAATTTGACCGACCGTTGTCATATGTTTTGCTCCTTTGCAATTGCTCTAAACGATCAAACACCTTTATGGGTCAGTTTTCGACTGCGCTGAAATGTGTTTAATCCTATGTCTGTTATCTATATCCATTTTACTGTATTATTAGTATAAATTTCAACCCCTAAATTTCCTTGATATTGTAACACCATATAGGATAAATGACCAGGTAAAAAACTAGACAGATGACCAGCCTTTAGGCTCGCGTTTTGTTTGGTGCTGTTACGATAAGACTGTATTATAGTAGTCTCAGTAGATCAAAATTTAAGGAGTGAGGCATCCTCAGATGTCGAACGGAGTCGCATCTGGGGATGCTGGCTCCTCGAAAATTGGATCTGCTGAGTCTGTAAACGTAATGAAATGGCAATGATGCTATTAATCAATGAGGATCGTCAAAACAAGGAGGTCACATTGCAGGCAGATTTAAAAAACCACCCTTTTCTAGAGGATATTCTCCCTGAGTTTCTCCATTATTATGAAGAATGCGCTACCGTCGAGACGTTTAAGTCTGGCGATTATTTGGTGCGTGAAAAAGAGACGGCGGATGATTTCTTTCTCATTCGTTCCGGAAAAGTTGCTCTCGATACCTTTATCGCCGGGCGGGGGCCGACCAATATTCAGTATATTACCGGTGGTGAGGTTTTAGGCTGGTCTTGGCTGGTTGAACCGCACATATGGCAGTTTAGCGCCTTGGCCGTAGAGCCAACGGAAACTATTCGTCTCGATGGAACGCACCTTAAGTCGCTGGCCGATAAGGACTGTGGTTTTGGTTATGATCTAATGAGACGTATGGTCAATGTGGTTGGCTTACGTTTGAGAATGACGATGCTTCAATTGAAGTAGCCAATATAGTAATCGGCTTCGTATTCAACAAAAAACTGGTCATCCATCCAGTTTGCAAACTCTCCAGATGCCTGATGCGTTTGGACCGTTTTTGCTTTAAAGTGAAAAAAGACAACACGCCAAACGATAAAACATCTCTTCCGTGTTCGAGTGGGAGAAAAAGATTGGTATTTAAAGATCTTTTATCTCCTAACTATCAATAACAATTAGAAACTGTTACCCGATTTTTGTGTACATTCTGTAAATGTAAATTTTGCAACTCAATGAAGAGATGCGCAAGAAGGAGACCCATGATGGCTAAGAAATACCGACACATTTTGGTGCCGCTCGACGGCTCCAAACTGGCTGAATTGGCCTTGGAAGATGCCTGTCAACTGGCCGAACTTAATCAAGCCAAAATTACGCTGCTGCACGTGGCCTCCCCAGTAGAGGAAGTAATTGGTGCCGGCACTGATCACCCTATATTTATCGATCAACAGTGGGAAAGCGAACGTGTCAAGGTGATGCGTTATCTAAGCGGTTTGATAGGTCAAATGCCTCCCGGCCTTGAGGTCCATCCCGAAGTTGAAATGGGGGCGGCAGCCGAAACGATTGTTGATTACGCCAATCACTATGATGTCGATCTTATTGTGATGGCTACCCATGGTCGATCCGGTTTCAGGCGATTGATTTACGGCAGTGTGGCCGAGGCCGTACTGCACGAAGCGCACGTACCCATTCTTATGGTGCGTGGTCAACCTCAGCCTGCCCCAACCGTGGCATTTTGATCCTGTTCAAGAAGAAAGTAAAGAAACCCTACTCACTCTGAGTAGGGTTTCTTTTTTATTCTAGATCGTATTCATCTATCGGCTTCCAAATGGTTTTGTAAAGCTTAATTAGGCGTGCTTATCAAAACCAGTGCTTCGCGAGCGGGTATGGTTACATCAAGCTGCTCTCCTTGGAGCGAGTGCGAAACGTTATCGGCAATCGGCCACATTTGCGACAGAGATGCGGCATTGCCGTCCGGCACGTGGATAGATACCTGACGCGGCTCTGAAGCGGTGTTAAACAGGGCCACAGCCAATTGGTCATCCAGTTGTCGTCGAAAAGCATACGTCTCCCCTTCGGCATGCAGCGTTTCAAACGTTCCGGTTCGTAGTACCGGATAACGATGGCGCAAACGTGTGACCTGTTGGTAGAAATTGAGCAGCTCCTGATCCCACTGTGTTTCATCATCCCACGGAAACGCCTCGCGGCAATAGGGATCATCGCCTCCGGTCATACCAATTTCATCGCCATAATAAATGCAGGGTGCGCCTGGAATAGTCATCATAAATAGCACGCACAGCCGTAGGGCACTTTTATCCTCGCCGGCAACCCACAAAGCGCGAGCCATATCGTGACTGTCGAGCATGTTGAGCTGGGCAAAGTTGATTTCCTGGTTGTACAGCCCAAACATCCGGTCGATTTTGTGGGCAAACCGTTCTGCCGTTAGCGGTGCCAACTCAATGTGGGTCTTTTTATACTCGCGCAGCGTCTTGGCCGCGAAAAAGCTGTACATAGGGCCGGTGACGACATAGTTCATCACCGCATCGTACATATCGCCTTGAAGCCAGCGCTCAGCCGGACTCCAGATCTCGCCGCAGATATAAGCTTCGGGGTTAACGCCCTTGACCACGCGCCGAAACTTGCGCCAAAACTCATCATCATCAATCTCGGCCGGTACATCCAGCCGCCAGCCGTCGATGCCGAACTCCAGCCAGTAGCGGGCGACGTCAAAAATATACTCTTGCACTGCCGGATTATCGGTGTTGAGTTTCGGCAGGGCCGGTAAACCCCACCAAGCCGAATAATTGGGATTTTCTTTTTTATTTCGTGGATAGGGGCGTAGTGGCCAATCATGAATAATGAACCAGTCGATATAGGGCGAGTCTGCCCCGTTTTCCAAAATGTGATGAAACGGCCAAAAACCTCGGCTGGCATGATTGAAGACACCGTCGAGTACAACTCGGATATTGCGCCGGTGTGCTGCATCAAGTAAATCGCGTAGAGCTGCATCACCCCCTAGCAGCGGATCGACCTGAAAATAATCAAAGGTGTGATACCGATGGTTCGATGCTGAAGAAAAAATGGGGTTGAGATAAATCGCCGTGATCCCTAATTTCTGAATATGGTCTAGCTTGTCAACAATACCGTGTAAGTCACCCCCTTGAAAGCCTTGCTCTTCCGGCGGGCTGCCCCACTGCTTAAATTTTACCATAGACGGATGCTTCACACGCGGACTCCGGGCAAAGCGGTCGGGAAAAATCTGGTAGAAAACGGCGTGTTTGACCCAATCCGGTGTTTTTATTTGTTCCATTGTGTTGAATACTCCTTCTCCATAATTTATGCGTGAGTACTTAGAACTCTCATTAAGACTAGTCGGCCAATTCTATTTAGTCAACTTTAATGATGATGAAGTTAATTAAAGCGCCTGTTTTTATGATTTCATACACCTTCTTATATATCGTAGAGGAGCATAACAATAGAACTTGTGCAGTGGGGTAAATGAAAAAAGGCGGCAGTCACTTTTTTATGAAAATGAGCGCTCATTTGCCCCAAATAGGTCAATTGAGCACCTCTAAGTGACTGTCACCTTTTGAAGTGCGTAAACTTTAAAGTAGTACGCTCAGGTCAATGTGTCTCGCTTCGAGGCTCATCGGAATACTTTATCCAGACGGGATTCCAATCATCATGGTTGGTCGTGCTGAGACTGTGCAAGTTTCGTCCATCAATATCCATAACCCAGATTTGACGGTTACCGGAACGGTTTGACCAGAAAACGATTTGGTTTCCGTCAGGCGAAAAAGATGGATGCCCGTTCATCTCCGGTACAAATGTATCTTTGCCGATCTCACGCGCATTATAGGCTTCATTACTTGAAGTAAGGCGTTGAGCGTTGCTGCCATCGCGATCGATAACCCAGATTTCGTTGTCCTTGCTATCGTTAGATACAAAAGTCATCTGCTCTCGTGTCGGTGACCAAGCCGGTTCCCAAGCCTTTCCGGCCCCAAAACGGGTGACTTGATGTTCTACGCCGTAATGATAATCGAAAAAGTAGAGAGCCGGGACCATAGCATTATCAAACCGCAGCGCATCTTTAACAAATACACGGAATCGCTGGTCGGCTGAAAATATTTCTCGTGCTTTAGCTGCTTCATAAATCTCTGGTCCTGTCATAACTGCTAAATTGCTGCCGTCAGGATCAATAAGATAGATAAGCGGGTGCTCAAGCGGGACCGGACCTCCTGATCGATTAGACAAAAAGGCTATTTTACCAATTATCTCCTCAGGAATGTTAAGGGGGATTGGGGTTGCAGTTGGAGGGGGTGGCACCCAGGGGGTCGCAACCTGACCAGCAACAGGGATGTATACCGGAGTTTGCGTTGGGGGTAGAGTAGGTGTTGGTGTCGGTTCCTCAACAAAACTTACCTCTACGGCTGTAGGCTCTGGCGTCGCCGTCCAAACATTATAGGGGGTAGCGGTGGCCGGGCCATATAGAAACGCTGCTGCGGTTGCTTCTTGATGGCGAAAGAGCGCGGTTGCCGTATTGGCCGGAGTAGGTTGAGGGTTTATGACAATGGGAGTTACCCAATTATCCGGAACCGGGGTAGCCGTACCAAATTCTGAGGCCAGGTGGGTTGCCTCGGCTGCGACGGCGGCTGCCGTAACGATGTTGTGTGGGGTGGGCGTACTGGTTACGATAGTGTACACGCTCGTTGGTGGGGCTTGATTTTCCTCCTCTGTCTCTACCGGTGGAAGGGTAATGAGGGTTAAGACGGTTTGCTGATCAAACTCATTATGCCGAGTAAGCGGGTTCCCCTCAGTTGAGTTTGAGCCATCTATCCGCAAAGAAATCGAACCATTACCGAGACAGTTCTGTAAGTTTTGACGTGCTTCATCACTAAATGTAAAGCGTGAAAGTTCACCAGGTACCAACTGAGCGGTGTTCTCATTAAGAGGAACGGTTACATCACCTGGAGCGGGTTGCAGCGCCTCAGGTGTGAGATCAAACCAACACCCGTCGACAGTCGTATTAAGGAGGTTGATTTGCCATTCACTATCTGGGTTGAGGTGCTGGTCATCCAATCCCTTTATCTCGATAGCCGCGTAATCAATAACCGAACCTGGCGCAATGGTCGAAAGATCAAATTGCATCGCGTCAGCGTAGTTGTCTCGTTGATAAGTACCGGTATGAATATCGGAAACATTAAAATGATTGGGTTCATCCAATTCTGAGGGCCAATCTGCTGCCTCAGTTTGGGCCGTTACGGTAATAACAACACCTTGGGATGGTGGTGTACCTGTTGGATGAGACTCAATAAGCATCTCTGGGGATGGAGCAGCCGTAGATACCTCCTGTGTCGCCGTAGGTGTCGATTGAGAAGATACCACCGGTACGGTTGAGTTAGTAACCGAAATGTTTAGGCTGGGTTGAGCTTGCGATATCTGGCTCGTGCCTGTAACGGCCCAAATTAGAGTGAGGGTCACGGTTGCCACAAAAATTAATAGAAAAACTGATCTTGAATTAAATTGTTTTTTTAGCTGTGTTGTATTCTTCATGCGTCTTTCTTTTCTCCAAAATGTTACGGTGCTTTCATATTAAGGCTCTTAATAGACATCTGTGCTATCTCAATGCCTGCTTTTATCTCCATCAACAACGGCTCCACACTCCAATAAATGTTGTGGCTTCATGGTCTATCCTTGTTTTTAGACTGGAATGCCACCGCAGATTAAGCCACTTTCGGAAACGACAAGTGCGCCTAATGCAATTTTTTTGAAGAGCGGGGTTTCGAAACGGTAACCAAAAAAGGGAGTGTTTTGTTTGAGGGGTGACTCTATGAGGTGACTTTGCACGGCCTTGAGAGCTTAAGCGAGGAGAAAATAATCTTTTGGAACGACTATTTTTTGAGCTCCCAGGCTGAAGTTGAAATTCATCGAAAGTAAAATGCCAACTTTTCGGATACAAAAGTTTGCTGGTCAATCGATAATGTTTATCAATTTCAGTGGGTAAATCATCTCTAGATTGGTAAGGGAAGACGGCGATAAATTTATCTATAAGCCGCCCAAAAACTGGTTCGCTTTTCTGTACCATGTCGGAGTCACAAATTCTGAGAAGAGTCGATGTAGTATAACTACTGAATGTAGCTGAATAACAAGGCTATTGTTCTCTTCAGTTGAACCAATAAGTAGAAAAGATGTTGAATTAGTTTTATTTGGCTATTAATAACAAGTGTACATCTTTTGATTGTGGAAGTATGTAGAAATTACTTTATAAAATCTGGGAGTTGCGTTGGAAAAAGTTTGGAAAGACTATTGTTTAATGAGAATCTAGGTGAAAATAATTTTTATGGCTATCCTCAGATAACTCGAGTCGGTATTACGGCCAGAGCGACTCGATACCGTCATAAGATATTTCCACGTGTTTAAGATAGGTGCCTTGTGGCTGATAGCTACCCTTCTCGCCAATTTTGGATGATTCAAATTAGGTATGGTATTATCCCTTCATGGACAAAGAGATGTTAAGAATGCGTCAAACAGTCACGAAATCCGCTTCCATTTCTCTGTCATTGCTTGGCGTACCCCGGTTAATGGTCGGTGCGCAGCCGGTGCGTCTCGCCTATGTTAAAGCTGAAGCTTTGCTCTACTATCTGGCCGTGACCGAGCAGGTGCATAGTCGAGCAGCACTGGCGGCGCTGCTGTGGAGCCAAAGCTCCGAGACCCAGGCCCGTAACAGTCTGCGTAACGCCGTATACACGATACGGCAAGGCTTAAAACCGTTTGATCCCCTCCTTATCGACCGTGATACCATCGCCCTCAATATGGCCGGTATTCAACTCGACCTTACGCAATTTCAAGCAGCCATTGAGCAGTCGGCTCAGATAAACGACTCACTCGCCGAGGCGTTGGCCTTGTGGCGCGGTCTGTTTTTAGATGGCCTCCAACTGCCCGATACACCCGATTTTGATGCCTGGCTGGCCGAACAGCGCCATCGCCTGGAAGCGTTGTACCGGCAGGGCTTGTTCGCGTTAGTCCGTCACTATATCTCCGTCCACCGTCTGACCGAAGCCCGACAGACTCTCGAAAAGCTGCTCAGCTTTGATCCCCTGCATGAGGTCGGTCATCAGCAGTTGATGCGCCTCTACGTGCAAACCGGCCATCGCGCGGCGGCACTGCGCCAGTACGAACTGTTGCGCACGCGTTTGATTGAGGAGTTGGGTGTAGACCCCGATCCGGCCACACAAGCCCTTCATCTGGAAATTCTCCAGGCCGGCGATAGGCCGACAGCAGCGTTGCCTGTGGTCGAGCCATCGGCCAAAGGCTTATATCCGTTTGTCGGCCGCGAGCGCGAAATGGCGGCCTTATCACAGATATATCAGGCTGTTTTACCCCACGGCCCGGCCCGGCTCGTGATGATAGAAGGTGAACCGGGCATCGGCAAAACCCGGCTGGTTAAAGAGTGGCTGGCAACGCGCCACCGCACCACCGTTTTAACCACACGCTGCTTTGAAGCCGAGCAAACCATTCCCTTTCAACCCTGGATCGATCTTATCCGGCTCACCCTCAAACCGATGGCCTCACCTTCCCTAAATCTGCCCGATGTTTGGCTAACCGAGCTGGCCCACTTAGTCCCGGAAATTCGCCTCCAGCGTCCCGACCTGGAATTATCATCCGGTGCCGATCCGGAATTGGCTCGGGGGCGTATTGTGCAAGCTATCTTTCATTGGCTCGAAACGTTGTGCCGTCGCCAACCCGTATGTATTTTCATTGATGACTGTCAGTGGCTCGATCAGGCCAGCTTAACGCTGCTGCGCTACATATTGCGCCCGCAGCAAAGCCACCAACTGCCGCTGCTTATTCTGGGCGCACAGCTTGAAACCCAAAGCCTGTCCGGCTGGCTGCCGCTCAAAACCTTTCTGGAGCGGGAGAACCTTTTACATAACCTGGCGCTTGATCGCCTTCCTGCGGCGGCGGTGGCCTCGCTAGCCCGATCGGTTACGCTCAACATTGATTTGCCCACCGATGACTTTATCAAGCGGCTATTGAGCGAAACTGAAGGAAACCCACTCTTCATCACTGAATTTTTGCAAATGCTGAGCCGTCACCCGACTCCCGGTGGTGACTGGCCTGTGCCGCAAACCGTTCAGACAGTCATCAAAAATCGATTGGAGCAACTCAGCGAACCCACGGCCCAGGCTTTAACCGCCGCAGCAGTCATCGGCCGTATTTTCAACGATAGTATGCTGCGGCAGATCGCTAATCTGCCGCCCTCTACTATTCTGCAAGCGCTTGATGAAGCTGTAGCCGCTAACCTCATCGCCGAACATGGTCACGCCTACGATTTCACCCATAATAAAATTCGAGCCGTCTTGGTTGACAGTTTGACCCGCAGCCGTCGCCGTCATTTGCATTTGCAGATTGCCTCGGCGCTGGAAGCCACCCTGTCGAACGATTATGGGCTGTTGTGTCATCATTTTGAAATGGGCGGCGATTATCCCCGGGCACGGAATTACGGGCTGCGTGCCGCTCGCCAGGCCGTTGAACTGTATGCCGATGAAGATGCGCTGCGCTGGTACGATCGCGTAGAAACATTGTCAAACTCTGTCGGGCCGGAACTGTCGTCTGAAGCCATTCCCAAAGTGACGCCGTTTCAACAGCCGCACGTCTCCGTGGCGCTACCACTCGATGTACCGGGGTTGATTGGCCGTCAGCGCGGTTTGATTCAGCAGCGCATCGGCCTCTATCACGATGCCGAACGCACCTTTCGCGCTGCTTTGGCACGGGCCGAAGCAAGAGGTCGACCCGATGAGCAAGCCGCAGTGCATAATCTGCTCAGCTTCCTGGCTTATTTGCGCAGCGATTATGATGGTGTGGGCGCGCATGCCCAGAAGGGGCTTGATCTGGCAACCGCTGCCGGTGAGGCGGCGCTGCGTGCGCCGGGGCTGCGTCATCTTGGTATCTCTGTCTACCGCACCGGCGACTATGCCCGCGCTCGTACACTTTACGATGAAGCGCTGCTGGCCTATCGTCAAGCCGGCGATAGGTTGGGGATGGCCGGCGTTTACAACAACATCGGTTTTGTACTGCGCACTCAAGGGTGTTATCACGAGGCTATTGAAGCATTTCAAGCGGCTCTTACCATTTACGAGGCAATGGGACAGGTTGAAGGTATTGCGCTTATCTATTCCAATATTGGCCGCACCCACGCCTTTAGCGGCGACTTGGCTCAGGCCCAAACCTTTTTGGAGCGGGGCCTGGCCCTTAGCACTAACTCGCACACTGATTGGATTACGGTTAAAATTCATCGCACGATGGGCAATGTCTTTGCCCAAAGTCAGCAGTGGTCTCAGTCGCTGGAGCACGCCCGCCAGGCCCAACAGTTAGCCTCAGCCCTGGGCAGCGACGAAGATTTGGGGGCTACCCTGCGCCTGTTAGCCGAAATCTCGGCTGCTTGTCC
Organism: Anaerolineae bacterium; assembly: GCA_020433805.1. GTDB lineage: Bacteria > Chloroflexota > Anaerolineae > 4572-78 > J111 > JAGRBY01. The sequence continues at coordinate 19,140 of JAGRBZ010000088.1, forward strand.
TCAGTTCCGTCTTGATGAGCCAACCTCCTATTACCAACAAAGCATCGAACTGCTCCGCCAGGTTGGCGCTCAGGATGAGTTGGAGCGTACCACCGCCTCTTTCGCTGCCTACCATAGTAAAGCGTAATCATGGTATAAAAGATAGCGCAGCAACGTTACCTGTGATCGAACCGCGTGGGTGACAAAGCAAGCTTTGTCGCTCCAAATACTACGGAATTCAACCATCGCAGAGTTCTGTAAGCGCTTTTTTGTATGCGGATCAGGTGTTACAGCGTTTGGAGTCGACTAATCAGCAGGCTTTTCATATCATGCGTGAAATTCATGGTTCATTCGGTTATTCTAGCGCGTCAGATGCGTAATTTGTTTTTGCTAAAATAAAAAGTTCCCCGTGTAGTTATACATATACGGGGAACTTCTTTGTAACGTAGAATGATGTTACGATTATTCTAAGGTTAGGCGCGGTAACTGCCGGCTTTTCGGAAAAGGAAGGCGAAGAAGCCCAGAATAACAAGGACGATACCGCTAATGGCAAACATAAGCGCGGTGTTCATCTGGCTGCTGAGTTCACCACCGGTTTGTGGGAGGTTGGCCGGGCTGTCAGCCGCTTCTACGGTTGGCGTAACGTCAACCGTCATCGTTTCGGTCATTTCGGTGGTCGGTTCAACCGTAGCCATCACTTCAACCGTTGGTTCCCCAGTGGCTTCTACTGTTGCTTCCATCACTTCAACCGTCGGCTCAACCGTATTTTCTACGGTCGGGGTCGGAGTGGCTTCTTGAATGATCTCAGCAGCAAAGGCTACCATGTCTTGTTCCGAGTCACTGGCCGATTCAAAGACAAGGCCAAAGGGGAAGTATACGGTAACGTCTTGGTCGGTATTGTTGGTGATGGTTAACGTGCCCGTGCCGTGGTAAGGATCATCATCTGCGGTTGGTGCTTCAGCATCAACGGAGGTGAAATCATCGCTGCTGACCGATACCGTACCGTCAGCAATTGCTTGGTCGAGAGCAGTGCCTTCCGGCTCAATCGGCGCGAGTGTCATATTCGCTGCCTGGTCTATCAGTTGTTGAGCTGCTTCACGGCTCACTTGGTCTTCAGGATAAGACCAGTCGCCTTCAATTTCGTACCAAATGGCTAACTGGGTAGCCAGAGGGTCACTCTCTGCTACACCTTCTTCAATAGCAGTTTTCAAAACGCGCATAACCCCTTCAGCAGCACGACCGCTGGGGCTGTTATTCAGTTCTGCCGGGAAGGCTTTGCTGACTTCTAGACAAAAAGTATCGAACTGAACGGTTGTTTGACCGCTAGCCGGAACTACCACACTCACTTCACCATACTCAGGCTGTTGGGCTTGCGCCATCGTGGCTGTTAACAGCAGTCCTATTACCAAAACTACCACCCCTACAAAATACTTGCGAAACTCCATGGGACTTAAGTCCTCCTCGGTTAAATAATTTGATTTGATTAGATCGGCTGATGAATAAGGGGAAAGCTATAAAAACTGTCGCTTGGCCAGTAGATAACCTATCCAAATATCCTCTCTTCACACGTATGACCAGTCTAATCTTATTTAACCCATCTATCCATACTCAAAAGAATAGTTTGTGAACGATGGTGGAGTTATTTATTATCTAATCTCCTATAGCTCTATGGGTCTATTTATTACTACTCAATAGCCCTATAGACCTATTGAGAAATTACCATGTAGGTGTATGGTCTTATATGTTTCTTGTAAACGACGCATCAAAAAAGCGGCTCCAAACTTCGGAGCCGCCCGCTACGCATTTTAGAATGCGCCCTTCATTAATAATAAAACACTGTAATTGGTTAAACTACAGCTTCATGATATTCTTCAAAAAACTGTTTAATTGCTTCCTCTCCGTTATCGGCAGCGTCTTCCCACATGTTGCGAAATTCAATCGCTAGCCGGCGGGCTTCATCTTCACCATGAGAATTTACATAAAACCGTTTTGTCCATTTGTTACGCTGACCATCAGGGCCAAGTGGGCAAAACGCCCCCCAATATTCTTGCTTTTTGCCGGTTTGCCCATGAAAAGCATGGGTGCGGAAGACGCCCGTGCGGCCACTGCTATTATTAGCCTGAAGCTTGCCCTTAAGCAGCGCATAGCGTGGACAAGGGTGATCGCTTTCCGGGGGCGAATATTCAAGCGTTTCGCGACATTCCTCTAAATACGTCTCGGCTTCTTCTAGAGCCTCTTCTTTGCTGCCAAATATGTTGTCGCTAAATAGTTTTGAGTGGTATTTGCGAGGCTCACCGGTAGGAAAGCGAACCTGCCACCCGTGCGTCCCCTTAGAAAGGGTATGCTTGGGTTGATCAATTCTAACGATGTATCCGTATTCTCTGCCGTTTGTTTCCATTGTTATAGTCGAAGATGATAAGCTATAAATGAAACAGATGAAGCTAATGAAACAAAGTTTATATATTGTACGTTTATGCAACAGAATAATACACAAATTTTTGGATTTATCCAAATTTATGGTCTGGACAAGGATTGAGGCTATGTGAGCTTTGTTCATTACGGGCAACTGAAAGATCAGGGCAAAAGGATAACTAGAGTATAGCTGTTGTGTGTATCTTTGATAGGACATAGCAGAGTTACAAGTAACATTTTGTTTAGAGATTGGAGATTGGCCTTCGACATCTCCCAATCTCTAATCTCCTTATCTCCTCACCACATACGCCACCCCCGCCGCGAGGCCATACATCCCCGCCCCGACGAGCAGCACCCAACCGAAACCGACCAGCATCGCCAGGGTCACCGCCACCAGCGAACCGGCCACCGTCATCACGCCGTTAACGGCCCAGGCCAGCGCCACGTGGCGGTCGCCGTGCTCGAAACGTCCGGCCAGCCACAAACCCAGCGGAAAGGGGATACCCATCAACAAGGCCAGCGGCAAAACTCCGGCGGTGGCAACCACCATCCGGCCCCCGGTCGATGCCGCTCGAAAGGCTTCGCTCAACCAGGGCCAGGCCAGCAGCCAGACCACCACCAGCGCCACCACGACCACCAACACGCCGAGCAGCCGCCTCGATTTCGTCACATCAGGCCAGCGACCGGCCCACCCACTGCCGATCCCCCCGCCGATGAGCAGCACGCCCAGCATCGTCGTCACCGCCAGCGTCGGATGACCCAAAAAGAGGCGCGTCTGCTGGATCAGCGCCGTCTCGACCAGCATAAAGCCCGCCCCCAACGCCGCAAAATAAAGCGGCATCCAGCGTGCCGCCGTTTTACCACCACCCACACCATCAAACCAGCCACCAAACAAACCAACAACCCAACCCACCACCAAACAAACCAACAAACCACCCATCCCCCACACCAACGGCTGCAACCGCTGCGGCACGCCGCGCTCGAACTGATAGAAGAACGGGCGATCATCGGTCGTCGGCGTGATGTCGGAGGTCGAAGCGGCGATCAGATCGGCCAGGCTCGTTTCGCCATTCAGCAGTCCGGCCAGCGCGGGTGAAGCGGTCACGCCCGGCACAAAGAGGGGCGTAAAGCCCACCTGGTTAGCGATATCGGCGTAGGCTTGGGCGTCGCCCGGTGCAAATGGCTCGGCCTGGATTAGCAGCAACGGCACCGGCGGATCGGCGTCGGGATCGAGGAAGACGGCCAGGTGAGACATCGCCTCGGCCTCGGCGATGCCGCGCGTTTGGGCCAGCGCCGTGGCGGCGGTGACCAGCGCCCGCGTTAGCGTCAGCTCATCGTACAACTTCAGCGCGATTTGGCCGCCGGGCTGCAAATGGGCCAGGTAATCGCTGAAAGCTTCGACCGTATAAATGGTGTTCTCGGTCAGGGCGTAGCCACTGCGCTCGGCGGCCAGGGTCACCACCTGCGACAGATAGATCAAGTCGTAGCGCCGATCCTCGCGGCGCAGCACGCTGCGACCCTCATCGACCAGTACCCGCACGCCCGGTTGATGGTAGAGATTGCCGTGGTAAGCCGCCAATGCATTGACGATGTCAACACTGGCCGGATTGATCTCCACAGCGGTCACCGACTGCGCCCGCCCGTTCAGCGCAAACCAGACATCCAGCCCGCCGCCCGGCCCGACCACCAGCACCTGCTCCGGCTGGTTAGTAGCAAAAGGAAAGAAGCCGATGTCAGTCCGCAGCAGATTAAGATCGCCCTCCGGCGGCATGACCGAACCGGCTGCCCCATCGAGATACAGTTCGTAGGGCCGACCCTGCCCCGGATCGACCAGGTCGGTGCGAGCGAAGGAGTCCCAGGTGGTGCGAATAATCGTGCCGCCTTCGGCCAGGCTGTCGGTGATGGGCTTGGCCGCAGCCAGACCGCCCATATCAACCTCCAGCCAGCGGGTCGCCGGGAGCGCGTTGGTGACGAGCGCCACAGCCGACAGACCGCACAGCAACCCGGCGGCGATAGCAGATCGTCGCTGGCGGGCCTTACCTTCGTAGAACACATCGCTGATTGGTTCGGGTTGGGGCAAGTCGGCGGCTTGCCCTACGGGTTTCAACAAATCGACCATAAGCGCGGCCACGCCAAAGAGAGCGCTTACAAGGAAGAGGCTGTTGAGGCTACCCACGGCGTTCATCACCGGGATGGCTCCGATGGCCCCTAAACCCGCACCCAGCAGATCGGCCCGATAGAGACGCGGGCTGTCCGCCGAGTTGGCGCTGAAAATCGTCGCCAG
>JAGRBZ010000888.1 GCA_020433805.1 Anaerolineae bacterium
TCCGGATTAAGGCGGTCGATAGCCTGGTGCAGGCGTTCTTGCAGAATGACTTCGCTATATTCTCGCTCTTTGGCATAGCCTTCGGTCAGATCGGGGCCGTAGAGAATCAAGTAGCCCATATCATCACGTAGGGTATCGAGGGCGATTTGTTCAATTTCGGATTCATATATAATCATTATGGCACCAGCAAAATAAAAAGCTCATCTTTCTCCGCCTCGAATCGACTTTGTAGAGGGTCATATACTTTTTCAGTTCTTATCTTAATAGGCTCGTACCAATACTTACTTTGCCTTTTACCTTTATAAAAACAAATGTAAGATTCATGACCAGTCACATCTTTTTCAAAATGGAGGAAAGGAGATAGACTGAAATATTCAGAATCCCATTGCACAAAAAGCTGTTCTTGCCCTAAGCTCAAAACATAGGCATTTTGAGTCGCACTAAAAGTAAAGTCATCGAATTCGCGATTGAGTGCATGCCCATTAAATATTTCGCAACGACACTTTGAAGAATAATTTTCAAAGCGCATGATTTTACAATTTTCAAGAAACCGTGTTTTGGTTAGCATTTCTTGAAAGATCGGAATAACCTGAGTCAGTTCAGCCTCGGCTTGCTCACGTGTGGGTGCGGTATGGTGAGAAATATCATTACGGATATCTTGCAATTGCAAAAGGTCGTCTAATAGCGACTCGTCAATCTCTTCGCATTTAAAGCCAAGCTGGTTTGTTTTACAAAACTGGATAATGCCTTTAATATTCTGGATTTTCTGTTTAATGGCATCGGACAGCAGCTTGCTGGTATTGAAGCTAGCAAAAACAGGATTACCGGCAGTATCGTGAGAGACAAAAACCTGTGCCGCTTTGAGATTGACCTGTTTGTGGCGGACTTCACCCATCACCAAAGCATAGAGCACAAACACAATCGCTTCCCAACAATCCTTTAAATGCAGAAGTTTTCTCACAGGGTCAGACGAGCCTTCTCCTTTTTCTGACAAGCGAAAATTGTAGGCAATGCAGGCGGGATAATAATCGAAAACGATTTGCTTTAAGTCTTCAAAATCCTGTTGGGTAAATTCAGCAAACACCAGTTCATAAAGTTCGGTGTCCATCTCAAATAAGATACGGCTTGGAGCAAAAGGAAATCCCGCAATCTTGATGTCGCCTTCTTGGTCAAGCGATTCGTTAAATCGTTGATGTTTTTTGTCATTGTAGGCAATATTCCCACTCATGCCTCTAATTCTCCGTGTATCAGTTTGGGTAAAAGCGTATCACGGGTTTGGGCAAGACTAACATTCTGTTGCTCATTATTCTTAATCTCCTGAAAAAAAGACCAACAGAGAGAAGTATATTTCTTTAATAACTCATCTGTGGGTAATGCTATTTGAAGTTCCTTTACCTGGTCAAATGTAATTTGAGGAAAGGTACCAGATCTTGATTCTGCAAGCATTTGCAAACGACTTAGAACTTCTGTACTTGTAATATAATTGTAAATTACAATGGGCTGTACATGAGCTTTTACTCTAAGCACCATCAACTTTGTAGATACCACATATTCTTTGGCATCGAAATCAATTAGAGCAAATCGTTTGTTGGCAGGTCTTATTTCCGTAAACAAAATATCGAATTTTCGGATGCTTTTTTTGGCTTGTCCTGGTAACCCATCTACTGAACGGTAATTATGGTGTAAGACTCTACCTTCTTCAATATCTGATGTGTTGAGGAAAATAATATGACTATTATCGAATTTATGGGTTATCGAAATTGACTCTATTAATTCCTCAAGTTTGTAGACCCGCCATCCTGCTGGAATCAACCCCAACTCACTATCTTCCATCTCCCCAGTCGCACCGGGAAAGTTGAAATCGACAAACCATTCTTTGAAAATCGCCTGAGCGATAGCTTCCAGCGTGG
>JAGRBZ010000889.1 GCA_020433805.1 Anaerolineae bacterium
CGACATTCCACCGGAGGCTGCACCCGGCCCGGCCACGCTACAACTCCATATCATCAATGTTAGTGGCTATCCTTATGATGAACTGTTTACATTTGATGACATCGAGATTATGCCCACCGAACGCAATTTCGATCCGCCCCGGCAGGTCGATATGCCACTAGCAGCCAACTTCTCCGGTCAGGCGACTCTCATCGGCGCAGATTGTGCCGATGAATGCAAAGCAGCCGCAGGCGAGTCGTTGTCGCTAACCCTTTATTGGCGAGCCGAAAGCAACTTCGACACCCGTTACACCATTTTCACCCACGCCTTAGGCCCCGATGAAATGGTAGTTATCAATGCTGACCATTCACCCGCCAAACCAACCACCAGTTGGGTGCCTGGCGAAATCATCACCGATCCCATAACCTTCACTATTCCGGACGATCGACCGCCGGGAGAATATCTTCTTGAAGTGGGTTTGTACGATGCAGCGGATTCAAACTTTACGCGGCTACCCTTAGATACGGGCGAGAGTCGCGTTATCTTGCCTCAACCCTTAAAGGTAACAGAATAGATACATTGTAAATAACTTTAAATACCTAATGTGCAACACTTTTAAAGAGAATTAGGCCAATAAACCAGCCAAATCAAGAGGCTTACGGCCGAATTGAAGATTGAGAAAGACGCCAATGGTGTGAGCTAAGACTTTACGAATGATCCGGTGCTGAAAATGCCAGATATCTCGAACGCGAATGTGATCAATGGCAAAGCGTTGAACTAACTGAGAGCCAACGGTTTCGACCCGTTTGCGCCAACGTGAGCAAAGGCGACGTATCTGGAGGGGATGGTGTTCCGTCATATTCTTGCGAGCGGGAGTAATGACACTAACCCCTTGCCGCTCATCGAGTAGCGCTTGCCGAATGGCGTCAATAAAGCCTTTGTCAGCGGGTACAATACCGGCGAAATTCTCAACCAGCTCTTCTAGGAACTGAATGTCGTGGGGCCGAGCTGGTAATAAAGGAAAATAGGTAATCATGCCTGACCGAGCAATCCGTAGTCCCAATTTGAAGCCATAGTAGTCCATTTTCTTGGCAGCACAGTGGCTGTAGTCGGCCAAGGGCTTAAAGCAGCGGTCTCGTGGCGCACGGCTGTAGACACAAACCGGTAATGGCAAGGTATCAATGGCCTGCACCGGGTCATCCGCTTGACCACTGTCGATGACCAACAACTGCTGGATGGCGGCTTTGACCCGCCATAGATTAGCCGCTTGACGCACAAACAATGACCGCTCGCGCAATTGTGGAAAGTCCGCTTGGTAATGCGTCTTAAAATAATCGAAGATATCTTGGTCCCTATTCATTTTGAAGAATTCGCCGCAAATTTCGATGGTGATTACTTCTTCATCGCTTAAGGCCGGGGCAAAGCCGCCTCGCCGAATGGGATAGCGTTCCTTGATTATCTTGTAATACTCACATACCAAACAATACACGGTTATGATAAAATCGTAGCGATCCATTGAGTGGCTCCTTTTGTAATTAGATTGGTGTTGGAACCTCTATTTTACAAACCTTGCCCTCAATGGATCAACTTATTAAGTGTTGCACATTAGGTATACATATTTAATCCAGGACTGAACCTTAAGATTTTACATTTTTAACATTGGTGTGAAACAAATGAAACAGAACACAACAAACGAAACAATAGGGTTAACATGGGGTAATACTCCAAAACATTTCTTCATGATATTATTGGGACGAGTGGTCACCTCTGATTGACCCCGTACAAATTTAGATGACTATACTATACTATCCGATCGGTTACTTAACGAAAATAAAAAACTTCTATGATTTCGTCAAACTTGGTAACGTAATTGCACTGACTTTACCGGTTTTAACTGGGGTTGCCGAGTTTTTACCTAAGAG
>JAGRBZ010000890.1 GCA_020433805.1 Anaerolineae bacterium
GCCGACAATGAGGGTCATCAGCAGTTCCGATTTACCGGAGCCGGTACCCCCGGCGATGAGGCCGTGGACGCCGTCTTTCTTGGCTTCCAGGCTCATCTCACGCAGCCGGTTGCCGGAGATAACGCCCATCGTAAATTTCAGCCAGTCGGATAAGTCGGCGTCTTTGCTGTCGGCCCACTGTTTGCGGGTAACTTCGCGCAGACGGTCGACAAAGGTTTCGTCCAGTTCCAGGTTGTGGTGTCGCGCTAGAATATGCTTGAACAGTACGGCTTTGGGCAGGGCGTCGATGGGCACCGGCACGCGGTATTTGCGGCCGGAGCGGACCATGTAGTCGGTCATATTGCGGGCCAACTGCTCCATCTCTTGAATTTCGCTGGTGCCTTCTTCCTCGCGACGCATGTCGATGGGTACGGCCACCTGGAAGCTGAGCGGCTGGCGGCCGTATTTAATGTAGCCGCGGCCGGGTATCTCGCCGATTTCGGAGACATAACCCCCGACGATACTGCGGTATTCGGTGTGGTCGGCCAGGCGCAGGGTGAGTCGTTCGGTGAAGATGGAGTAGATTTGGCTGGTGACATCGCTCAACTGGTTGACCGAGATAATGAAGTGAATACCGTAGGCTTTCGACTGGCGGGCCAGACCCAGGAATTTGGATAAGATGGTTTCGACGTTGCTGTCGTTCTCGTTGCCGAAGGTTTCTCTAAACTCAAGGAAGTTGTCGATGGCGACGACGACGGCCGGCAGCGGCTCGCTTTTGTGCTTTTTGTTGTATTGGTAGAAATCGGGTGCGCCGGAGGTGCTTAATATCTCCTTGCGCTCTTCAATAATGCCTTCGATTTCGCGCAGCATCTGCTCGACGCGCTCTTCGTAGCCTTCCTCATCGGGAATAATAACCGCGCCAACGTGGGGGAACTTTTCCAGCACGCCCAGGTTGCGGCCACCCAAATCGAGGATGTACATATGCAGGTGTTCCGGCGAGTGGGTGGCGGCCAGGCTCACGGCCATAGTGCGGATAAAGGTGGTTTTACCCCAACCCGACGCGCCAAAGATAACGACGTGGCCGCGCGGCAGCGGGACAATTAGGGGATGCTGCTTGGCCGCGTAGGGGTTATCAATGAGACCGACGATGGGCCGGACGGCGAAGTTTTCCCAATCCATATCTTCGACCCAGCCGCTTTCGGCGGTGAGCCACTTGCTCAAGGCCGGGTTCAAAGTCAGGGCGTCCTCAGCTTTTTGGCCGAGCGTAATATTATCGACATCGCTCAGGTAGCGCCGGTAGGTTACGGCTTCAACTTCAGGGTCGTCGGAGACCAGCAGTTCGGACAGCGACAGGTGGGAAGGCAAGAAGCCGGGCCACGGGGCGTTTTGCTCGGGCACGTTGTTCTGGCGAGACAGGCGGTTCAGGTTGGTGATGATGGCCTTGTATAGTTCCGGCGGCTCTTGATCTTGGGCCGCATCGCTGCCGGAGCGGTCGGGCCAGATCACGTTGCCGGCCGGACCTTTGTTAGGGTCAATATATTTCTCGCCGGTGTAGGCGACTTGAATAAGTTCGATTTCGTCGTTGCCGACCTGCAGGTAACCGCGACCGGGAACGCCGTTCGGGAGGAAAGCGGCATCGGTGCGGCGCAGCATCTCGCGACTTTCGCCGGGGGTTTCAACCCGCAGGCTGATGCGGAACTTGATGTTGGAGCGCATCTGGTCGCTGACGCCGCTGGGGCGCTGGGCGGCTAAAATCAGCGAGACGCCCTGAGCGCGACCCACGCGGGTGATACTTTCCAGGTCGGAGCGGTACTCGGCCCGGTCGGCAATCATCTCGGCAAACTCGTCGATGATGATGAAGAGGTAAGGGTAGGGATGGTAGGTGTTGTGCAGCCCCTTCTGGCGGT
>JAGRBZ010000891.1 GCA_020433805.1 Anaerolineae bacterium
ATTCCTGAACTGGCCAATGTAGTGCTCGATATGAAGATTTTATCAGAAACGGCTGATGCTGATTTCGCCCAGGCCATCGGTTCACTGGTAACCGCCTATGAGCAGTGGATTGATACGCAAGCCGGTCGCGTGACCCATCTCACCGACGATCTTAAACCCTACCATCAACCGGCTCAAGATGCCGTCGAAAAGGCTCGAAAGTCGTTAGAGCGCATCAAGTCCGGCTTGGACTTGCTTGGCTCAGATCCACAGGCGGCTGAAGCCTTCCGCTTTGCCAACCGGGCCATGTGGCAGCAGCGTATCCACACCCTCTATGCCCAGCAGCAGCGGCAAGGCCAGTCGGTCACGCTTAACCAGGTTGACTCGCCCCAAAACCGGCGCTGGTATCCCTTTCAGTTGGCCTTTATCTTGCTCAACTTGCCCAGCGTCACCGACATTCATCACCAAGATCGCAGCGACCCTACCCAGGCCATCGCCGACTTACTTTGGTTTCCCACCGGCGGCGGCAAAACCGAAGCCTACCTGGGGTTGACGGCCTATACCCTGGGGCTGCGCCGTCTTCAAGGCGTTGTTGATGGGTACTCCGGTCATGCCGGTGTCGCCGTTCTGATGCGCTACACCCTCCGCCTGCTGACTTTGCAGCAGTTCCAGCGAGCCACAGCCCTGATCTGCGCCTGTGAGTCGATTCGGCGGAAAGCGCAAGCTCGGGGTGACGCCCGATGGGGAGCAGAGCCGTTTCGCATAGGTCTGTGGGTCGGCGCTCGCAGCACTCCCAACCGCACTGATGATAGTGCCGAAGCGATTAAGCGCGACCGGGGCCAATATCAGGGTGGGTTCGGCGGCGGCGGCACGCCCTATCAACTTACCTCATGCCCCTGGTGCGGCAGCGATATAGGTCAGGGCCGTGATCTGGTGGTTGAAACCTACAATCGAGGTCGCGCCCGAACGCTCATGTACTGCGGTGATCCGCTGGGCCGCTGTCTTTTCAGCCGCAAGCAGTCTCCGGATGAAGGGTTACCTGCTGTGGTGGTCGATGAGGAGATCTATCGCCGTTTGCCGGCCCTGCTCATTGCTACGGTCGATAAATTCGCTCAGATGCCCTGGAAGGGCGAAACGCAGATGCTCTTTGGCCGGGTCAACGGCTACTGCGAGCGGCATGGCTATCGCTCGCCGGAAATTGAAGATGCCGACTTCCATCGGGCAATCAGCCGCAAATTCCTCAAAGCGGTTACTAAGCCGATGGGACCGCTGCGACCTCCTGATTTAATTATTCAGGATGAGCTGCACCTGATCAGCGGCCCCCTCGGTACCTTAGTAGGTCTCTATGAAAGCGCCATCGATTATCTTTGTTCCTGGGAGGCTAACGGTCAACGGGTTCGGCCTAAAGTCATTGCCTCCACGGCCACCATTCGCCGGGCCGATTCGCAGGTCAATCATCTCTACTTGCGCCAGGTCAACGTTTTCCCTCCGGCCGGTCTGGATATTGAAGACAACTTCTTTTCCCGCCAGCGTCCACCGCGTGAGGAGACCCCCGGTCGCCGCTATGTGGGCATTTGTGCGCCCGGTACCCGGCTCAAAACGGTCTTGATTCGGGTTTACGTGGCTTATATGGCCGCAGCCCAGCAACTTTACGAAAAGTATGGCAGTCAATTGGTCGATCCCTACCTGACCACCGTCGGCTATTTTAACTCTATCCGCGAGTTAGGTGGCATGCGCCGGGCCGTGGACGATGCGGTTCGCACCCGTTTGCGAAAAGCGGACGAGCGAGGGCTAGCCAAACGTTTTATCGAACATTACAACGTCGAGGAATTAACCTCTCGCAAAGGGGCCAGTGACATCCCCCTCATCTTGGATCAACTGGAGATTCCCTTTCCCCCCCAGGCCG
>JAGRBZ010000892.1 GCA_020433805.1 Anaerolineae bacterium
AACTACGAAATGCTGGTTGAAACCGTGCTGCTGCCGCTGGTTCGCCGCTCGCTGAGCGTGGGTATCACCTTTGTGGTCACCGGCAATATGCCCAACAACATGCCCAGCAAGCTGTTCAACCTGTTCGGTGAACGCATCACCTTCAAGCAGACCGAAGCCGACCGCTACGTGGACGTTGTTGGTCGCGGCGCGATAGAAATCGACGACATCCCCGGCCGCGGCTACATCCGCTATGGTAAGCAGCCGCTCCTCTTCCACGCCGCACTGCCGGTGGGTATGTTCGATGACGAAGGCCGCGACAGGTTGGCCGAAGGCGACGAAATCCGCCGCCTGGGCAACCAGATGCAGGCCTATATCGACGCCGGTCACATCACGCTTCAGAGCAAACCCGACCCGATTGACACCCTACCCGAAATTGTCTCGCTCAAAGAGGTACTGGAACAGGCTGGACCGGCCAAGTCGAAGCGCGTGCAAGCCCTGCTGGGGCTGAACAGCAGCCTCCAGCCGGCCTCGTTCGACCTGACCCGCTTTGGGCCGCACTTTACCCTGGTTGGGCCGCCCATTTCGGGCAAAACGACCACGCTGTACAACTGGGTCTTCTCCATCGCCGAGCGCTACACGCCGGAGCAGGTGGGGTTGGTGCTTATCGATATGCAGCGCAAGTTTGTAGAATACGGTGGCGAACGCAAGCTGGCCGAACTGCCGCACGTGCTGATGACCATTTCCGAGGTCGACCAGGTCGCCGGGCTAATTGAGGCCCTGAAGGTAGAAGGCGAAGCGCTGGCGACGCAAGTCACCGAGCGCGAGATATTCATCATCATCGACAACTACGATGACTTTAACGAAGAGGTTGACGCCGACCGCAACCTGCCGCGCGATCTGGCTACGCTGGCCCGTCGCTACGGTCGCGATGGGATGCATTTCCTCATCGCCGGTACGCTGGACAGCGGCGTTAGTGAGCTTCGTCGCCGGGTTCAAGCGTCCAACTTTGGGGTCGGCTTACGGACGGCCCAGTCAGTAGAAACGCTGCGGGTAACGCGCACACCATCGGAGATACGCCATAAGGAATTCCCGGTAGGGCGCGGGTACATCGTCAAATCGGGCCAGGCCCAGATGATCCAGGTCGCCAGCCCCTACGAAGGCATGGGCATCGATATGACCGGCGACTTTGACGAACAGGCTGAAAAAGTAGCCCAGGCGCTCGATAAGTGGGTGGCTCGCCTGGTCGAAAAGTATCCCGACCAACGCGCAAGCTGGTCGGAAGCCACGCTGGCCGTCGTGCCGACCAACGGCAGCACAGCCCAGCAAAGCGAGAAGGCCCAGCGCATGATGGCCCTCTTGAAGCGTGGTATGCTGAAAGAGATTGAGCATCTGAAAGAAAACGGGGCCAACGGCTCCGGCGATCTGGTCACTGCCAAACTGATCCAGCTCGACACCAACCAGTGGCACAGCGAGACCGTTCTGGAAGAATTACTGAAAGACATGTGGAAGAATGACATGATCGCAGACGGCACACCGGCCGATATGGTCGAAGAGCTGGCCGTGAATATGGACCTGGAGTCGATTATCTTAAGTATAGAGAGTACATTCGAAGAGTAGGGCAAACTTAAGTTTGTCCTACACAACAAAAACAATGCACTATAGCGACAAAGCCAAAACGCGGAGTGAGCATCCTCAGATGCGAACGGCAGGAGCAGAACCGCTCCGCATCTGAGGATGCTACACTCCTCAATCACACGAGTTATTTTTACAGGAGACACCACTATGAGCAACCAAGTCCGATTAGAAGTACGGGTCGATGTCTTTGAAAAAACAAACCAGCGTGCCCTGGCCCTGGCCGAACTAACCCCACCGGAGTTTGTAGCATCGATCTT
>JAGRBZ010000893.1 GCA_020433805.1 Anaerolineae bacterium
GGCGTGCTGCTTGGCACTCCGGCACTGGTTGCTTTCTACTTGAACCAAATACTCCAACACAATGCCGATGAGCAGTCGCAGATTCTCCAACGTAAAGGCAGCAGATGGAGCTAATTTTTCGGCTACCCTTTCCTGGAAGCCGGTCCGAATAAAGCTTTCCATCAAAGCATATTTATCTTCAAAATGCGCGTAAAACGTGGCCCGATTTACCGTGGCCCGCGTGGCGATGTCTTGCACACTCATCGCTCGAAAACCCTTTTCTTTCAGCAAATCGGAAAAAGCATCAAGCAGTAAACGACGGGTTCGTATCACCCGTGGATCGTTTTCATTCATAAATACCCCCTTTTTATTCGACAATCTTCGCTTCCTGTTGCTTATCCAACAGGCCTTAACGATTGTCTATTGACCAGAACACCCATATACGCTTAAATATAGACGACACGTGTTGCTTAGTCAATATCTGTAACTTTGAAAGGATTTAACGCATGACAATCTCAATACCCGATGAAGTATTAGCTCCCAACATGGACTTCGCCCAACTGGCTTCGGACGAACAAGTTCAGCGCACTATCCAGGCTCTTAAAGCCAACGGCATGGACGCTACTCTGGCAAACAATGGCGATGAGGCCCGGCGGTTGGTTCTCGATCTTATCCCGGACGGAGCCGAGGTCTTTACAGCCTCTTCCCAGACGCTGAATAATCTTGGCATAGCCGACGAAATCGAGCAATCGGGGCGCTTTGACAATATACGGGCCAAGTTCATCGAACTTTACCAACAGAACAAAACCGACGAGATGCGGAAATTGGGCGCTAGCCCCGACATTGTCGTTGGGAGCGTGCATGCCATCACCGAACAAGGCGAGGTGTTGATTGCCTCAGGCAGCGGCAGCCAATTAAGCGGTTACGTCTACGGGGCGGGCCGCGTTATCTGGGTGGTCAGCACCAAAAAGCTCGTTCGCGATGTAGATGAAGGGCTGCGCCGCATTGCCGAATACTCATTCCCGCTGGAAGATGCTCGGTTGCGCGAAGTCTACGGTAAACCCAGCAGCCTGAATAAGATCCTCTTGATTAACAAGGAATTTCAAGCCGGTCGTATCTCGGTTATTTTGCTTAAGGAAGATTTAGGGTTCTAGGCTAGTGTGAGCCAGGGGTGGCGTTAGCCTATGCCACCCCTGGCAAGGTACACCTCTCCCGTCAACAGCTTGGCGTTTGTTTTATCTCTTAGGCAGCGATTTCAAAAAAGAGGCTCTGAACGCACTATCATCAATCTGCTCGGCCAACGTTTCGCCAATGGCCAGCAATTGAGCAAAGATCGCCTGGGCCTGGTCGACATCACCGGCTTCTTGCCACGCTTGCGAGAGGAAATTAAGCGTGCGCAGTTGGTTGTACGGCCGTTCCAGACTCGCCCAACCGGCGGCAGCCTGTTGAAAACAGAGGATGGCTTTGTCGATGTCGTGCGCTTGTAGAGCGGCGGTTCCTTGAGCCTCGCGCCATATTGTGCCGGTTAGCGGTAACTCCATGGTCCGATCAAAATGCTCAAGATAGCTTCGAATCGTTGCCGCCAACGCCTGGGCCTCAGCATCGGTTTGCTCGATGAGCCAGTGATGGACGATAAGCAGTAACTCAGTCCCTTCGGCGGCGGGTGTGCGTTCAAACAGCGCGACCATCTCCCTAACCAAACCGAGCGTTTCCGCCGAGCGCCCCAGAGCCGCCATCGCCCGCGCCATCTGGCCCAGCAGCGGCAGGGTGATCAACATCTCGTCGATGTTTCGGGCGCGCTCAAGCTCTTCCATTAAAATATCGTAAGCCTGTTGGGGTTGGTTGAGATCATTGTAAATCATCCCACTTAACGTATCAAACCAAATTTTGATGA
>JAGRBZ010000894.1 GCA_020433805.1 Anaerolineae bacterium
AAGGCAAGGAAACTCTATATTTCTCTCGCCTCTGCAACCAGGTAGCTCTGCACACAATCGTGGTAGCATCAGAACCCAGGTTTTTCTTGAGCCTGAGACCGGCAAAGGCTTATATTTGGTGCTCAATTGGGCAACATGCTTACAATTGTGGCAAAAACCTGGGTTCTTTACCACGCTCCACGGTTTAATGTTGTGCTACCTGCAACCACGAAGTCAACTTTTCTTCGTTCTCCTATCATCGTTATAAAAAGTCACCTTCGAACGCAAACTATTCGTTCAGTTCAACTGTGTTCATCAAGATAATTAAGCGCAAACTTTCACAAAAGACAATTCTTGCTTTCATTTTGCTTGCGTTTTTCTTTTATTTTTTGACAATTTAATCAAACGTCACTACAATCACAACGATTATCCACAAAAAAGCCGATTTTACACAAAAAGGCATACCGTTCGACGCCGGCGGTATGACAATTGGCAGTAGAGGCGAAAAATCTATTCACCACTGAGGAGCGATAGACTATGGCACGTCAACCCACCGAAAAACAGATCAACGAAGCCTACCGGCTGGCAAAAGAACGTTACGCCGGGTTAGGAGTCGATATCGAGCAGGCGCTAGCAACTTTGCAGCACATTCCGATCAGCCTGCACTGCTGGCAAGGTGACGATGTTGGCGGCTTTGAGGACCCCGACGCCGGATTAAGCGGCGGCATTATGGCCACCGGCAATTATCCCGGCAAAGCCCGCACCGCAACCGAACTGCGTCAAGATTTGGATATGGCTTACAGCCTTATCCCCGGCCAGCACCGGCTCAACCTGCATGCCATCTATTTAGAAGCCGACACCAAAATTCCCCGCGACGAAATTCAGCCGGAGCATTTCGCCGGTTGGGTCGATTGGGCCAAAGAGAATCAGCACGGCATCGACTTTAACCCCACCTGTTTTTCCCACCCGCTAGCCGCCGACGGCTTCACCCTGTCGCACGCCGATGAAGGTATCCGCCAATTTTGGATCGAGCACTGCATCGCGTCCCGTCAAATTGGGGCTTATTTTGGCCGCGAGCTGGGTACACCCTGCGTCACCAACGTCTGGATTCCCGATGGCATGAAAGACACGCCGGTTGATCGGCTAGGCCCACGCCAACGGCTACGGGAGTCGCTCGACGCTATTTTTGCTGAAGACCTCGACCCTGCCCACAACCTCGATGCGGTTGAGTGCAAGTTGTTCGGTCTGGGGTCGGAAAGTTATGTGGTTGGCTCGCACGAATTTTATATGGGTTATGCCATCGCCAACAATAAGCTGTTGTGCCTCGATGCCGGCCACTTTCACCCCACCGAAGTTATCTCCGACAAAATTTCATCGGTGCTAACCTATGTCGATGAAATTCTGCTGCACGTCAGTCGTGGCGTCCGCTGGGACAGCGACCACGTGGTTACGCTCACCGACGAACTCCAGGCCATCGCGCAAGAGATTGTGCGCGGCCGATTCCTCAATCGGGTACACATCGGACTGGACTTCTTCGATGCCAGCATCAATCGCGTCGCGGCCTGGGCCATCGGCACCCGCAATGCGCTGCGCGCGCTGTTGATGGCGCTGGTGGAGCCAATCGACCAACTTTGCGATTTGGAAGCCAACGGCGACTACACCGGTCGCCTGGCCCTGATGGAGGAAGCCAAGGGGTTGCCGTTTGGTGCCGTGTGGGATTATCACTGCTTGCAGCAGAATGTGCCGGTGGGTTTCAGTTTTGTAGACGCCATTCGCGAGTATGAAAAAGCGGTGCTGGCGCAGCGATAGTCAACGAGACTTTACACGATGAGCGCTA
>JAGRBZ010000895.1 GCA_020433805.1 Anaerolineae bacterium
TTCAACTTCAGCTATTATTAGCCACATTGTCCGTTTAGGCATTAATGTCGACTCCCCGTGAGAGCACCAAGAAAATTGCCCCAGTCCGCCTGGGGTATTTTTCTTCTTAATTATCAAAATAACTAACAACGTAGAGAAAGAATCGTTTTTAGATCATCGATCTATCTCTTGCTTAATGTATGTTTCTCGATTTTTTTTCTAGCCATTAGTTCGGAAACTATTAATTGTATTTAAAAGGTCAGCTTGGCAAATTTGTTGGCTACTACCAGTCTGGGCTTCATTAATAGCTTTTTTCATCGTGATTCTACGAAAAATTTCGGTCATGTCAGCCCCACTCATACCATCAGTTAGTTGGATTAACTCTGGTATGTTTATGTCATCAGCGTAAGGCAAGAAATCATCCGAACTTGACTTTTCGGTTAAAGCTCTGGATATTATGATAGATATAATTTCTGCTCTTCCATCTTCGTCTGGCATGGGGATATATAATTTATAGTCAAATCTACCAGATCTCACTAAGGCCGGATCAATTCTATCTATACTATTTGTTGTAGCGACTAAAAGGATATTTGGGTTGGTATCACCAAGGCTATTTAATTCTTGTTTAAATATTCCGGCAACTGCATTTCTTGCCTGTCCGCCACCTCCTGGGCCCACCTCTTCGGTTGTGCCGATTATTGAATCAAATTCATCAAATACTACTACCGTTCTTGTGCGCAATGATTTAATTTGTTCAAATAATTCTTTGATTCTTCTTTCAGATTCACCGAGCCACATATTATATATATCGTTGCCCTGCACAAACATTATGTCGGCGCCTATTTCTCCTGCGAGCGCTTTTGCAAGCATCGTTTTGCCCGTTCCCGGCTCGCCATACAATATAAGCCCTTGTGGTTTTTTGGCTCCCCACTTTTCCATGATTTCAGGGTTGCCAAAAGCTATAGCAATTTCTGCTAACTGATCTTTAACGAGTTTGAGGCCACCAACATCAGATAATTTGATTTCCCCAGGCTTTGTAGGCGCAAACTCAGAATTCACAGCGGTTTT
This sequence comes from Anaerolineae bacterium, assembly GCA_020433805.1. Lineage (GTDB taxonomy): Bacteria > Chloroflexota > Anaerolineae > 4572-78 > J111 > JAGRBY01. Next base: position 1,048 of record JAGRBZ010000895.1, read on the forward strand.
ACTATTTTTCTTCGGGCTTTTTCGTGGTGCTTCATTTTGCCCGTAATTTGCGAGTCTGCTTTTTCGGGAGCCATTGATAATAAACTTACGCTTTAAACCTTCGTGCGACAATGAATCTGCTTGATAGCCTTTTTCAACTAGGAACATGAAAGATCGGATAACCCCTTTCATAAAAGTATCTGGATCTATTGTATGTATTTCTGGGGCTTCAGCAATAACCTCTATTGGCGATTCGTCTTGGCCTCTGAATACTTGATTGTTAGTTATGGAAATTTGTCCATCTTGGTAGTTTGCTACATATAAATTACCACCAGGGTTTTTTTTGTCACTAACTGTGAATAAATTATTAAATTTGGTCGGTTTGACCAAGATATCAGAATAGCTATATGAAGAAACGAGACTTTTGCGGAATTTTTCTACGGAAGAAATTCCATTACGATCACCCAAGGTCATCTGAATAAGTCCATTTACACCAATTCTTAATTCATCTGAGACGTAACCTATTGGCTGAAGCCCTAGTGTTGCTCTTTCTATACCATGCGTAAAGTCGGCTCTATCATATATATCTATAGGAGATTGTGTCCCCTTTTCGAATAAATCAACAATATCAGTAACTTCTGCCTGCATGGAGTTAAGCTTTATTAATTCAGTTTTAGGCTTCCGATCACTCATATTTCAAACATACTATAATCTAATAATATATTTGTCAAGCATACGTAGTATCTCATTTTTGACATAAGCATGATTATATGCTAAC
>JAGRBZ010000896.1 GCA_020433805.1 Anaerolineae bacterium
CACAGCAGCAATGGATAAGATTAGACCGGAAATCCGCACCTTCATCTTGGGTACGGTTGGCCTCTCAACGGCAACGTGGAACATTGCTTTTGACCTGGGTGCGTACCGGACCATCTTCTACGGCCGAATTCTCACCGCGTGGGTCACGGTTACAGCCATCTTGCTGGTCGTCCTGTTGGTTCCCGAGCGAGATGTGCCTGTGCCCCGGTGGGGTAAGCTCTTTATGCTAATGCCAACGCTAAGCCTGATTCTGATGCCGATCAGTACAAATTTTAGCGAGAGCGAAATTATAGATGGGTTAGTCATCAGCATAAGTGTGTTTGCCTTATTGATCTGTCTCCCCTATTCCATCTTTGTCGTGGCAAATGTGGTCAATGCCGACTTGCTCAATTTACCTGAAACCCGCTTAAAGGTTTACCTGGTTATCATTGTTGTCGTATTTGGTTTCATCGGCTATTGGGCAGGGGCTAACAATTACATTTTCTTCAACTGCGGCGATTTCGAGATTGCCGGCCAAGCGCGGCCGGACAACTGTCAACCCGGTCCACCAATGCAATTTTAAGTAAAAGATGTAGAGAGTTTTAATTCTATCACAATGAAGTGGGGCAGTCTCCACGTGAGACGAGCAAGACAATGAAAAGGTTAGTTGGATGGTTTGATAGTGGGGCGATAGTAATCCTTTAACCAACCAACTGTCCAACTAACTAGTCAACTATTATCAATGAAGATAAGGGAGACCATATGAAACGTTCAATGATGTTCGGATTATTGCTCATTAGCTTGTTGGTTACCGGGTCGATGGTGCTGGCTCAAACGGAGGAACCGGAAAGTGTCGTGACCACCGGCAACCCCAGCCTGGAAATTGTCTGGCCGGCCCCGATTTCTGAAGTGTGGGGTCCCATTGAAATCATGGGGACGGCAGCTGTTCCGGAATTTGCTTTTTACCGGTTGGAAATGATCCCCCTCGACGAGCAAACGTTGTCGCCCGTCTTTAATGTCGGCTGGATACCGATCACGGTTGATTTCACCGAGCCGGTGGTTAACGGCGTGCTGGCCAGCGTCGACACGGCCACCATTCCTGATGGTCTGTACGGACTGCGCTTAGTGGTGGGCGTGGGCGATGCCGCTGCGCCGTCCCAACTGTTTCAAACCGTAACCGGACCTGTCCGGGTCAGCAACGGCCAATATTTGGAAGGCACCGAGAATGAAGAAGCCGCACCGGCCCCGCCGGAGATGGCGGAGGATCAGCCGTATGTCGTCACCAATCCCGGTGTAACGGCTGTCAACGTTCGGTATTGCGACCAGCTTGACAGCGAACGCTGCCCGGTCGTGGACGTATTCGACTCCACCGAAGGTGCGGCGCTGCTGGGCCTGAGCGCCAACGATAGCGGTTGGTATTTTGTAGAGACGGGCAGCGGGCTGCAAGGTTGGGTGCAGCCCATCAATGTCGAGGTAGTGGGCGACACCAGCAACGTTCCGTTGGTTGTGCCACCGCAGCCGGTAGAGGCCCAACCCAGCCAGCCACCGGTACCAATCACAATCGAGCCAGGCGTTCCGGCTGCCCCGGTGCCGATGGTTAGTGCCAGTCCCAACGGTGTAGCCGTGGTCGATGCCTTACCGCAATGTGGTCGCTCCTTTACGGTCCACGTCAACATGAGCAACCCAACCGATCAAGTTGCTCGCGGGGGCACAGTCGTCTTACAAAATATCTACCGTGGCAACGGCAAAGTTACCGGCGTCAGCGTGGGTTCCTACCCTGAGATACCGCCGGGCGGCAACTACG
>JAGRBZ010000897.1 GCA_020433805.1 Anaerolineae bacterium
GGCGGTTTCGGCGGCAAAGTCGATGTCATCACTGAGCCGATTGCGGCTCTGGCGGCGATGAAAACAGGTCGACCGGTTAAGTATATCTACAGTCGAGCCGAGGAGATGCAGGTTTCATCCCCCCGTGGTGCCTGGCGGTTGAAATATAAGGATGGGGTGATGAAGGATGGGCGAATTGTAGCCCGCCAGATTACCTCCTACGCCGATGCCGGAGCTTATAACCGCCACACGCCGTATGCGGTGACCAAGCACGCGGCCAATGTGGCCGGCCCTTACACTATTCCCAACGTCCATATCGACGCCCACTGCGTTTTCACCAACCGCACCCCCAGCAGTGCGTTTCGAGGCTTTGGGGTGACGATGGCTTCGTTCGCCATCGAGCTACAAATGGACAAGATCGCCGCGACGGTAGGCCTCGATCCGTGGGCAATTCGCTTTATCAACGCCTATCGCAATGGCGATGTGCGCCCTCACCGTAAGGTGGCTGAAGATGTCACGTTTATCGAAACGATGCAGGCCGCCGCCAAATTGGCGGGTCACGATCTGCCGGAAAATCTGCTAACCATGAATTCTTGGGATAGAAACGGAGGTCAGCATGGCTAAAGTTCGAGGCCAGGGAATGGCCGCAATCAACTACCCGACCGGGATGAATTTGGGGGGCGATCCCTCGCAGGCGCTTATCCATGCCACCACAACGGGGAGTTTTATTATCTCGCTCTCCAGCACCGATTTGGGGCAGGGGCTAAAAACCGTCATCGCCCAAATTGGCGCGGAAACGCTGGGCGTTCCTTTTGAAACCGTCATGATCGACACCGCCGACACCGATACCGGCCCCCATTGTATGGGCACGTTCGCCAGTCGCGCCACCCATCGCGTTGGTAATGCAGTGATCATGGCCGCTAATGAAGCCAAAAAAGCCCTGCTGGATGTAGCTGCCGATGAGTTAGAAGCCAACCCCGATGATCTGGAACTGGACGGCAATGGCAATATTACGGTCAAAGGCGTGCCGGATCGCTCAATCAGCGTCATCGACACAGCTTTGGCAGCGCACTTTAAACACGGCAAGACTATCGCCGGACGCGGCATCTACATGAAGCCCAAAAGCGATGTCGATCCCGAAACCGGCGAAATGGATCCCGACTCCACCGAGGCCCACGCTTGCACCGTCGCCGAAGTGGAGGTCGATACCGAAACCGGCGAGGTCAAGGTTTTGAGCCTCAAGAGTGCTTACGAAGTAGGCCAGCAGGTCAATCCGGCGCTGGTTGAGGGCCAGATTGTCGGCGGGGCATTTATGGGCATGAGCCACGCGCTGTATGAAACCACCAACCCCTACTATCCGGCCATCGATCACGGGCCGCTCAACTTCAGCGACTACTTGATGCCCGGCCCGGCGGAACTGCCGGAGATGGAAAGCGTCGTGCTCGAATTTCCATCATCTAACGGCCCATACGGCGTTAAAGGCGTCGGCGAGATGACGGCCAACTGCCCTATCCCCGCCATCGTCAATGCTATTAACAACGCTCTCGGCGTGCGGATTACGACTCTGCCGGTTACGCCGGAGGTGGTTCTGCGGGCATTGGAGGAAAAAGAGGCTCAATCTTGATTTGGAGAGTGGAGATTAGAGATTGGGAGGTGTAGAGATAGTTGGATGACCTTTCAAGTGTACTAACTTCAATCTCCCTTATTTAATTTATCCCTATAGTAACTGCTCAGCCGTAGTGTCATTTCGAGCGACGAAGGAGCGAGAAATCCCTCAGAAGTACGTTTACAACC
>JAGRBZ010000089.1 GCA_020433805.1 Anaerolineae bacterium
GCGATGGTAGATGCGCTGTTGAGTGGTGGCGAAGTGCCTGTCAATGACACCGAAACCTACGAAAACGGCGTGAAAGTAGTTCCCTCCTACTTGCTCAAGCCGGTCAGCGTCGATGTCAACAACTGGCAAGAAGCGCTTGTTGAAACCGGCTACTATACCGCCGACCAGGTTCAATAAGTAAAAATCGTTTTTAGGGTGTGGGTGCGTTGCTTTCACCAACGTGCCCACATCCGCCAACACTGTAGTTTGCCACTTCGCAACGGCGGGAGAAAAATTATGTCAGATATCATTCTAGAAATGCGGAATATCACCAAAACGTTTCCTGGAGTTAAGGCCCTTGATGATGTCAATTTTCAGGTGCGTCAGGGCGAAATTCATGCCCTGGTCGGTGAAAATGGGGCCGGGAAATCGACGCTAATGAAGGTTTTGAGTGGGGTTTACCCTCACGGCTCCTACACCGGCGAGATTTTTTATCAAGGGCAAGCCTGTCGCTTCAAAGACATTAGCGATAGCGAACAACTCGGCATTGTTATCATTCATCAAGAGTTGGCCCTTGTCCCTCTGTTGTCCATCGCCGAAAATATCTTTTTGGGCAATGAACAGCAAAAGTTTGGGATCATTAATTGGTATGAGGCCATTACGAAAACCCAGGCGGTGCTCAAAAAAGTGGGTCTCAATGAGTCGCCTAATACACTCATTACCAATATTGGCGTGGGGAAACAACAGCTTGTTGAGATTGCCAAAGCTCTAACCAAAGAGGTGCAGTTACTCATTCTGGATGAACCCACGGCCAGCCTCAACGAGAGCGATAGCGATGCCCTCCTCAACCTACTTCTCGAATTAAAAGCGCAGGGTATTTCCTCTATTCTTATTTCTCACAAATTAAATGAAGTCTCTAAAGTAGCCGACTCCATCACCATTTTGCGGGATGGGGCAACCATTGAAACCCTCGATTGTCAACAAGATGAGATCACAGAAAACCGAATCATTCGGGGGATGGTTGGGCGTAGCCTGACCAACCGCTATCCGCCCCGTGAGGTCGAAATTCAAGACACCATCTTTGAGGTTAAAAATTGGAATGTTTTCCATCCCCTGCACGAGGATCGGCAGGTCATCAATAATGTCAATATCCACGTGAAAAAGGGTGAAGTGGTTGGGATTGCCGGGTTGATGGGCGCGGGTCGCACCGAGTTAGCCATGAGCGTTTTTGGACACTCTTACGGTAAACACATTAGCGGTCAGGTTTATAAACATGGCCAGGAAATCAACGTTAGCTCCATTGGTAAGGCCATCGCTAACGGTCTGGCCTATGTGACCGAAGATCGCAAAAGCCTGGGTCTCATCCTCATCGACAGCGTCAAAAGTAACATCACCCTGGCTAACCTCAACGGTATTGCCAGCCGCTTTAGGATTAACCAGCCCCAAGAGTTGGCCATAGCGCGTGAGTATCGAGATAAGCTCAACATTAAATGCTCCAGCATTTTGCAAAAGACCGTCAATCTGTCGGGCGGCAACCAGCAAAAAGTGGTCTTGAGTAAATGGCTATTTTCCAGCCCGGAGATTTTAATTTTGGATGAACCGACCCGGGGTATCGACGTTGGGGCCAAATATGAAATTTACACCATCATTAATCAATTAGCCGCCGAAGGCAAAGGTGTCATCATCATCTCGTCCGAATTGCCGGAAATTTTAGGGGTGTGTGACCGCATCTACGTTATGAACGAGGGGCGTATCGTGGGCGAAATGCCCAAAGCCGAGGCCTCGCAAGAAAAGATTATGGAGGCAATTATGCAGAAGAAGGAGGTATTACACGATGAGTAGAATGACAACGACGCCGGATCAAGTGATGGATCAAGAAAGCTCACTGGCCGGTATCACAAAAATTTTAAGAGAAAACGTGCGTCAATATGGGATGCTGGTCGCCCTAATCGCGATTATGATCTTTTTCCAAATTATGACCGATGGCATATTGATGAAGCCGATCAACCTAACCAACCTGATTCTACAAAATAGCTATATTGTAATTATGGCGATTGGCATGTTGCTGGTGATCGTCGCAGGACATATCGACCTGTCTGTGGGGTCTGTGGTGGCCTTTGTTGGGGCCGCCGCCGCCGTGATGATGGTTAACTATGAGATGAACTTTCTGGTAACGGTTATCATTTCCTTAGCTTTAGGCGCGCTTATTGGCGGGGCGCAGGGGTATTGGGTGGCCTACCTAAAGATACCCTCTTTCATTGTCACGTTGGCGGGGATGTTGGTCTTTAGAGGCTTAACCTTGGCCTTGTTGCAAGGTCAATCCATTGGGCCGTTTCCTACAGCGTTCCAAAGGATAAGTACCGGCTTTATTCCCGATATTTTCGGTAACGAGAGCATAAACCTGACCACAATGCTGTTGGCAGCCATAGTTTCAGCAGCGTTAGTTTTTATGGACATCCAAAGTAGACGTAAGCAGCAGCAATATCGGGTTGAGACCTCTCCCTTGCCCATCTTCATCTTAAAAAATGTGGTTTTGGTCGGGGCGATCATGTATTTGTCTTATCTGATGGCCTCTTTCAAAGGATTGCCCAATGTGCTTATTGTTTTGTTTGTCCTGATTGTGGCCTACACCTTTGTGGCTACCCAAACAACACTGGGCCGCCGCATTTTTGCCATCGGCGGTAATGAAAAAGCGGCCAAACTATCAGGGGTTAAAACCGAACGATTAACCTTTTATACCTTTGTCAATTTGGGGGTACTGGCGGCACTGGCCGGGCTTGTTTTTGCCGCCCGCCTCAACGTAGCCACCCCCAAAGCCGGTGAGGCTTTAGAGTTGGATGTGATCGCCGCCTGTTTTATCGGTGGGGCTTCGATGTCCGGTGGGGTTGGTACGGTTATCGGCGCGGTCATTGGCGCATTTGTGATGGGTGTTATGAACAATGGGATGTCTATTCTTGGCATCGGTATCGAATGGCAACAGGTAATTAAAGGCCTGGTTCTACTCGCTGCCGTTTTCTTTGACGTTTACAACAAAAATAAGGGCTAAGGGTGACATTAACAATACATCAGTTGACTTACGCAGCTTAGGGCTGTGGCCCGGTGAGAAGCCGGTCAGAGCGATTGCATAAGTCCTGAATAGGAGTAAAAAATGAAAAAGCTCAATCTTTTTATAATCACCTTTCTTGCTTTAAGTGTATTCACCACAGCCTGCACCGAACAAAGTGACGAACCTACCGCAACTGTAGAAGCAGCCGTTGTCCCCCTGGAACCTGAAGAATCTGACCAGGCACAAAGCGTCGCCCCGGAACTAGACAACTGGTGTCGTGATACCGATGTTGTCTTCTTCCCCGGCGGTCCGGACGGCGACCCCTTTGCCTCAGTTGTGCACAGCGGGGCTGAAGCCGCTGCCACCGATTTGGGGGCCAATATAGAATTTGTCTGGTCAGATTGGGACCCGGAGCTTATGGTCACCCAATTCGCCGAGGCGGTCGCCGGCCAGCCGGACGGTATCGCCATTATGGGCCATCCCGGCGATGAAGCCTTACGGGATTTGGTAGATGATGCGGAGGCTCAAGGCATCATCGTCACCAGCCAAAACACGACGTTGCCTGAATTAGAGGCCAAATATGTTGTCAATGGCTTTGGTTATGTAGGCGCTGAAAATTACTCAGCCGGCCATAACTTGGGTGCGGAAGCGGTCAATCGCTTTGACTTCGGCGCCGGCGATCAAGCTATGGTATGGGGCCTTTTATCCCAGGGAGAACGCGGCCGGCGTACCCAAGGGGTTATTGATGCCCTGGAAGAAGCGGGCATGTTTGTGGATTATCTGGAAATTGATGCTGCCACCAATGCCGCTGCCGCTGCCGGGACAGCAACCTTTGTCGATTACGTCTCCTCCAATCCTGATGTAGACCTGATTGTAACCGATCATGGCGCACTGACGTCTATCCACCAAACCTATTTGGAGGCGGCAGATCTGGGACCTGACGATATTTACATGGTCGGTTTTGATTTAACACCGGCAACAGTGGGAGGAATTCGTGGTGGTTGGACGGACTTGGTGATTGACCAGCAACAATTGCTGCAAGGTTATCTGCCGATTCTTCAGATCTGTATGACGAAAAGATTCGCCATCACCGGATTGCATATCGACACCGGTGCCGGCTTCGCCCACGCTGACAACATCGAGCTATTGGCCGACCTCGTAGATTGGCAGTTCCGTTAATCAAACGAGACAACCTGAAAGGAAAATGGCCCGTCGATAGCCTCCAGCGACATCGATAAGCTGTATGATCGCTACTAAAATCTGTAAGGTCAATAGATAATTAAAGAGTTTAAAGGAACAAGAAATGAACACAGATGTTTTTACTCAATTAGAAGTATGGTTTGTCGTCGGCAGCCAACACCTTTATGGCCCGGAAGCCCTAAAACAAGTTTCAGATGATGCCCGCCAGGTCGCAGTCGCCCTGGACGAGTCATCACAAATCCCTTTGTCGGTTCGGTTTCGACCTATCGTTACCACACCGGAAGAGATTAACCAAGTCTGTATCGAAGCCAATTCGGCCGAGAACTGTGTCGGTCTTGTTGCCTGGATGCACACCTTTTCACCGGCTCGTATGTGGATTGCCGGTCTGACCCAACTCAGAAAGCCCCTGCTGCAACTGCACACCCAGTTCAACCGCGATATTCCGTGGGACACTATCGACATGGACTACATGAACCTGCACCAGACAGCACACGGTGGTCGCGAGTTTGGCTTTATCGGAGCGCGGCTGCGAATGCCGCGTAAGGTTGTGGTCGGCCACTGGCAAGACCCGGAAGTGCTCGAACGTATCGACGTTTGGGCCAGAGCCGCCTGTGGGTGGCACGATCTGCATGGCGCCAAGTTTGCACGCTTCGGCGATAACATGCGGGAAGTAGCCGTGACGGAAGGTAACAAGGTCTCGGCTGAAGTAGAGTTTGGTTTTGCCGTAAATGGTTACGGCGTCGGCGATTTGGTCGAGCACGTAAACGCCGCTACCGATAAGCAGATCACCAATCTGATTGCCGAATACAATGACACCTACGTTATCGCCGAAGAGCTATCGCCCGACGGTGTGATGTACAGTTCGCTCCGCGATGCGGCAGCCATCGAGATAGGAATGCGCTCTTTTCTGACCGATGGCGGCTTTAAAGGTTTCACCACCACCTTTGAGAACCTGCACGGCTTAAAGCAACTCCCCGGACTACCCGTTCAGCGCCTGATGGCGGAAGGGTATGGATTTGGAGCCGAAGGCGACTGGAAAACAGCCGCACTACTGCGGGCGATGAAGGTGATGGACGCAGGTCTCAGCGGCGGCACCTCCTTTATGGAAGATTATACCTACCACTTCGACCCGAACGGTATGAAAGTCTTAGGTTCGCACATGCTCGAAATCTGCCCCTCGATTGCCAATGCTAAGCCGTCGATGCAGATCCATCCGCTTGGTATCGGCGGCAAAGCCGATCCGGTGCGGCTGGTCTTCGATGCGCCGGCCGGGCCAGGGCTGAATGCCTCGCTCATCGACCTGGGTGACCGCTTCCGACTGCTGGTCAACACCGTCGAGACCGTAGCGCCCGACGCTCCCTTACCGCGACTCCCCGTGGCCCGCGCACTCTGGATACCGGAACCCGATCTCAAAGTCGCCGCTGCGGCCTGGATTTTGGCCGGCGGAGCGCACCACACCGGCTTTAGCCAATCGCTGACCGTAGAACATCTGCAAGATTTTTCAGAAATGGCAAAGGTCGAGTTTGTCTTAATTGATGAGAATACAACGCTGTTCGATCTTAAGAAAGAATTGCGCTGGAACGATCTCTACTATCATATGACTGGACTGTCGGGCTGGTGAAATCGGACGTTTTTAATAAAATTCTACAAAACAAGGATTTGATAGAATAGGATGAACAGCAACCGATGAGCCAGAGAAGAGTTACCATTGTAGAAATTGCCAAAGAGGCCGGTGTTTCGGCTCAAACCGTTTCACGAGTCGTTAACGGGCGTACCAATGTTGCACCTGAAACACGTGACAAAATTCAAGAAATTATTGACCGTCGCGGCTACCACCCCAGCCGGTTAGCGCGAAGTTTGCTACGCGGTCGCAGCCATACCGTTGGGGTGGTGGGCTACGGACTTGGCCTCTTTGGCCCCTCATATACGTTGGCCGGTATTGTGCGCGAGGCCAACAAAGAAGGCTATTCCGTTCTGCCGAATATGTCCAATGAACCGGAAATAGAAGACCCGGCTAGAATCATCGGCGAATTAATCGAATATCACGTTGATGGTATCATTTGGGCGGTGCCTGAGATCGGCAACAACCACGATTGGATCGAAACGGTTGTACCGGAACAAGATATTCCCTTTGTTTTTCTCTCGATGGAAAATCGACCGAATTTAACCACGGTGGCTATCGATAACTACGCGGGCGGCCAGATGGCAACGCAGCATCTTATCGATAAAGGGCATCGCCGCATTGGACTGCTCAAAGGGCCAAGCGATTGGTGGGAAGCCCGGGAGCGTGCGCGAGGCTGGTATGACACGATGCAGGCAAATGGTTTGACCGTCGATGAAAACCTTGTTTTGCAGGGAGATGACTGGTCTGCCGCAGCGGGCGAGCGGTGTATGCGCGAACTTTTGGAAAAAGAGAGGGAGATTGATGCTGTCTTTGTCGGCAACGACAGTATGGCTATCGGCGCTCTGAAAACAGCCCGCGAGTTCGGTCTGAAAGTGCCGGATGATATCGCCGTTCTCGGCTTTGATGATGTTCCGGAGGCGGCTTACATCTACCCGTCCCTGACTACGGTGCAGCAAAACCTAACCAGTTTAGGCTGTCGCGCTCTGTCCGAATTGGATCGCCTGATCAACGTCGATGATGCCGACTGGCCCTCATCGGGCGAGGCAATCGTAATTCAACCACAGCTTATTGTTCGTGAAAGCGCGTAGTGTAGGACGCAAAATGTGGTATAATCCACGTCCTATACTAAGAAATTGTCCACGATTAACTTTTCGGTTTGGGAGATTAGAGACTAGAGATTGGAGATGGTTAGTCTCTAATTACCAGTCTCCAATCCCCTAATACCGTAACGTTATTTATGGACGAGTCCTAATATTGTTACAATACCTTTAACGCTGCCCATCATCTTGGGCGCACCATTCCGAGGAGGATTCAATGATGAATAACACCCATATACACCCCGTAAGCGACTTGCAAAATCCCGATGGTGGGAGATAGACCATGAACCAACAAGATACCCAAACCGCAATCGAGAGCGGCCAAACCGTTCTCGGCATCGAATTCGGCTCAACGCGCATCAAAGCCGTGCTGATTGGTGAGGATCATAAAACCATCGCATCAGGCAGCTACGATTGGGAAAACCAGTACGAAAACGGCGTCTGGACTTACAGCCTTGACGATGTCTGGGCAGGCCTCCAGGCAAGCTACAAAATGCTGAGCAACGCCGTTTCTGAGACGTATAACGTCCCGCTCAAGACCATCGGGGCCATCGGCTTTAGCGGTATGATGCACGGCTACATGGCCTTTGATGAAGGGGGCAATCTGCTCGCTCCATTTCGTACCTGGCGCAACACCATCACCGGCCAAGCCGCAGAAGAACTTACGGAACTTTTTCAATTCAATATCCCCCAACGCTGGAGCATCGCCCACCTCCATCAGGCCATATTGAACAAAGAATCGCACATTAATGCGATTAGCTATCTGACCACGCTGGCCGGCTACGTCCATTGGAAACTGACCGGCCAAAAAGTGATGGGCATCGGCGAAGCATCGGGCATGTTCCCCATCGACAGCACCATCAACGACTACGATGCAGAAAGAGTCGCCCTCTACAACGACCGGCTTGCCGCGGAAGACATCCCCTGGAAACTTCAAGACATCCTGCCCAAAGTACTTGTCGCCGGCGATACAGCCGGTCTGCTAACCGTAGAAGGCGCAAAACTGCTTGATCCCACCGGCCAACTGCAATCCGGTATCCCCCTCTGCCCACCCGAGGGCGACGCCGGCACCGGCATGGTCGCCACCAACAGCGTGGCCCAGCGAGCGGGCAACGTCTCCGCCGGAACATCGGTTTTTGCAATGATCGTTTTGGAAAAAGCGCTGTCGAAACTGTATCCCGAAATCGATATGGTCACAACCCCCACCGGCAAACCGGTCGCCATGGTTCACAGCAACAACTGCACCTCCGATCTCAACGCCTGGGTCGGCCTCTTCCGAGAATTTACCGACGCCCTTGGCGTGGAGATCGACCAATCGGCATTATTTGAAATGCTCTACAAAAAGGCGCTCACAGGCGATGCCGACGCTGGCGGGCTGCTCGTCTACAACTATTTCTCAGGCGAACACATCACCCATCTAGAGGAAGGACGCCCCCTGTTCGTTCGCAAACCCGAAAGCAGCTTTACCCTGGCCAACTTCATGCGGGCGCATCTCTTCTCGGCGCTCGGCGCGTTGAATATCGGCTTAGATATTCTTTTTAAGCAGGAACAGGTCAAGATCGATCAGGTTCTCGGTCACGGCGGTTTCTTCAAAACAGAAGGCGTCGGGCAAAAGGTCATGGCGGCGGCGATGAACGTGCCCGTCTCCGTGATGGAAACCGCCGGCGAGGGCGGCGCGTGGGGTATCGCCTTACTGGCTGCCTATATGCTCTATAGAACCGAAAATGAGCCTCTGGAAGACTATCTCTCCAACAAAGTCTTTGCCGATGAAAGCGGCACAACCATAGCCCCTGATCAGTCTGATGTCGATGGCTTCACAGCATTCATGGATCGCTACAAAGAAGGCCTTGTCATCGAAAGAGCCGCTGTGGATGCGCTGAAATAGAAGGTTTACGATAATAAAGAGGAATTACTATGTTTGAACAACTAAAAGAAGAACTCGTTCAATTACACCTTGAACTGCCCAAAAATAATCTAGTCGCCTGGACAAGCGGCAACATCAGCGCCCGCGATCCGGAAACCAACCTGGTTGTCATCAAGCCCAGCGGCATTAAATTCCCCGATTTGAGGCCGGAAAATATGGTGGTGGTCGACATCGAGGGTGCCATCGTCGAGGGCGATTACAAAGCCTCGTCCGATACGGCCTCGCACTGCTACATTTATCGCAACATGCCCGATGTCAACGGCATCGTCCACACCCATTCCCGATTTGCCGCGGCGTTTGCCACCCACGGTCGGCCTATTCCCTGCATCACCACGGCCATGGGCGACGAGTTCGGCGGAGACATTCCCTGCGGCGGCTTTGCTCTCATCGGTGGCGAGGAAATCGGCCAGGTTGTGGTCGAAACGCTGCGCGACAGCCGCAGCCCGGCCTGTCTGCTGCAAAGCCACGGCGTCTTCACCATCGGCCCCACCGCCGAAAAAGCGGTCAAAGCAGCCGTGATGACCGAAGACAACGCCGCCATCGCCTGGGCCTCGCTGCTGCTCGGCACACCGTTAACCATTGCGCAGAGCGACATCGACAAGCTGTATGATCGCTACCAAAACGTCTACGGCCAATAAACCTATGCGTTACGTAGTTCTAAAGGTGACGGTCACTTAGCAACAATTCAAAAAGTGACTGTCACCTTATTCGGTTCGCCCAACTGTGTAAGTCATAAGACCATCATTTACTACGGAGAAAACCCTCTTCATGTCTCATCAAAAAGATCTCGACCAACTTTGTATCAACACCATCCGCACCCTGGCAATGGACGCGGTTCAAGCCGCCAATTCCGGCCACCCCGGCACACCAATGGGGATGGCCCCGGTCGCTTACAACTTATGGCAAAATTTCTTGGCCTTCGATCCCGCCGATCCCATCTGGCCCAACCGTGATCGCTTCATCCTTTCGATTGGCCACGCCTCGATGTTGCTCTATTCCTTGCTGCACCTAACCGGCGTTAAGGCTCTCAATGACAACTATGAAACGCTCGATGAACCATCGGTCACGCTCGACGACATCAAGCGGTTCCGCCAGCTCGACAGCAAATGCGCCGGTCACCCGGAGTACCGCTGGACATCCGGCGTCGAGACCACCACCGGCCCGCTGGGTCAAGGCGTGGCGGTCAGCGTGGGTATGGCTATCGCCAGAGAGTGGCTGTCAGCCCACTTCAACCAGCCCGATTTCGAACTGTTCGACTATAACGTCTACGCTCTCTGCGGCGACGGCGATATGATGGAAGGCGTCTCCAGCGAGGCCGCCTCTCTGGCCGGTCACCTTAAGTTGTCCAATCTGTGCTGGATTTACGACAGCAATCGCGTCACTATCGAAGGCAGCACCGACCTGGCTTTCAGCGACGACATCGCTACCCGTTTTATGGCGTATGGCTGGAACGTCACCCGCGTCGGTGATGCCAACGATCTGGATATGTTGGCCCGCGCCCTCAAACGATTCCGAGATACCTCCGCCGGCCCCACGCTGATTATCGTCGATAGCCACATCGGCTACGGCGCACCCAACAAACAAGACTCCAGTGACGCGCACGGTGCGCCGCTCGGTGAAGAAGAAGTTCGGCTAACCAAACGCGCTTACGGGTGGCCGGAAGATGCCAAATTCCTGGTACCCGATGGCGTACGCGAACATTTTAGCGCCGGTATCGGTCAGCGAGGCGCAGCATTACGCGAGGCCTGGTTCGCCAAATTTGAGGCCTATACAGAGCAGTACCCTGACCTGGCTGAACAAATCCACAAGATGCAGCATGGCCAACTGCCCGATGGCTGGGACAAAGACCTACCCACCTTCGCTCCTGATCCGAAGGGGCTGGCTAGCCGGGCCAGTTCGGGCAAAGTGCTCAATGCGGTAGCCAAGAACGTACTCTGGTTGATGGGCGGTGCGGCTGACCTGGCTCCCTCAACCAAAACCAACCTCACCTTCGAAGGTGCCGGTGACCTGACGCCTGAGAACTATGGCGGTCGCAACATCCACTTCGGCGTGCGAGAGCATACGATGGGTTCCATCCTCAACGGGCTGTCACACAGTAAAATTCGGCCCTACGGCTCTGGCTTCCTGATTTTCAGCGACTACGCCCGACCGGCCATCCGCCTCAGCGCCCTCATGGAAATCCCGGTCATCCACATCTTCACCCACGACTCCATCGGTGTCGGCGAAGATGGGCCGACCCACCAACCCATCGAACAGGTGACATCATTGCGGGCCATTCCCGGCTTGATTGTCCTGCGTCCCGCCGACGCCAACGAAGTGGTTGAAGCCTGGCGAGTTGTTATGCAGCTTCAGCACGAACCGGCTGCTCTCATCTTAAGCCGACAGGCGCTGCCCACGCTGGATCGCTCAATCTACGGGGCCGCATCCGGCGTAGCCAAGGGTGCTTACGTGTTGGCCGATGCCGATGACGGCCAGCCGGAGGTATTACTGTTAGCCACCGGAAGCGAGGTACATCTCTGCCTGGCGGCCTACGAGCAGCTCAAAACAGAAGGCATCAAAGCCCGTGTCGTTAGCATGCCTTCCTGGGAATTGTTCGATCAACAGGACGAGGCCTACAAAGAGAGCGTCCTCCCGTCCGCAGTCGTTGCCCGTGTGGCGGTAGAACAAGCCTCAACCCTGGCCTGGGGTCGCTACACCGGTCTGCAAGGCCGCGTCATCGGCATGGACACCTTTGGTACATCGGCTCCGATAAAGGACGTTCAGGAAAGATTTGGTTTCACTCCGGAACGTGTCGTCGCCACGGTCAAGGAACTGGTGCAGTCTCGTTAAGATCGCACAAAAATAAAACAAGATATACAGTTGACAAGGTGACAGTCATGATCTTGTTTATGTGACTGTCACCTTATTTGATACATCTAACTCTACAAGCCTAAGTAATTTGACAATGTTAGATTATCACAAAACCGTGTGAAACACCTTGTTTTCGACGACTGATTTGAGGTATCCAATAGACTACAGCTTGGAATTTTGCCCCATATCAGGGTCACAGAAGGCGATTTTGCAGAACATATGTCTAATGTAACATTGTCAAAGTAACCAAAAATTAGAGGAGCAATTATGAGCACACCGATTAAGCAATTGGTCAGTTTAGGACAATCTATCTGGTACGATAATATTGAACGTCGGCTGCTGAAAAACGGCGAATTGGCAGCCATGGTCGAGCGAGGCGATATTCAGGGGTTGACCTCAAACCCCGCTATCTTCAACAACGCCATCGCCAAATCCGACGATTACGACGCCGATCTGCTGCCGCTGGCTGAGGCTGGTAAAACGTCGCTTGAAATTTTCGAGGCTCTCGCCGTCGACGACATCCGCGCCGCAGCCGATTTGCTGCGTCCGCTGTATGATGCAACCAACGGCGACGACGGCTACGTCAGCCTGGAAGTCAACCCTACCCTGGCCTACAAAACCGAAGAGACCCTGTCTGAAGCCAAACGGCTGTGGGCTTGGGTCGACCGGCCCAACCTGATGATCAAGATTCCGGCCACCGAAGCCGGGCTACCGGCCATTCGACAAGCAATTGCCGCCGGACTGAACGTTAATGTCACCCTTATCTTCTCGATTGAGCGGTACGAAGCCGTCATGGATGCTTACCTTTCCGGGCTGGAAGATCGCGCCGCGCAGGGACTGCCGATAGACGGTATTGCCTCTGTCGCTTCATTCTTTGTCTCCCGCATCGATGTCAATATCGACAAGCAACTGGAAGCTCTGGGTACCGAGCGGGCCTCGGCGCTGCTTGGTAAAACTGCCATCGCCAACGCCCGGCTGGCTTACCAGGCCTTCAAAGCGATTTTTGGCAGCGGTCGTTTCGCTGCGCTGGAAGCACAGGGCGCACGGGTACAACGCCCCCTGTGGGCCTCAACCGGCACCAAAAACCCCGCTTACCCCGATACCCTTTATGTTGATGAATTGATTGGCCCCAACACGGTCAATACAATGCCCCCGGCCACGCTGGATGCTTTCCGCGACCACGGCCAGGCTGCGCTAACCATCGAGTCCGGTGTGGACGTAGCCCGCCACGTCTTCGCCGAATTGGAAGAACTGGGCATTTCGCTGGCTGAGATAACGCAAGGATTGGAAGATGCCGGAGTAAAATCCTTTGCCGACGCCTTCGAGTCGTTGCTGAACACAATTTCCAGCCGCCAGCCTGTCTCAATGTAGCTGGCAGGTTGAAGGATTTTAAATAATTTGATCCAAACGACCAGCACCACCGCTGTTATGATGCACGAATCTGTGAGTGGGTGCTGGTCGTTTTTACATCTAAAATCGTGATAATCTTGTCAATTCTGTCGATTATTTTGTCGATCTTCAAGCATCTTCACGTTTCCACGGTTTTATATTGCGCTCCTACCTATGCTAATAGATGAATACTTTAAACTCATACAATCTAGCTTGGAAACACGCCTCTATCTTGCCCAATTCGTCGATTTGGTGAAATCGGTTGTATGATATTTATCTGATTCCTCTATTAGCTGTATAGTTTGAATTTTAAGTCAGGAGAAATCTTAACGCACTTTTTACGCAGAAATTAGGAGCTTTGGACGATAATAGGAGTGTATCGGATAATTTTACAAACCGGAGAAATAGACTATGACGATCGATACATCCCTGAAAATCCTGCTAGTTGAGGACTCTAATTTTGTTCGCCGTTCGGCGCGTAAGGGTCTAAACGAATTAGGCTTCAAAAATGTTGTCGAAGCCGAAGACGGCAATGATGCTATAGAACGGCTGCAGCAGGAAGATCATATTGATGTTATTGTAAGCGACTGGAACATGCCCAATAAAGACGGCTATGAGCTGTTGGTTTGGGTACGGGCCAATGAAAAAACCAAAGCCGTTCCTTTTGTTATGGCTACCGCTCGCGGCGAAAAGAAACAGGTGGCAAAAGCCAATGAAGCCGGTGTCACCGATTTTATTACCAAGCCGTTTGGGGCCAAAGAGTTGGTTACCCTGCTTGAGCAAATTTTTGACAAAGACAAAAAGGCCGAGAAAGCAGCCTCCGCGCAATCACGCCCTCGTCGTAGTGCTTCAGGTAAACTTCAACTTAAAATTGCTCATATTCAAATTACAGATCACCTTAGTTTAGGCGTTCTCAAGCATCTCATTGATACAAAGGCGCTAAATCCGCGTCATTTTGAATTAGAAACGGTCTGCATGCCCAGTTGGAATCCGGTGCAAAAGTCACTGGAGACCGGCGAAGTCGATGTGGCTTTCATTTTAGCTCCGATAGCGATGGATTTATTTAGCTTTGGGGTTCCGATAAAATTGGTGCTGCTGGCTCACAAAAACGGTAGTATATTTGTTCGCAAACGCATCGAAGGCGAAAGCAAAGATCTCGCTAAAAATTTCAAGAGCAAAACATTTTATATTCCCCATGAAATGTCGATTCACCACATGCTATCCCACATGTTTTTGCGTGGATTAGGGTTAAATCCAGGCTTTGAAGGGCGCGGTGATTACGACGTCTTCCTGGAGGTAATTCCGCCCATTCAAATGCCGGAATACCTGGCGGCTAACCCTGAAGCCGGCGGCTATTTGGTTGCTGAACCTATTGGCACCAAAGCAATCGCCGAAGGGATCGCCGAATTAACGTTTCTATCCGGTGAGTTGTGGGAAAATCACCCCTGCTGTGTAGTCGCCGTGCGAGATGAAATTGTAGCTGAATACCCGGATGCGGTTCAAGAACTGACCAACATGTTAGTGGAGGCCGGTCAATTTATTGAGCAGAAACCGGAGACATCCGCTGCTATTGGCGTTCCTTTTCTGGATCCAACCGGTAGCTTGGGGCTGCGTGAAGCCGTTTTACGCGATGTGCTCAAAGAAAACCAAGGCATAAAAACCGGCGATTTATTCCCCGTCATCGAAGATTTAGACAAGATTCAGCGCTACATGGTACAAGAAATGGGTCTGGGAACGCTCGTCAATCTGAATGAGTTTGTTGATACACGTTTCGCTGAAATTGCCTGCAAGAATACCCCTCCACGTAAATCTATACTCCACAGCGTCGCCGACATACTGAACAGTACAAATGATCGCCAGACCATCAATCGTGTTTCTAAGGCTAGCCTAAATTTGGAAGGCAAATACCTTATCTTTGATACCAATAATGGCGAATACGGCCTAGACGTGTTAGGCGTTAGAGAGATCATTAAGATGAGACCTATCACCGTTATACCTCACGCAACCGATTACATTAGGGGCGTTATCAATGTACGGGGCGAAATTGTACCGGTTGTTGATTTAACACAAAAAATGGGCTTAGGTACTGGTGATTATGGATCAAACTCCAGGATAATAGTTTTGGAGGTTTCTAGCCCTAATGGTGTTGTCCCGGTTGGGATTGTGGTCAGTTCCGTCACAGAAGTGGTTGATATTGAGGCCAGAGATATTGATGATGCTGGTTCCGTTGGTCACGGCGTCGATGCCGATTATATTTTAGGCTACTACAAGTCTGCCGGTGCTCTCAAGATTTTACTCAACGACAAAAAGTTATTTAACTAGACCTGGGAGCTAATTTATGACGACGCTCAAGCATCTATATCAGCAGATAATTGACGCCATGGGCGTTGATAGCCTGAAGATTCCAACAACAGCAGTAAAGTTTTATCGTCACGATGACATTATCCCTGATCAAGTTTTAGCACACCGACCAACAAGCATTACATTAACAAGTTGTCAGGCTGTTAAACAAGCCTCCCTTGGTGATGCCGTGTTACTAACGCTCGACAATATTGGTTGTGTAGCGGCCGCCATTAGCTTAGGATTGGTTGACCAAGATCAAGATGTTCCTCTGTGTGGGTCTAGAGTTTATACAGACTTGATGCAGGGTAAATCAGAGCAAGCAGAAAAGTTTAACCCGCCAACACCTCAAGATTTCACAAAGGGATTAGTGTATGCCCATCAAGCCGCTAATCGCCCTGACTTTGGCTTGTTTGGGGCGGAAGATAGAGGGCGCTTTAAGAGTGTCGCTACAGCCAAAGAGGCTATTAGCGATATGACAGCTATTCAACCGGCCATAATAAAAGGAGTCTTTCTTTATGATTTGGACTTCGATGAGATCGATATTATTCCTGATGTTGTTGTGTGCAGTGTAAGACCGGTAGAGTTAGCACGTTTTATTCAGGCGTATCAGCATCAAACTGGTCGGCGAGTAAATGCCAGCATGGGTGGTCTGCGTGTAGTCAATTCCGATCTGATCGTTCGTCCGTATCTGACTCAAGAGATTAATGTTTCAACCTACTGTTTAGGTGCAAGGCTTATTGCTCAATATGAGGCTAATCGCATGGGTATTGGCTTACCATTTCATCTTTATGAATTGGTAGCCCAAGGACTGGACGCCTCTAAAACAGGTTACCCATTTCCACTTTACCCTGGCGCAGCCGACGTATGAACAATTTGGTAAAAACTTTAATCAACCGGATGTCCACAGCCACAGGCACAGTTCTGACGGATGAACATCATCGGGTTTTAGAGTATACCTACACCTTTTACGAAAAAAACCGAGTTGGCCCCCTCTACCAAAATATTAAGCGACATACAGGTATTACGAGAGAGACAATACAGCAAATTTTTCCTCATGGACTTAACTCGGTGTATACCTGGGTTGGTATCCCGATTTACTCCTCTGCTGATGGCTGCAAACCGTTCGTTTCCATAGAGATAGACAAAAAGCAGCAAGTCTATCTCGATTACAATGCTACCACCCCACTTCGGCCCGAAGTTGTTCAAACCCTATCTAAGTATCACACTGATGCTGTTGGTTTTGGTAATCCTAGCAGCAGCACCTCGTTAGGTAAACACGCTTATGATCTCACCTACAAAGCTCGAAACCAGGTAGCGAATTGTCTTAATGTTTCTGCTGATGAGATTATTTTTACCGGCGGAGGTTCTGAAGCCAATAACTTGGCGCTAAAGGGACTAGCCTTTCAGAATCTGGAGCGCAAAGGGCATATCCTTACAAGCGAAATTGAACATCCGTCGGTGCTGAATACCCTTAAGTTTTTGCAGCAAATTGGCTTTGTGGTGACATATCTGCCAGTTGAGTCGGATGGTCGTATTTCCCCGCAAACCGTTAAAGAGCAGCTTCGTTCAGATACAATTCTAGTGTCGATTATGGCTGCTAACAATGAAATCGGTGCTATTAACCCGCTGGCCGAGGTTGGGCAGGTGTGTCAGGCTGCGGGCGTGCCGTTCATGGTTGATGCGGTGCAGGGTTTTTGTAAAATTCCGCTGCGTCCCAAATCGTTAGGTATTTCGCTCTTGTCGCTGTCTGGTCACAAGATTTATGCGCCTAAAGGTATCGGTGCTTTGTTTGTTGATAAGAATATTAGCCTTACCCCTCTTGTCCACGGTGGTGGTCAAGAATTTGGGTTACGTGCCGGGACAGAGAATGTCGGCGCGATTATGGCTCTGGGAAAGGCAGCCAGACTGGCACACACCGAGATGCAACAGGAAAGTGAACGGCTGATCACTTTGAGAACGTTTTTCTTAGACGGGCTAAAAAAGATTGTCCCGGACTTAATTGTTAATGGTTCTCTAGAACATAGACTCCCTAATAATATTAACGTCGGCTTCCCTGATGTTGATAGTGGGTCATTGCTGTTAAGCTTAAATCAGATAGGGGTTTATGTTTCGGCAGGTTCGGCTTGTAGTGCCGGTAGCCGCAGCGTTTCTCACGTCATCAAAGCTTTAGGTGTCGATACAGAACATTACGGTATTATCCGGTTTAGCCTTGGATTGCAAACGACCCAAGCCGACCTTGAATATGTGTTAGATTATCTCCCCGAAATTCTTGAGCAACTTTGAGCATGTAAGCGCCTATTGCTCACTAACAAATACTGCCTCAATCCATTTTCGTACAGAATTAATTAAATATAGTCGATCACTGCGTTTCAGATCATCAATAGTGATGATTTGTTCGCGGATTTTTTGTTGCGCCAGCAGAGAGGCACGATAGGTGCCGGCTAGCAGTCCGCATTCAATAGGTGGCGTAAATAATTTGTCGCCGCGTTGAATGACGACGTTAGCTATGGTGGCTTCGGTGATCTGGCCGCGTTCGTTCCATAAGATGACGTCGTCGAAGCCGGGCCGTGCAGCTTTGGCGTCTGAGTAAATCTGTCTGTGGGTTGTTTTGTGGTAGAGAAAAATATTATTTGAGTCAACTGGCTCAGAGGCGAGGGCCACACGCCATGATTTTGACGGTGGTGTTGGATCAAACGGAACAGCTTGGGTAGTTATCTGACCGTTTGATCCAACCAAAAGGCGGACTCGGTGTGGTCGATCAAATGTTGCTGCAAGACTCTGTAATTGGTTAATCAGCTGGTTATGGTCGAATGAAATACTAAAATAATGGGCAGAGTCATTCAAGCGACCTAAGTGTTTTTTGCGTAGAAAGTAACCTGATGCCGGTTCCCATAAGAGAGTTTCTAACAGTTCAAATTGTGGTTGAGCTTCGGTCAAGATACGGGCTTTGAGACGGCATTCTTCATATTCCTGTTCGCTCATTGAGTCCCACACAACCCCGCCGCCGACGCCATATTCGGCCAAGCCGCTGCGTTCATCGATAGATACAGTTCGTATAGCGACATTAAATTGTGCTTGCTGGTTGGGGGCGATATAGCCAATACAGCCCGTATATATGCCCCGTGGTTCTGGTTCCAATTGCTTGATAATCTCCATTGTGCGAACTTTTGGAGCGCCTGTGATGGAAGCGCAAGGAAAAAGAGCGGCTAAGATTTCTGTCGTAGTCGCTTGTGTTTGGGCTGTTACTGTTGAAGTCATCTGCAAGACAGTAGGGTAGCGCTCGACTGTAAAGAGTTGTGGTACTTTTACCGACCCAGTTTGGGCAACACGCCCCATATCGTTGCGGATCATATCGACTATCATCACGTTTTCGGCTCGATTTTTGGGCGAGTTGTGCAGCCAGGCATGGTGCTGTTCGTCTTCTACTAGTGTTTTGCCCCGGGCTGCGGTGCCTTTCATGGGTTTTGAGACTAAGGTTGTTCCGTTGCGTTGGAAAAATAGCTCAGGTGAGGCTGAGCAAATAATAGTCGAGCCGGTATCGATATAGGCCGCATAATCGCTGCGTTGACTGGCGATTAGCGAGTTGAATAAGCTTAATGGATTGCCTTTGAAGTTGGCTCGCAGCCGGATGGTGTAATTGACTTGGTAGGTTTCACCTCGGCCGATACAGGTTTTGATATGTTCGATGGCTTGCCGGTATTGCGTTTGATCGATGGTCGGCTGCCAATCGCTTATTGTGTGCGTGTTTTTAGCAGCAATCGGAATGTGATGTTCGACCGGAAAGTAATATAATCCAAACCACAGCAACGGTAACGAAGCGGATGGATGGACTTGCATAGCCGGGTCAAAAGCGGAGGCGGCTTCATAAGCTATAAAACCGGCGGCATAGAGGTTATGCCGGTTAACTTTTTCTTCGATTTCATCTAACATTGGGCGTATTTGGGTGGGGTCGGATGTTGAAATGATTTCGAGCGGATTTTGAAAATAGAGCCAGTGGGGAGCTTGGCTGCGTTGGAGCAAAACGGTTCCGGTCATAGTCGATAAATCCTCAATTTGAGCCAATAAATGGCTGAAGTTTAGTCAAAAGTTTCGATTTGGCAATTGCGTTTAAATACCTATTCGAGAGGTTATTTTATAGTGTATTTGCATTTTTAATAGCTCAATTTATACTTTTTGTATATTCCAAGACATAAATAATCTCATAGTAGGGTGAAACCATGGAAAACTATCGTCAATTGGTGGCCTTTCAAAATATTCCGGTGGATGAGTTGCAGTGGCTGATCAAACACAGTACTGAAGCGTCTGTTGAGCCAGGGGAGAATTTTTTTACCGAAGGCGAGGTTGCTGATTGTTTCTATGTAACATTAGAGGGAGAAATGCAAATTGCACGAATGGTTAACGGTCAGAACCAGGTGTTAGGGACGACGCCGGCGGGTATCATTGGTGGTGAGTTGACTTTATTGAACCATTTCCCGGTCTCAATGGTTACGTCTCAAGCAATTGTTCCTAGCCGATTGATGGTGTTTGATAAACAAACCTTCCGCCAGATTTTTGCGTCATGCCCTAATTTTGGGGCGTATATCTTTAAGATTGCAACAGAACGCATGCAGACTGTTGCTGCATCCATGCACCAGCAAGAGAAGCTGGCCGCTTTGGGAAAACTTTCGGCTGGGCTGGCGCACGAACTCAATAATCCGGCGGCGGCGGCACGACGGGCGGCCCAAACCATGCGCGATTTATTGCCGACTTTACAAGCCCATACTGTCCAGATGAGTGCGCTAGGGTTGGGTGAAGAATCATTGGCCGATTTGGATGCTTGCCAAAAACAGTGGATAGCTCAAGCAGCAGCAGCTCCATCGCTGTCGGCCTTGGAGCAAAGCGATCGAGAAGATGAACTGGGCGACTGGCTTGAGGAGCACGGCATCGAAAATGGATGGGAAATGGCCGAAGTGTTTGTCAGCAGTGGCGTGAAGCTAGACGAGCTGGACGAACTGGCTAGCTGCTTGCCGCCTCGTTTCTTGGAGCCAGTAACTGCTTGGCTGCACGACTCACTATGCGCGGCCAATTTGTTGGATGAGGTCGAACAGAGCACTCGGCGCATCTCTGATCTGGTCACTGCTATTAAAGAGTATACCTATATGGATCGCGCACCCGTTCAAGATGTAGATATTCATCACGGGTTGGATGTAACAGTGAAGGTGCTTAAGCACAAGCTGAGAAATATAAAGATTATGCGTCAGTACGATCCTGATCTGCCGATATTAACCGGTAAGGGAGGCGAGTTGAACCAGGTGTGGACGAACCTCATCGACAATGCTGTTGATGCAATGGGGGGACAAGGCGAGCTTAAGCTCGTTACACGTTGTGAAAATAATTTTGCGATGGTTGAAGTTGCTGATAATGGGCCTGGTATTCCGCCAGAGATTGAGCCGCATATTTTTGAACCGTTTTATACCACCAAAGAGGTCGGCTCCGGTACAGGTTTAGGATTGGATATTGTGTATCGTATTATTCAAAATCACGGAGGAAAGATTGAGGTTTGGTCAAAGCCGGGGGAAACGCGTTTTATTGTCCGGCTTCCGGTTGATGGGATTGAAAACTCTAAAGAAGTCGGTCAATAGCGTCATTGCTATGATGACCATGGGCCTACTACTTATAACTGCAAGCCTCTACTGTATTTCTTCCAATACAACTCTATCGCTCGGTTAATTGCCTCTTTGGCCACATCTGCCCCTTCCCAGCCAACCGGCTTGGTCCGCTTTCCTTCCAAATCCTTATAAATTTCAAAAAAATGGGCTACCTCTTTCAAAAAGTGCCGCGGAATGTCTTTGATATCTTGGTAATCATCAAAGATAGGGTCACGGGCGGGTACAGCTAAAACTTTGTCATCAGCCGCACCTTGGTCGAGCATCTTGAATAGGCCAATGGGGCGGGCCTCGATCACGCAGCCGGGAAACGTTGGCTCGTTAATCATCACAATGATATCAAGAGGGTCACCATCGTCATAATACGTGCGGGGGATAAGCCCATAGTCACCGGGATAGTGCAGCGAGGAGAACAAAACACGATCGAGCTTAATCACCCCCAGTTCTTTTCCATACTCGTACTTATTACGAGTACCTTTGGGGATTTCGACAATGGTGTAGATAACATCGGGGGCATTCGGTCCTGGCTCTAGTTGGCGCCATAAATTGCTGCTCATATGTTTTTCCTTTGGTTGTGTAGAGTGTAAGGTTATAGATATTTATAGTGAAATCTAACACAAAAATGATAGAGCGTCAATAGGTCAAACGCCTATTGAAACAATATTTACGCTGTCTTTGGCAAAATTTAAAAACTTCCTTTAGCCAGGGCAGTTCCTGCCAAATTGGGAACAGGATGGTATAATCTCCGCTGACTCTTTGGAAGGAGATGTTTTTTATGACGAAAGGTAATTTGCTCCGGTGGGCAAGTTTGGTTTTGCTTGTCCCCATATTGGCTTGTACGGTTGCGCGGCAAACGCCCGAACCCAGGCCAACGTTAGAACAATTGGCGTTTGATATTCAAACCGCGACGCCTACGGTTGGTGCTCTGTTCGATGCCCCCACCCCCACAATTGATCCCAACGCCACGCCGACCAGTACCGCCACCCTGACCCCCACGCTAACACTTACGACTACGGGAACGGTTACCGCCACCACAGAAAATAGCGCAGAATTAGATGAAGAAAGCCCCGCCGTCGAGCCGGAAGCAGCCGAACCGGTTGTGGTTCAAGAAGTGGCTCCCACACCGCCGCCGGAACCGACCGCTACGGTGCCTCTCGCCCCGCCGGTGTTTGGGGGTGAGTGGGATTTTGAGGCCGGTTTCATCGAATGGGCCAACCCGCACGCCGATAGCTGCGACGGGGCTAAGTTGGCGGTAGGATGGAACGCTTTCACCACGCGCGATCAGTTTGGCTCATCATGTATGAATCAGAATACCTGGGGCGGTAATGTCTACTCTGGGCAGAATTCGCAAGAAATCACCTTTGCCTTTGTCGGTAATGAGGCGGGTATCTTTAAGGCGATTGAGACTGTTCCCGGCCATCAGTATCTGATTGAGGTCTTTGTCCGGCGCGAGCCTAGCCCCGCCAAAGTCGAGGTCTCTTTGGGTGTCGATCTTAACGGCGGCGGCGACTGGCTGGCCGAATCAATGCAATGGTTCCCATGGGATGACGAAACTGAAGATGACTGGTCCAGAACCGAGGAAACCGTCACCGCGACGGGTGGCAGTATGACTATCTACATTAAAGGATTTCACCCCCGCCCGGAGGGTGGCGGCGCGTTGCGTATCGATAACATCACGATTACCGATTTAGGGCCAGGAGGGGCAGCGGATGAAGGGTAAAAGCGCCAACATACGCCATATCCGATGGGGCTTCGTTAGCGGGTTGATTTTACTATCGCTGGCCTGTGGTTTTGGAGGCGGGTCAGCAACGGCTCTACCGCCGGGGCGACCGGCTAACTTCGAGGTGCAAGTCGCGACGGCGACACTTAATGTGCGCCAGAGCCGCGCCACGCGTGTCGCTGTCGAGTCGGTGCCGATTGAGGTAACGCCTTTAGGTGATGCCCCTACCCACACACCTGATCCTAATGCGACCGCCACCCCGCTGCGGCTGCCAACCCATACACCTACCTTGTTGCCAACACCCACAACAGATAGTGAAACGCTTGGGGAACTAGGTGTCGAACTAACGACCGAACCCGACATCGCTGCTGAGACGGAGGCAACCACCGAGCCGGATGCCACAACGGAGCCTGCGGCGGCTGATGTGGCGTCGGAAGCAGCCGCTCCCGAACCAGCGGAGCCGGTCGAGCTTGATCCACCACTGGAGGGCGGTGACTGGGATTTTGAAGCCGATTATATCCCCTGGCCCAACCCACATGGCGATCCATGCCCTGGAGCTTCTGTTGCGGCTGGCTGGATCGCTTTTGCCGAGAATGGCCCTTACGGCTCTTCTTGCTTCAACGAAAACCTGTATCAGCCCAACGTTTTCTCCGGAGCTAAATCTCAGGAGATCACGTTCGATTTTATTTCAGCCAATTCCGGGGTTTTACGTACCATCCCTACGCAGCCGGGTCATCGGTATACCATCGTTGCTTATGCCAAGCACGATCACAGTATTGCTCCGGTTGAAATGTTTTTAGGTATCGACTACACCGGCAGTACCGTCTGGGATGCCGAGACGGTTGAATGGCATCCCTGGGATGAAGGGGCTG
>JAGRBZ010000008.1 GCA_020433805.1 Anaerolineae bacterium
GGTCCAGTTTCCTTATCAACGTTGTATTAAAACCCAAGTAGACGGCCTATTGAACGCGCTTTCTCGACCAAAAAACAAAAACGGGACTCATCTTAGGTCATACTGAGAATTGCTGTTACAACATTATTTGATAGTGTGGATATTCGATGAATTATGGAGAGGTCGTTTTACAGCAGGGAATGCCGATGTGCGGACTGCAAAATGTTGGCGTGGGAGGAAGAGGTACGCCAAGCTTGCGCAGTTCATCAGCCAGTTCGGCTAGAGGTAGGCCCATGACGCTGGCAAAACAGCCGTCGAGCCGGGCTACAGGAGCAAAACCTTCGTCTTGGATACCGTAGGCTCCGGCCTTGTCCAGCGGCGATGCGGTAGCCACGTAATCCTCAATTTCGGCATCGGTGTAAGGACGCATCCACACCTGGCTGCGATGGTGGAGCGTGACGATTTTTTGTTGCGCGTGAGGAGCGGTTGGGGGCGGTTGATAAATTATAGTTAAGCCGCTGTATACATCGTGCGCTTGTTGTCGCAGCGATGTAAGCATTTCACTAGCCTCATCAGGCGTTTGAGGTTTGCCTAGAATGTGGTTATCTAAAGCTACGACGGTATCAGCCGCAATAATGATCAAGTGATGCGTTTGCGTATATTCAATAAGCGAGGGAAAGCACGATAAATTTTGAGCTACGACCAGCGCTTTGCGTTGGCTTAGTCGCTGTACGAGTTGCGCCGGTAGCTCCTCAGGAAGCGGCGTTTCATCAACCTCGACAGCTTGATCGGGCGAAACAGCCGTAAAGGGAACACCGAGAATGGTCATAAACTCCCGGCGTCGGGGTGATGTTGAGGCCAGGACAAGATGAAATTGGTTGGGCATGCAGCGTTGGCCTTTTAGGTGAAACTTTGGTCAGGATGGAGCGGCAGAAGTACGTAAAATGTGCTGCCCGGATTTCGTTCAATGTTGTAGCCTGCGCTTTCAACCCATATTCTACCGCCATGCGCTTCAATAATGCCTTTAGCGATGGGTAAGCCCAGTCCAATTCCGCCGCCGCCAAAAGCCGTTTTGCTGCTACTGTGGTACGTTGTATCCTCAACCATATAAAAGCGATCAAAAATCTCTTTTTGTTCTTCGGGAGCAATGCCGATACCGGTATCCTTGATCGTAACAATAACTTGGCCACCGGGTTGGGGGGCAGAAGTAGGTCGGCTTTCCGCCTTTGTTACTTGTCCTTCGATCAATATCCTCCCGTTGTCAGGTGTGAATTTTATAGCGTTGCTTAATAGGTTCCAAAATACCTGCTTTAAGCGCTCGGCGTCACCGACAATTTCGGGAAGTTCATCCATATTTTTGAGCGTGATGTGCAACGTTCTGTTATTTTTATTAGGGTTTAATTCATCAAGGGCGCTGTTGATAAGTTTGCCCACGTGAACGCGTTGGTGCTGAATCTGCATGCTGCTGGCTTCAATGAGAAAGACATTGAGCACGTCGTTAACTACCTCATTGAGGCGGTGAACCGATCTGTAAATTTTCTGCACCAAACTAACCACATTTCTCTCGGTGCTTTCCGCCTGGTCGCTTTCTTTGATGGCTGATTGAAGCAAGCGAGCGTAACCGTAAACTAGCGTCATCGGCGTTCTCAGTTCGTGGCTGGCAACCGTAATAAAGTCGGATTTTAGTTTGTCGACTTTTTGAAGGCGAGCGTTGGCGTCTTCCAGTTCAAGAATTTTTGTTTCAAGCCGCTCAACCAGCTTTTTGCTGTACTGGCCCAAATAGTGTTGTTGTTCATCCTTGCTGATGGTGTCTTTTTGGCCGGCAAGGTAGCTAACAATTTGATTGGGAAAGTTGTCGACATCGATAGGTTTGTTGATATATCCATCACAACCGGCTGTCAACGCTAATTCGCGATCTCCTTTAGTGGCGTGAGCCGTCAAGGCGACAATTGGAGTTCTTTTCAAACCGGAAATCGTGCGCATGCGGGTGGTGGTTTCGTGTCCATCAAGGCCCGGCATATTAATATCCATCAAAATGAGATCGGGCACCTCTTTTGTGGCAATCTTGATGCCCTCCAGGCCGGTTTCAGCCTCTATCACTTCAAAATCATAACTTGTTAAAACACGATTGACCAGGGAACGATTGAGTGGATCATCGTCGATATATAAGATTCTGGGCTTGGTTGCTACTAAAGTTTGCACGGTGCTATCTCCGGTGGGGCTTGCTTAAACAGGTTGGTCAGACAGGTCCTTACTTTAAAACGTCACTAATACTTTCTACTAATTGATCTTCCATAAATTCACCTTTTTGAAGAAGTGACTCAATCCGTCCCGAAAGACGTTGATAATCTTGACTGGTCAAATCCTTAGCCGTGATAACAATTACGGGAATATCACGTAATTGTTCATTGGCTTTCATGGTATCTAATACCGTGAAGCCGTCCACCTCCGGCATCATTAAGTCGAGCAAAACCAAATCCGGCTTTTTTGACTGAATAAGCGCCATACCAGTGGCACCATCGGGGGCCTCATAGATTTTATATTTGCGCTCATATTGCAAAATCCGACGCAGTAGTAGGCGTGCGTCCGGTTCATCTTCTATGATGGCGATGCTTTGAACGCGTTCGTCTAAGCGCTTTAAAGCGTTCAACAAACCTTCTTGGCGGATAGATACAGCGCCCGGTTCCATATTTTCGACTACATCGCCTTCTATATTTTGCACCCGAGTGTGTCTTTTAACAATTTCGTTCTCTAAAATCTGCTTTTCAATAGGGAAGGTATGGCCCGAAGCATTGACAACAACAGTTTCGGTAGGGCTAACAATTTGCTCTTGCATCAATTTAACTAGTCCGGCACATGCAACAGCCGCGGCTGGTTCCATAGATAAACCTTCCAGTTGCGCCATAACCCGCATCAAACGGAATGATTCTTGATCGTTCACCTTTACAAACGCACCGCCGTGCTGCCGTACCAAATTTCGTAAAAAAGGATAAGCCGGGCCGGGATTGCCTGTAGCCAAAACGTTGATAACACTGGTTGGATTTTGAACCGGTTCGGCAGTTTCTAAACCTTTGTGAAAACTGTTGACCATCGGAGCACAGCCCTCGGTTTGAATAATGGCGATTTTCGGAATCTTGTCGATGAGCTTCATGTCGTACAAATCTTTAAAACCGCGCCATACGCCGATCGGTCCCATACCACCGCTGACGGCCTGAATATACCAATCTGGAGCTGCCCAACGTGTGCCGCGTATTCGGCCTAACTGTTCCGCAATTTCGAAGGCCAAAGTTTTCATCGCTTCTCTGGCGATCAGTGATTTGATACCTTTATCTAAAAAGAGATGACGATAGTCGGCAAATTTGGCGGCGATTTGCTTGGTCATGTCGTAACTGCTTGATACCTTGATGACCTCTGTCCCATAAAGAGTCACTTCGCGCATTTTTTCGTGGGGAACATTGCTGTCTAAAAAGGCCCACAATTTTATACCAGAGCGCGCGCAATAGGCAGAGTAGGAGATCGCTACGTTGCCGGTTGAAGCTACAACCGCCTCGCGAATATCGGCTTCTTTCATAGCCGAGATAGCCAATGAGGCCTGGCGATCCTTAAAGGAAGCTGTGGGACCTTGCCGCTCGTCTTTTACAAAAATGTGACGATTACCCAGCATTGCCCCCATATTTTCTACTTGCAACAGCGGCGTCCAACCTTCTCCCAGTGAGACGATATTTGCTTTATCGAGAAGCGGTAAAAGTTCCCAATAGCGCCAAATGGTATGATCGCGTTGAAACAGTTCTTTGTCCCAAATTTGTGCCGTTTCTTCCAGGTTGTAGAGAGGATCGAGCCATTCACCCCCACATTGAGGGCAAGCACCTATGAGGTTTGTGTATTCGGATATGTGGTTGCAATTATTGCACCGGTAGAAAAACTTTTTCACAAATTGCTCTCTAATATTTTATAAAAATAGTTTTGAATTTGACCGTTTTTTTTCTTCTTGACGAAGCCGATCAAGTGCCTGACTGACATCTTCTAAGAGTTCGTTTTCGGTAAAAATGGCTTTGTGGAGCAGTGCTTCAACCTGCCCTGTAAGTAACTGATGTTGATCAGGTGTTAGTTGTTCTCCACTGACGATGATGATAGGTATAGAGCGGGTTTTTTCATCCGCTTTTAACTTTTCAATCATCGTAAAGCCATCCATTTCCGGCATGTTGAGGTCAAGAATAATCAAGTCAGGCGCTGTGTTGCTAACAATGTTTAAGCCTTCTTTGCCATTGCTGGCTTCATTGATGATGTAATTGTCTTGCGCTTCTAAAATTCGGCGCGTTAGTAGAATGTCGTCCGCTTTGTCATCAACAATCAATACTTTTATGGCTTCGTTTTGTTGTTTGTCGATATGGCTAAGCGCTTCAATGAGTTCATCTTCAACAATCGGTTTAATAAGGTAGTTCGTTGCACCCAACGAAAAGCCCCGGTTTTTGTCGCTGGCTATGCTACAGACCACAACGGGAATATCTTTCGTAAACGGATCCTCTTTTAATTCTTTTAGCAAGCCCCAGCCATCTTTGCCAGGAATAATGACATCGAGCAAAATGGCAAAAGGGGAGAGCTTCTTGAGTTGAGAGACAACATCTTCCGTATGCTCCAGACCTATAACCTGATAATGTTGCTTTTCCAAAAAGCGTTTATATAAAGCGATAACACCGGGATCATCATCAATAACTATCACAAGTTTTTCCGCTGTTGTCGTGTCATCTGGTAGTGACAGAGAGAAATTATCAATTTCAAAGACGGCATCATTTGGCGCTTCTATGGGAATGGAGAAACTAAAGGTTGAACCTCGGTTAGGCGTACTTTCGACCCAAATTTCGCCTTGATGCATTTCAACAAAGTGACGACTGATTGGTAGTCCCAATCCCGTTCCCCCGGCTTTTCGTGTTGTGCTGGCATCTACTTGCGTAAATTCTTCGAAAATCGTTGATAATTTGGCTGGTGGTATGCCAATACCCGTATCTGTTACGCTAAAGATGACGCAATCTTGTTCTACTTTTACAAAGGTTGTTACAGTGCCATCTTCAGTGAATTTACAAGCGTTTGACACCAAGTTGAGAATGACCTGTCGAATGCGCGTTGGATCGGCCCAGATTGTGGGTAAATTTTCAGGAATTTCTTGTTTTAAGATCACCGACTTGTCTTTAACCAACGCCATAGCGGTAGACATGACAGTTTTTATAATCGGTTCTATTTCGGTTTCCTCAAAGTTGAGTTCCATCTTCCCGGCTTCAATTTTAGAGAGGTCGAGGATGTTATTAATAAGCCCTAGTAGGTGTTGACCACTGTTGTGGATCGAGGTGAGGTCTGTTTTTTGCAGCTCGGTTAATGGCCCGTCGATGCCTTTGAGAATAACGCGTGAAAAACCAATAATTGAATTGAGAGGCGTACGTAACTCGTGGCTCATATTAGCCAGGAACTGTGTTTTTAATTTGTCGATTTCTTTTAGACGCTCAGCCGTTTCCTGCTGCTCCTTAAATGCCTTAGCGTTTTCAATGGCAATGGCGAGTTGGGCGGCTAAAACATCAAGCGTGGAAATTTCATCTTCGGTAAAGGCCTGCGGCGATGTGCTCTGAACATCGAGTACCCCAATGAGTCTATCGCCCACTTGGAGCGGAATAGCCAATTCAGCTTCTGTTTCCGGCAAAAGTTCATTGCGTTGGTATGTGAAAATCGGCTGAGTATCGAAATCTGTACTGCGTGTAACAATAGGTTTGCGTTGTGCTGTCACTTGCCCAATAACACTTTGGCTGCCTATCGCCACTTTGTAATGCATCTCTAATAATCGCCTGCCGGTTTCGCCAGTGCTTTTATGGAGAACGGCATACTGCTCGGCCTCATCAACGAGAAAGATTTGAACGTGATAAAAGTTAAATCGCTCTCTGATAAGCTCGACAGCTTGATCCAACATTGCGGCTTGGTCGAGAATACGGGTTGCTGTACGTCCTACGTCGGCACTGGTTTGAAGCAGAATAGCTCTCCGTTTTGTTTCTTCGATTAGACGTCGGTTTTGTAGCGTAATCGATAGCTGATCGGCCATAGCCACGGCCAGGTTTATCTCACTTTCGGTGAATACGTGCTTTTTCCCTAGTGAGTCGGCACCAATCGCGCCAATGACTTCATCATTAATAATAATAGGCACCAAAAGCAATGAGACAATACCACGCGGAATATTGATATTACGTACAGAGGCCACTAGAGGATCGGTTGACACATCTTCAATAGGTACAGGTTGCTTTGTTTCGATAAGGCGTTGGTAAGAGGGGTTGTCTTCAATAGGGATGCGTAGTCTTGGCCTCATGATCGGTTTGCCGCTTTCGAAGAGGGCGTGAAGTTTCCCAAAACGGCTGTCTTCTTCAAATAAAAGGATACCACCTTGTTTGAGTCCTAATGTTGATAGCATCTTCCCTAAAACCGTATTAAACATCTCTCGTTCATCTTCGGTAGCGACGAGAATTCGGCCAACCTCGTACAGTGCTTCAGCCTCTTCACGAGAGATTTGGGTTTGCTCAAACAAACGTGCCGACTCAATAGCCTGAGCGGCCTGGCTGGTTATCGCTTCGATAATTTGTAATGTATCATCTTCCCAAATTGTATCAAGCGTACTTTTTGGCAATTCAAAATCGACCGTACCAATAACCGCTTGCCCATTGAGGGTAAGCGGAACAACCAAAGAAGATGTTCTCTCCGGCAGCGGACGGGTCCAACGGGCCGAGTCGCGATCACTTTTGCCATTGGTTGGTCGGTGATCACTAATTTCCTGCTCACTTTCATCTAAAATAGCTCGGGTAGCCGGGACAACAATCGGCTTCTTTTCGAGAATAGCTTTATTCGTACCGGGTAATATACTGCCCCCTTCATCGAGAATGACACCATTTTCCGTTAATCGGTATTGGGTAGCGGCGCGTTGCTCTCTGATGTAGGTCGCCCACTGGTTTTCCACATAATGACGGTGCATCTTGTTCACTTCATCAAGTGCAGTATTAAGCTCTTGTACTGCCCGAGCTGCTTGAATAGCGTTCGCTAATTGGTTCGCCATAGATTGAAGAATTGTGATATCACTTTCATCGAAAGCGCTGCGTTTGGTGCTTTGGACATCAAGAGCGCCAATAATTCGGCCTTGTGCGGTTAGGGGCAATGCCATTTCAGAATGCGCATTAGGTAAAAGCGGGTTGTTAAAATGGATGACACTTGTGCCAACATCCATAGCGATGCAGGGTTGGCCGGTTTCTGTCGCCGTACCAACAATACTCTGCCCCCCGACTTCCAGTTTATGCTTCATCGCCAACATTTTTTGCCCAATTTCCCCGGTCGACGCTCGTACTAGGGCATATTTTCGGTAATCATCGACCAAAAATATCGAGACGTGGTAGAAGTTGAATCGATCTTTAATAAGGTCGACAGCCTCAAACAGCAGTTTGTCAAGATCGAGATAGGCTGTGGCTGCCTGCGAAACTTCAGCAGCCGTTTGAAGTTGACGTGCCCGGTGTTGTGTTTCATCCAGTAAGCGTCTGTTCTCCAAAGCTACAGATGTTTCGCGCGCGATGTTCTCATAAAGGCGGATAAATTCGGGAGGGAATGAGATATCTTCTTCATTTCCGGCCAAAATGAAGCCCTCTACATTCATATTCAGCCAAATAGGTACAGCAACCATTGATTTAATTTGCATAACCTTAAATAGCTGTTTGAGCAACAGAGAAAAACGCTCATCTTTTTCGATTGAATTTGAAGCAACTGTATTGCCCGTTTTAAGTAACGACGCCAGACCTAACTCTTCTGCGGAAAGGTGTGAACTAAGTGGGATACTGGGCCACTCTTTCCTGGGATTCTCCCATAGGGCAACCAACTCCAGGTCAATGCTGTCGGCGGCTTGATCATACATGAAAATCGACGCGCCTCGATCCGGTTCGGTGGAGGCTATAGCGGAGACCGCCAACTCGAAAACGTCTTCTATCGTCTCAGCCTTAAGGAGTTGCTGTCCCAAGTTTGAGAGGATTTCGGAATTGTAGAGGTTTTGCTGCGTTTCCGCGACCAACTGTAAGTTTTGTATAACCACAGCTGCCTGACTGGCCAAATTGGTGATTTGGTTGATAACATTGGACTTAAATTGATAACGCTCTGATTTGCTTTCGAGCAACAGAACCCCTAGCCAGTTTCGACCAACAGCCAGTGGTACAGCCAGAATAGTGCGAGTTCCAGGTTGGTACGTTTCTATTTGGGTTTGTGTGGCGACATCTAACTTATCATAGTGAATCTCGATGGCATCGTCATACCGTAAATCTTGGATAAACGAGAATTGATTAGCCGGAAGCGCGATACTGGTACTTAAAACTTCTTGTGTTTCACGACTCCACTCAGCGATAACATTCAGCCCCTCCAATATTTCATCACTATTGACACA
This sequence comes from Anaerolineae bacterium, assembly GCA_020433805.1. Classification (GTDB taxonomy): domain Bacteria; phylum Chloroflexota; class Anaerolineae; order 4572-78; family J111; genus JAGRBY01. The sequence goes on from JAGRBZ010000008.1 coordinate 8,423, forward strand.
GCTTACTAAAGCGATGTGCATATAATCGATGGTTGTTATTTCTGCAAAACTATCGACCATAATATCGAGCAAATCCTCAACCGACTGAGCCGTATTAAAACGTCGACTGGCCTTATAGAGCAACTCCGTTTCACTTAAGACCTCTGTTGTCTTTTCCAAGAGCCAAACATTTTCCAAACTGGTGGCGGCCTGGATAGCGATTGCATCGAATGTTGCTAGATTTTCTTCGGTAAAGCCGTCGGACTGAGCGTGGAAAAAGGTAAGAACGCCGTGTAAAATGCTGCGCTGGGAGAAAAATGGCACACAAACGGTCATATTGACAGCCGGCATCCCGACTGATTTATCAAGCAGCCATTTTTGTTGGTCGATACGATTAAGTATGACGCGCTCACCGCGATCCAGAGCCAATGCTTCTGGCCCCTCGAGAAATGCGTGGCGTGCTAACGCATCGGCAGGCATTTGCTGTCGTTGAGGAATTGTTGAGTCAACGGATAAAAATGCTCCGCCGTCGGTGATATAAATTTCGGTGTGGGTCGCTCCAATACGCTCGCTGAAAGAGAGGATCACGTCTTGTACATCTTCAACCGAATTGGTACTGCTTAGTTTTTGAGCAAGTTGGTACAACAGAGCTGCCCGGTCGCGCTCTTCTTTGGTGGTTTCTAGCAGTCGGTGGTTTTCAATAGCGATAATGGCTTGGTCGGCCAATGTTTGGTAAATGCGTGTCTCTTGTTCGGTATAGGTATGAGGTTTTCGGGTATAAATCGAAAGCACACCTTTGTATTCAGTACCCAAAAACATCGGCGCAGAAAAGAGGGTGATAGCTTGGAGTTCGTTAAGCGCAAATTGTCGAAACTCCTCATCCATGCGCTCATCCTGTTCAGGACTCTGTAGATCTTGTGAAATAAGAGGCGTAAAAGGTGGTTGGGCAAAAGCTTCAACTAAGCCGAACTTTCGAGCCGAGAACTCAGAGCCAATGGGTACATCTTTGGATGCATCTCTATCCCATGTAGAAACAATAGTAACCGACTCGATGTGACCTTCCTTCGATCTATCGAGCAATGAAATACTGACACGATCCACATCGTAGTTTTTTACGTTATCGAGAATAATGTTGAAGATGTCATCAAGATTTACGCTTTTTACCAAGCTACTGCTAATCTGAAAAAGCTTTTGCGTGCCGGCCAATGCTTCTTGCGTTTGTTGAAATAACTGCGCGTTCTCAATAGCAACGGCAACTTGGGCAATAATGGCCCTCGTTAATTGTATTTCGTTTTTGGCATAGAGATAGCGTTCATCAAAATGTTCCACTTCCAATATAGCGATGAGCTTGCCGCGAACGACCAGCGGAAACCAGCCCACGGTAGAGGTACCCTTATCCTGTTGAAGGTAATCGTATAACTGAGGGTCGATGTCGGAAGTGCCAAGATGAAAGATAATCTCATTTGGCTGCGTAATCATCTGTTGAAGTGGTAAAAAGTCATCAACCATGAGAAGGCGAGATGGACGAGTGCGAAGTGAAAAATTGTCTGCATGCAGTACTTTCTGTACCCGCTCTTCGAAATGTGTTCCGGTCCTATTTAATTCCAAAATAGAACAACGTTGGCAGTTAAGGTAGTTAAAAATTTGGATAATAACGATATTATAAATCTCTACCAGATCGATAGTTTCAGTCAGCTGGCGCGTAGCCTCAAATAGAATGGCTAGCTCTTGTGTTCGTTCTTGTGTTTGCTCCAGCAACTGCGCATTCTCAATAGCTAGGGCAACCTGAGATCCTACTTCTTCTAGCAAGCTGATGTCATCAGATGTCCAGTCATTCTGTTCGTTGGTTTCTACTCCCAAAAATCCTATGTCTTCCCCATGAAGTTGAATTGGTAAGAACAAGGCGCTATCGTTGCGATCTTTGGTGACCCTTTGAGATAACGTCTCGGCTGGCTGTGAGTCCATAGGAGAGACGTCATGCTGGTTGTACTGAAAGCTAATCGGCTGCTTTTGCTTCGACGGTTGATATTGACTCTCAGAAGCTCTGTTTTGGATATTGTAAAGGGTGCGAACTTCTTGAACGCTGTCTTCTAATTGGCGAACGGTGCGATTATGGGCAATAAAAAAGGCTATAGTCCTGGTTATGGTTTCCAGAAATCTGATGTCTTCTTTATCAAAGTTGTCGGCGTTTTTAGCCTGAAACCGCAAGACCCCCAATAGTATTTGGCGGTGTTTAAGCGGTAAGATCAATTCAGAACCAAAATTACTTTGATTGTGGTCATGATCGTTTTCAAAAGAACTTTGTGTCAAATCCGGAATGTAGAGAACTTTGCCTTGCTTAACAGCCTCACGAATGCTCTTGAGTTCTTCGAGCGAAAAGGTAGAAGAGTTTTGATCAACGGATTTACTGCTCGATCCGCTTTCTAAATACAGCCATACTTCCTCCCCCGTTACCGAGAGTTTATAGATTTGAGCAGCAGCGTAGCCTAGTGTATCTAATAAGGTATGCAATACATCTCGTAAAATATTTTCGGCCGTATCCTCTGAAGTGATCAACGCATTCACGGCCTGAAATAGCGTCAATTGGCGAGAAGATTTTTTTATAAAGCTTTGCTCAGTATCTATCATATTTTTAGCCCTTTACTTCTCCACTGTGGTATCGGGTTCCGGAGAGCCGTTCGTTTTGGAAGTGGCAGTCAGTTGAATATAAGTACGTTTGCTCCCCAGTGCGTCACCTATTTCTTTTACTGTGGTTTGGAGAATAGTTTCAAGGTCGGTCGATGCTCTCACTTTTGTAGTGATGTTTTTTATTAACGCTTCACGCCTGGCCCGTTGTTGACTCTTCTGATAGCGCTGGGCATTGTCGAGAGCCATGGCGGTTTGGGTTACAAACGCCTTAAGTAGTCTAACGTGGGTTTCCTGAATAGATGCTTTACTATTCTTAAATCCGGCTTCTACTAATCCCACGTTTTCTTGGCGTAATACAATAGGCGTAAACACTCTCACCCAATTTTCATGTCCTTCGGCCTGATAAAGATATCGATCATAACGATCATCCCAGCCCGTAATTACCTCGGTTTTTCCGGTTCTAATGATGTCTGCCATGATATCTTTTTCGTTTAAGGAACGATCTGACTGTTTAATGTTATTATCGGAGATGCCTACTCCCGCAATAGCCTTAATGCGTTGTTGGTCATCATCAACGAGCGACAGTAAAAGATATTCAAAGCCGATTTCTCTAATACAGGTTTCAAAGAAAAGACTTACTATCTCATCGATTTTTAGTGTGCCTGAAAGGGATTGTCCTAATCTTTGCAGTGCTGTTGTCTCACGCAATCGTGTTTCTGCTTCTTGGCGGGCGTGTCCAGCTCGCTCAAATAGATTAGCGTTGGCAATAGCGTTGGCTAATTGGTCGGCCATTGTTTGAAGCATCGTAATATCTTCTTCGGAAAAAGCACCCTGTTCTGTACTTTGCACAGTTAATGCTCCAATAACTTCCTCTCGACTAATGAGAGGTAGCGCCATTTCAGAGCGGGTTTCGGGCAGAATAGGGTTTTTAAATCGAACCGCATCCTGACCAACATCCAACGCAATTCGGGCTTCTCTATGGTAGACGCTCCAACCAATCATCGATTCTTTGCCGATTTTTAATTTGTGGTTTTGTTCAAGCTGTGTACGTCCGGCTTCGCCCGTACCGGCTCTTAGCACAGCCCATTCTTTTGCTTCATCAACTAAAAATAGTCCCACGTAGTAAAAGTTAAATTGATCCCGAATCAAATTAACAGAGGCCTCAATGAGATCATCTACATCCAAAATTGAACTGGCCGCTCTGGAAACTTCAGCCGCCGTTTGCAACCGACCTGTTCGATACTGCGCTTCGGCTAACAGTCGACGGTTTTCTAGCCAGATCGCGAGTTGGTCGACGACAACTTGGCCAATTTCTATAGCACTCTGTGGAAAATTTCGATTTTCCTGACTGCTGCCTGCTCCTATAACGCCGATTGTTTGACCTCGTAGGGTGATAGGTAGATACAGCATAGATTTGGCGGGAAGAAGCTCTCTCATATGGTGACTATCTTTGGTGAGTTCGTGGGAAAAAACATTACCAATAATGAGCGGTTGAGGGTGCGCAATTAAATGCTGAAAGAGCGCTTCTTCAGGTGGAATGGATAATTTCTTTTTAACCGGCTTGCCGTCGACGTAAAGAGACCGAATTTTAATTTTATCACCGGCTTTGTTCAAAAGCGCTAACTTACCCGTCTCAACGTGGAGAAGTCGCAAATATGAACCTAGAACAGTCTCAAAAGTTGTTTGTTTGCTAGATGTGGTCGCCAATGCCTCTCCAATGCGATAGAGTGACTCGGTTCTTTCTAATGCCTGAATTAGCCCCTCTTCCGCTTTTTGTTGTTCAACCAGAGCGGCTTGTGTTTGGTCTAGAAGCTGAGCATTTTCTAATGCGCCCGCTATCTGCTGCGCAATCGTTTTCGCCAGTTTTACCTCGTTGGGTTCAAATGTTCGCCCTGGCGTATCAAAGGCAACCCCCAACGTTCCGATAGTTTTGCTGTGACTGATTAATGGAGTGATCAAGAGGCAATGAATGTTGAGTCTTTTCATTAAGCCATGCACAGCTGCTGTTTTTGGATTACTCTGGGCTTCAGTGACAACAATAGAGTTTCCAGTTTCGATTACGTAGCTTGAGGAATAATTGTTTTCAAGAGGGATCAAATAGCCTTCAGAGTCGGATTCTTGATTAATACCATAATCTGAAACCACGCGCAATGCGGTTTTTTTAGTGTTAAGCATCGCGATACCACTGCGACATGCTCCAAAAAGTTGTAGCATTTCCTGAGCGACGGCTCTAAAACTCTCTCGAGGGTCAGTTGCTAAAGTAATTGCCGTAGCAACGCGGTTTATAGCGGCTAATTCAGCATTTCGCTGTAAAATTTCTTGTTCCGCCTTTTTACGATGCGTGATGTCTGTCACCGCCCCTTCGAAGTAGGTTATGGTTCCTCTATTGTCGAGAACTGAGCGACCGTTCTCGGAAATCCAAATGATTTCGCCATCACGACGGTAAATTTTAGACTCGAAATCGGAAATTTGTCCTGACTTTTGTATATTTTTTATAAACGCATCACGTCGAGAAGGATCGACGTAAAGTTGATTTTTGATATCCGTTATGCTTTCGATTAACTCTTGTGGGGAGTCGTACCCATAGATACGTGCTAAGGCCGGGTTGGCACTGATATAACGCCCGTCTAGCGATGTTTGAAAAATACCTTCGATTGCATTTTCGTAAATACTGCGATACTTTTCCTCTGCTTGCTGAAGTGCTTGTTCTGCTTCCTTACGTTCAGTGACGTCTTGCGTGATACCAAAGACCTTTACCACCCGGTTATCTTCCTGACGTTGAATACGACCAACCGTGTGAACATAGCGCGTTTCGTTATCTTTGTGTGTTATACGATGCTCAATTTCATAACTGTCGGTATCTGAAGCTAAAATTTCTTCAATAATGTTTGCAACATCTTCGCGGTCATCGGGATGGATGAGTGATAAAAATAAAGCAAAATCAATTTTGGTGGTTTCTGCTACACCAAAAATTTCCTGGGTGCGCTTGCTCCATCTCACCTCTTCATTGATAAGATTCCAACTCCAGGTGCCGAGCTTGGCAACTTGATACGCTTCGGCAAGACGCTCTTCACTTTCTTGTAGCTTTTCTCGAATTTTCGAAGGAACGGTAATATCTTCTATAATACCTAATAGCGTTTGGGGGTTCCCCAGATTATCATAAATAGGTACTTTAATGGTGCGGGCTAGAACATGACCTCGCTTTGTAGAAATTTCTTCTTGAGGTGTATCGACAATCGCGCCGTTTTCTATCACCAGTTGGTCTTTTTGGAGAGAGTCTTCAACTTCATTACCTTCAAATAAGTCAAAATCGTTTTTACCAAGAACAGTTTCCCCTTTGACACCAAAGATCTCTTCCATCTTTTTGTTCCAAACGGTAAACCGGTAATCTCGTTGTACATCTTTGGCAAAAATACCAACCGGAATAGCATCGATAACTTTACTGAGAAAATCTTTTTGGTGCAGAATCTCTAATTCGGCCTGTCTATGGTCAGTGACATCATTGCCGATACAGAGAATTTCCTTGATCTGACCGGTATCGTCAAAAATGGGTTTGTTAGACCAGGCGACCCAAACACGTTCTCCCGTACTGCGCATATTTTCGTTTTCATTATTGGTATAAGCATCGGGATTGGTAACAATGTTTTTGATTAATTCTGTCAGATTGCGCCCGTCTTCGTCGGTTGAAGGTACAATTGTTCCGACAGCATTCTGTCCAATGATTTCTTCAGGAGTGTAACCAAAAAATTTCTGGGCAAATTCATTAAGGCATGTAACGTTACCGTCAGTATCTAATCTTAAAATGATGCTGTTTGCATTTTGGAGTAAAAATTTTTCTGTTAGTTGAAGTGCCTGATGGTTGGCATCAAGATGATCTGTCTCGCTCATGCTATCAGGCGCAGCAAAACCCTGTTCTAATGTTTCTATTTGATGCAGAATTTTAGCCCATACCGGGTTCGTCTCTAGGTCGGGTTGGGTAGCAGCTAATTGCGCTAAATTGGCTTGGAGCTGTTCAATCGTTTTACTCGTCATTGCCTTTAAATTTCCTCATCGTTACGAACATTGGCCGGTAATCCGCCTTTGTTTTTGCCGTGATGAATCCGTTCTTTTTGTTTATTTTGGGAGGCTGATAATGTGGTGCCGCTTCCCAGGTTAATACCGGCTTGTGATGTGCCTACAATCTTACCCAGTTCCGACACCGTTGTTTTTAGAATATCTTCGACCGTGATGGCGTTTTGGATTTTCTCGGTTACCTCCCGAATAATCTTTTCGCGTCGTGCGGCCTTTTGAGCTGCTTCGTAACGTTGAGCACTTTCCAGAGCCAGCGCGATTTGATCGATAAAGGTTTGAAGTAGTTCCACCTGATATTTCGGAATAGTATCGATGTGTTTTTCTTTGAAACCTGCTTCAACAACACCCATTGGCCGCTTTCTTAGCGTGATGGGGATAAAAACCCGGGCGCCCCAATTAGACTGATGGGCCGCCTCAAAAATAAAGCGATCGAGTCGATCATCCCAACCTATGATAGTTTCTATCCGTTCGTTACGAACGACATCAGCTAAAATGTTGTCTTTATCCAAACTGTAAGAAGATCGATCGATATGTTCTTCGGTTACATTATGACCGGCAACAGCCCGAATTTCTTGACGTACCTCGTCAACCAAAGCGAGAACGACGTAATCAAAATCAAGTAGTTGGCTACAGCTTTGGAAAAAGGCATTTGCTACGTCTTCAACTTTAAGTGTCCCTGACAGGGCCTGACTGAGCTGTTGTAGTGTCTGTGTTTCGCGCAGGTGGTTTTCTGCTTGCTCTCTCGCTTGTTCAACGTTTTCAAACAAGCTGGCGTTTGCTAGAGCGCTGCCTAATTGATCGGCCATTGTCTGTAGTAGTGTGATATCCTCATCAGAGAAAGCACTGCGCTCAACGCTTTGAACAGTTAAGGCTCCGATGACTTTGTCGTGGCTAATCATAGGCAATGCCATCTCTGAGTGGGTGTTGGGTAGATCGGGGTTTTGAAAGTGAACTGCATCTTCACCCACATCCAGAGCAATCCGAGCCTGGCGATTTGCGATACTCCACCCAATCATCGACTCACCACCAATTTTGAGTTTGTGCTTTTTAGCCAATTGAATTTTCCCGGCTTCACCTGTACCGGCCTCTAACACAGCCCAATCCCCAGCTTCATCGACTAGAAAAAGTCCAACATAATAAAATTCAAATTGATCACGGATGAGGTTGACTGATGTGTCAATTAGCTCATCAATATCCAGAATTTGGCTGGCGGCTTGTGATACTTTCGATGCCGTTTGCAAACGCTCGGAACGGTATTGCGCCTCGGTAAGCAGATGTCGGTTTTCAAGAAAAATGGTAACCTGGTCGGCAATGGCTTCACCAATATCAATATCGCTGGGGTCAAAGGTATAGCCTTCGTGCGTTACATCTACAACAAGGCTACCCATCAGTTGCTCTCGGCTTATGAAGGGAATAAAAAGCATAGATGTAATATTGCTATGGCCTCGCTCTTTTAGTATTTCTCTAACGAGTTCGTGATTTTGGGCGTCATCGATAATAAGGGGCGTAGGGTGTTCTTTTAGAAAATGATATACTTTATCTTCTTCTATGGGTATCGACAGGTAGGGAGTGACGGCTTGATTATTCACGAAGCGTGCTTGCGCTTTGATGGAATTGGTTGCTTTGTTAAAAAGCATAATCGTCCCCTGGCTCAACCCCAGAAGCTTTAAGTATTCGTCCAGAACAGCCTCAAATGTGTGACCAATGTTGGTTGATGTTGCCAGATCATCACTAATGCGGTATAGGGTTTGGGTTCGGTCAAGTGTACGACGTGTTTCTTCAATAAGTCGATCGCGTTGTTCAAACAAACGCGCATTTTGGATAGTATTAGCTGACTGAAGCGAAATCGACTCCAAAAGCGCAATTTCTGTTTGTTTAAAGCGGCGTTTGGGGGTGTGGTCATAGGCTTCAAGCATGCCGATAACTTCATTTCTGAGCATAATCGGCACTAAAATCATAGCCGTACCGCCGTGTGATTTTAGATAGTTAAACTCCCAACTGCCATCATCAGGAGCGTCGATGTACCAAGATTGGGCCTGTTTCGTGGTTAAAATTTTCTTCCAACTGGCAAAATCTGTTATGTCGAATCGCTCACCCTGATCGCTTTGAAATTGCGCTCCTTCTCGAACATAATCGCTAATAATATAAATAACTTTGTTATCCTCAACAAGACTAACAACACACTCGGCAACGTTTAACATTTGTGCCGTTTTCTTTGTTAAAATGTTGGTTGCTTCACGTATATCGAGCGTACCACCAAGCTGAGTGCCAATTTTATAAATTTGCTGCTGTTCTGATAGCCGATGTTGAATTTGCTCGAAGAGACGCGTATTTGAGATGGCGGCTGTAATCTGGTTGGCCATAATTTGCAGTGTTTCAATGTCTTCATCAGAGAATGCGTTCGGCTCTACACTTTGTACATCGAGCGCGCCGATAACGACACCCCGTAAAACTAATGGCAGCGCCATTTCTGAGCGCGTATTGGGTAATAAAGGATTTTCAAAGTGGACAGCGTCTTCCCCAACATCAAGGGCAATTCTGGGTTCGGCATGTTGGGTGCAATACCCAACAATCGAATTACTGCCAACGCCCAATTTGTGGGGACGTTCAACCATGATTTTGCCTACCTCGCCGGTTGAGGCTCGAACCACAGCCCATTCGCGAGCATCATCCAGAAGGAAAATGGAGACATGATAGAAACCAAATCGATCGCGGATGAGATTAACCGTTTGGTTGAGAACGTCACCTAGCTCTGTTAATCCGGTCACCGTCTCGCCGACCATAGCCACGGCCCTGAGCCGGTCGGCCCGAAGCTCGGTCTGCCTCAACAGGCGGCGATTTTGGATGCTGATAGCGATTTGATCGGCCATGGCTCGTGCCAGATCAATTTCTCGATGGGTGAAATCGCGATTTTCTCTAACCGCGTCAGCACCAATCCAACCGATGGTTTCACCACGAATAATCATAGGCGCTTGCAAAATTGATTTAATCGACAGGTTTTTATTGAATGTTACGAAATGATCAACTTGGTCATCATGATCAACGTCGACACTGATAAACGGCCGGCCGGCTAAAAGCGTTTTTTGGTACGGAAGGCTAGCATCAATAGGAAACTTGAGCATTTCAATATTTTGCAACTCGCCATTTTCAAGATACGCCATGAGTTTTCCTGTTTTGCGATCCGGCGAAATCAAGGTTACTCCACCTTGGTCTAAACCCAGGCTATATACAAATTCGACAAGCGATTTTTCTAATATCTCTTGAAGATCCGCAGCTCCGGCCAAAACACGACCGGCACGGTAGAGGGTTTGCGTTTCCGCCAATGCCTCTTGAGTACGTTTTTTCTGGAGCGTGCTTCCTATAGCAATCGTAGTTTGGTTACATAAGGCCCGATAGAGATCTAATTCGCGTTCCGTAAAGGTATGTGTGTCTTGATATTCTATTGAAAGCAAGCCGATGACATTACTACGCGTTACAAGGGGGTTGATCATCGCGCTCTCGGTTTGAAATTGGGAAAAAAGCTCTCGCTCTTTATTCGTCAGGCGGCCGCTCGTGCTAATATTTTCAATAAAAAATGCTTCTCGATTAATAACAAGGTTATGAAAAATAGGGTAATCAGTAATTTTGAGGCGCAGTTGATCATCTTTAGGAAGATTAAGGCGCGGGTTTTTGTCGGTACTAAAGACAATCTGGGCATAGACCGGCAAGTTGTCTTTACCTATCTCTTCGCACATATACAAAACACAGTGATCAGCGCCAGTATGGATAATGCTATGTACAAGCGCGTCATAAATATCGTCCAGGTCGTCTGCCGCGCCAAGTCTGCGACTGATATCTAGCATAAGGTGTGTTTCGTGTAGACTTGTTTTTATCTCTCTAACATGGGTGGCTTTTTCTAGTGCAGCAGCAGCTTGTGGAATAATAGTCTGTAAAAGCGAAGCATGGTGTTGTGTAAAATAGAAGGGTTGGTGATGTCCAAAAATAACTGCCCCAGGCCAATCAGGATCAACAACAAGAGGGATGCATATTAAAGAATGGATTGAAGAGTCAAGATAATCTACTGCGTGGGGATAATCTTGCTGAATGTCGGGGACGATAAGGATTTTGTTGTCAGCTAAAGCATCGGGTATTGGACCATCACTTACCGCTTTTACAACAAGTAGTTCTTGTTCGTTAAGATCGCGTTGTTTTCTATCGGGAAGAGAACTATTGAAGTGAAAATGGTCAGCATCTATCAGGAGATAAACTTCGCTTACTGAGGCACCGATCTGTTTTGCTAAGTTGATGACAATGGTTGTAACAGCCTCTATATCAAGATTGGCTGTATTAAGGGCGGTGTTAACATCGTAAAGTAAGCTGGCTCTATCGCGTTCAGCAGTGATTTGTTGCAACTGCGCATTGGTCTGGTCTAACGTCCGAGTAAGTTCGGTTACTTGAGCTTTTAACTGCTCAACCAAATCTTGATTATTATTACTCATAACTGTTCGGTCCAGGATATGGTAAATTTCTTAGTTGTTAATGGACTTATCAAGGATGGTCTATCCTTACATATGACCAACCGTTTGTCTCGATAGTGGGATTTTTCTTTAGCCTTGATAGCCAAGATCCCACACAGACTCGCCTTGCAATATTTTGATAATTTGATCCGGGAATTTATCTGGATCGATAGGTTTGCCCAAAAAACCATCGAAACCTGAGCTTTTAGCCTTTTCCATTGTGGTTGGATTGGCGTCTGCCGTAACCGCTACGACCCGTGTTTTTGCGAAGCGTTGGTCATTGCGTAGTTTGGCTAAGGCATCATAACCGTCTTCATAGGGGAGATGTAAATCCATTAAAACCAGGTCAACGCGAGGCATGGTATCGGCAAATTCTAAAACCTGCCAACCCGAGGCTTTCCACTCATAGCGTCGCACTCCAATAAAAGCTAATAGCCGAGCGATAAGAACCAAATTCTGCAAGTTGTCTTCAACAACCAGAACATAGGCATCTTTTGGATCAATAGGTGTGTTTTGGGCTGAGTTTTCTACTATCGCTGTCTGTTTCATGCGTTCTTTCCCCTTAAAAAGTTTTCAACCAGTGTTGGTAATTCGTCGATATCAATTGGCTTCGATATAAATCCATCGCAACCAGCCCGAAATACATGCTCACGATCTTTTTTCATTACATTGGCTGTCATCGCAATAACCGGGATATGAGCCGTTGATTGATTATTTTTTAACGTGTCGGTAATTTCGTAACCATCAATGTCTGGTAGATTGATGTCGGTTATAATCATATCCGGATAGTTTTCAAGAGCCTTGGTTAACCCTTCTCGCCCCGTTTTGGCAGGAATAACCTCGTATCCCTCAATTTCTAAAACCCTTTGAACCAGTGTCATATTATCGGGGTTGTCTTCTATATAAAGAATTTTAGCTTTACCCATGTAGGAAATGCCTCCTTGCCTAATGCGGTTAGCCTTTATTTTTGGCTATCGGGTTGGTAATGTTGTCTTGGATACTGGTTACTAAAGTATCGTAAACCAGTTTTCTCAGTTGGGCGGTTGGAAAAGGTTTGGTGAGGTATCCGTCAACCATAAGGTTCTGAGCTTCCATTTTGACTTCTTGCGAACCAAAAGCGGTCATAAGGACAATTTTAATATCCGGATGCATTGAGCGTGCAACTTCAGCAAGTGTAAAGCCGCTGATGCCTGGCATATTTAAGTCGCTGATAAGAAGATCGTAACGGTTGTACGTGAGTTTTTTGAGCGCGTCTTCTCCGGAAGAGGCAATATCCACGTGAAACGCGCTATCCATCTCTTCCAAATCTTTCTTTAAGAAAAAGATCAGGGTTGACTCATCATCAACAACAAGAATTCGCTTGGCCCGGCCCGACTGACTTAGCATAGGGTTTGCTCCTTTGAGGTGCTTAAACTGGCCTATGCATTTTAATATATCATAAATCGGAACCCTTTGTGATTACAAGTTCGTTACAATTATTGTAACTTTTCATCTATTATGATTGTAGTAAATAGCGCCCTCCGGCAATGGTCATGATATATTTCGGATCGGCAGGATCAATTTCGAGCTTGTGCCGGAGGCGGTGGATATGAACTCTGGCGATAGCCCGGGCGTCTGCTTCGGTAGCTTCATAACCCCGTACTATTTTCACCAGCTTGATCGAACTAATGGCTGTATCCGGTTGAGCCATAAGGGTGTTTAGAATATCAAATTCTGTAGGGGTTAAGTTGATCACCTCTCCTGCCCGAGTAACCTGGCGCGAGGCTTTGTTGATGCGCAGATCTCTAACCGCTAAAATTTCTGAGCTGTGATTGAGCGTGTTTGGCTCGGTTGCTTGTTGAGCAATAGCATCAGCGACGCTGGTTAGTAGTTCTGTCGTGTCACAAGGTTTGATGAGGTAGTCGTGAGCGCCCTGTCTCAGGGCTTCAATGGCAGAATTAACGGTGGCGTTTCCCGTCAGGATGATGACACTGGTCTGCGGCTCATGTTGGCGCAGGTGGCGCATAATATCGAGTCCGTCCATACCATCGGCCAGGCGCAAATCAACCAATGCAACATCGAAATGATCTTGTGTGATCAACCCCATAGCCTCTCGCCCATCGGCCGCTTCGATGACCTGATAGCCATCTTCCTGAAGCCGCAGACGGAGAAAGTATCTGAGCGTGTGTTCGTCCTCGACTACAAGAATTTTATGCATTCTCCTGTGTCCTCTGGTGTATAGGCAGCTTTATAACAAAATGCGTGCCTTGGTCGGATAGGTTGTTGATGATAATTGTTCCGTGGTGTGCTTCAATTATTTGGCGGGCAATGCTAAGACCCAAACCGGTCCCTTTTGTTTTGGTCGTAAAAAAGGGTTCGAATATTCTAGTTTGGATATTGGCAGGAATACCTGGCCCGGAATCGGCAATCGATATAAGAATTTCCTGAGCCTGTGGCGATGCGAGTCCCCCGCTCAGTTCAATTTTGCCACCGTTCGTCATCGCTTGAATGGCATTTAAGACCAGGTTGTTAAAAACCTGTTCCAATCGTTGGCTATCCACTTCAACAATGGGTAGATTGTCATCAAAGGTGCAGGTGATTTCTATCTGTTTGGCAGCAGCCTGTGGTTGGCTGCGCTGCACAACCTTCTTGATGATGCCTGATACGGTTTCGGGCGAGAAATTGAGTTGCAATGGGCGAGCGACAAATAGAATATCTTCCAGGATGCGATTCACCCGTTGAATTTCGCCCTGAACCAGGGCCGCGCCTTCCGCTTCGACCGAGTCGTTGGAAAAATTGCGAGTAAGATATTCAACGCCGGCTGCGATACCGGCAATGGGGTTGCGAATTTCATGGGCTACCACGGCCGACATCTCGCCCAATGCAGCCAGTCGATCCAGGCGGCGTCGTTCTGCTTCTAACGTTTTGATTTCGCTCAGGTCTTCTATTACGCTTACAACGCCGGCCGCTGCCAGCCGGTTTTCTTCCACAAGAGGAGCCGTACTAATTGAAATCGGTAGGTGATGCCCATCCCGATGTTGCAGCGTGATTTCTTGGCGCGACTGGGCCGTACTGCTGCTGCGGGTTGCCTCGATAATGTCGATGAACTTATCGGCCTGTTTCATTGTGGCCTGGAGAGGTCTATTGAGAATTTCATCGGTGGTATAACCCAGCATGCTTGCCGCCGCCGGATTGAAGACGGTCACACGATTATGTTTATCAACAGCAATAAGGCCGTTGGTCATATTTTGAATGATGTCTTCATTAAAAGAGCGCAGCGTTTCTGTTTGTTGGAAAAGCTGTACGTTTTCGATAATCATCGTTAGCTGGCCGGCCAGTACCGATAGCAGATCTAAGCTGATCTGCCCAAAAGGGCCGGTTTGGCCGTTATCGCCGGTTTCAGCCGTTAAAATTCCGGCTAAATTCCCTTTGATCATCAGGGGCAGGGCTGCTCCTACAATATTAGGGTAACCGGTATGCTCCTTGAGTAGCTCACCGTTTGTTGTCACCCAAACCGGTTGGTCAGTTTGCAGCACGCGCTCGATGGCCCGGCTCGGTAGGTGGGAGACTTCTTCTGCCTTACAGACAACCGCCGCTTCTTCAAGACACTTTAATTGCCCATTGCCGTTGGCCTGCGGATTAGATTGATATTGTTGCCACGACATCCTTTGCGCCCCAATCGCTTTGGCCGAAATGTCGAGAACCCGCTTTGCCAGAGAAACCTCGCCTCCCGAAATCTGTAACATCTGGTTGATTTCTAACAGCGGCAGCAACGTTTGCAGTCGTAAACTATCACGCAATAGAGCACGACGCCGTAGGTTTTCTTTGATAGTCCCGATCAAATCCTCCGGCTCGAAGGGTTTCATTAAGAAGCCCTGTGCGCCGAGCCGAATAGCTTCGATGGCATCTTCCATCGTGCCGTAGCCGGTAATCAAAACAACCGTAATATGGGGGTCTATCTCCTTTGCAATTTTAAGGAGCTTCAGACCGTCGATTTTGGGCATTTTGATATCGGTTAAAAGCAAATCAAACGTTTCCTGTTTCAACAGAGCCGGAACCAGAGCACTCTCCGTTCTGCCGGAAACATCAAACCCTTCTCTTTCTAGAATGCGGGTGCAAGAGCGAACAACGCCTTTTTCGTCATCTACAATTAAAATTCTCTCATTTGCCATGAGATGATCCTTCGTAGTCAGATATCGAATTATTATGAGTTAGTGCGTGTTAAATTTTAGGTTGACTGGCTTGACCCCAACGCATTTATCCGTGGGGAGAGCGGTAGGTATACAAACGACCGGCAGCGTTACAATAAAGGTTGAGCCTTGGCCCGTATAGCTGTTGACTTCAATCGTGCCGCCATGCTTTTCAATAATTTTATAGCTGATTGATAGTCCTAAGCCGGTTCCTTTACCTACTTCCTTGGTTGTAAAGAATGGATCAAAGATTTTGTCTTTGTGTTCCGGGCTGATGCCTCGTCCGGTATCGCTGATAGTACAGATTACGGCCGAGTCGTGGTCGGGTTTGGCGTTGTCGATAAATTGATAGGCGGTTGTAATGGTCAATACAGCCGGTTGGTCATGGTCGAGCATCTCTTGGATAGCGTTATTGAACAGATTGACCATAACCTGTTTAATCTGATTATGGTCAAGCATTATTTCCGGTAGTTGGGCTAATGATTTTTTGAGTTCAACCTTTTGGCTGGTTGTTTTCGTGTAGACAAGGTTTATTGCTTCTTCGACCAGTTGATTGAAGTCGGTCGGGAGAAGTTTAGGCGGCTCGGCCCGAGCAAAGTTAAGCAAGTTACGCACAATGTCTCGAGCGCGTCGTGACTCATCGTAGATCATCTGTAAATCTTCGGTGATGTCGTCATGGATGGGCAGTAGGGTAGGGACCGTATCCTGTAAAACGCCGGTCAAGCCGATAATCGTTGTTAGCGGATTGTTAATCTCATGGGCCACCCCGGCTGCTAACTCACCGACTGCCGCCAACTTTGCACTTTGAACCAACTGATACTGCGTTTCGGCCAAACTCTTGATCGTTTGGCGCTGTTTTTCATAGAGCTGCGCATTTTCGATGGCTGTCGCTGCCGGTGCCGCCAGAGCCTGTAGAAGAACTAAGTCATCATGATTAAATGTGCCCTGTTTCTTATTCATCACTTCTAATGCGCCGATGGTATGGCCTTTGGTCATCAATGGCACACACAAGATCGATTTCGTCGTGAAACCGCTATGCTTGTCGATGTCGGCAAAAAAGCGATTGTCGGCCTGAACATCCGATACAATGACCGGCTCGCCGTGACTAACCACCCAGCCGGCGATACCCTGTCCGTACGGCATTCTTACACTAATTGTGGCTTCAGAGCCTTCACCGGATGCTGCTGCAAACCAAATCTCCTCGGTTGTATCATCGCGTAGTGCCACCGAAGCGGCAGCGACTTCCATAAGTCGGGTCGTTTCATCGGTAATAAGGGTGAGCGTTTCTTCTAAATTGAGCGTTGAGGTAACGGCCTGGCCGATCTCGTTCAGCGATTTCAACTCTTGCACCCGTTGGTTAATCTCATCATAAAGGCGGGCGTTTTCGATGGCGATGGCTAATTGGTCAGCCAGCGTTTCGAGGGCATCGACATGATATTTATTGAAGGCCTCAAGTTGGGCGCTCTGTAAATCTAAGACGCCGATGGTTTTTATGCCCAACGTAATCGGCACGCACACCTGAGAGCGTATTTCTCGCGTGGCTTCGGTCGGCACGTAGCGGGGATCGCGCGTGACGTCGTTGGCGACCACCGTTTTGTTGGTGGCAATGGCCCAGCCGATTAAGCCTTGTTTGAGTTCATGCGTAATAACTAGAGGCTTCTCTTCGGCTATGTAGTAGCGCGGTCTGTCGAGAGCATCACGGGCTTTAAGTTCTACGGTGTTGGTCTGTTGATTGTAGAGATGGATAGCAACGCTGTAACAGGCCAAACTGCGCCTGATGGCCTGTACGACGGTTCTTAACATGACATCCAAATTAAGAATGGAGGTTGCCGCCTGGCTCACCTGGTTGATAAGGGCCAACTGCATCGAGCGCTGCGTTTGGTTTTTGAATAGCATCGCGTTTTCAATAGCCAGACCAATTTGAGTGGTGGCGGCCTTTAACAAGGGCAGATCATTATTGCTGAAATGGCCAACGGTGCGGTGGCCGATAAGATAGACGCCCTGTGCTTTCACCCGATTGACGTGGATAGGCAAAACGGCCACACAGTGTGCGTGATCAGGTAGATAAGGCGCTCGGAACCAGCGCGGATCGTCTTGAGTATTGGTCACAACCACGGCCTCATTATGCTGCAACGTCCAGCCTTCAAGACCATCTTGCAGCAAACGTCGGCCAAAACGCCGCCCGGCCGGGCCGATCAACTCTTCTCGTCCCGGTTCGGTCGAGCGATAATAGATAATCTCGTCCTCTTCTTGAACAAGTAAAGCGGCAAACTCAGCCCCCAGATAGGGTGTCAGTGCCAAAACTCGTTCGAATAAATCGTTAATATCTAAATGGCCGCTCAAAAATTGGGTAATACCAAAGAGCAAGGCCAAATGTTCGGTGTTGGTGGGCGCAATATTAAAATCGGGTGTGCGAGGGGGGATATAATCCTCTAAGCGGTCGACCAGATCATGAGGATTTTGAGGGTGATAAAGCAGGAAAACGTGCCGCGCTTGTAGCCACGGCGGCAGTTGAAGCCCTTTTTGGGTAGATAATACTAAAATTGTGCGCACCTTAATGAATTTGCTCGATCGAGGCTGTTGCGCAATAGCGGCGTCGAGCAAAAGAATATCGGTTTTAGAGAGATGGGGCAGGGCATCATCGGGATCTTTAAACAGGCTGGGCTGGTATCCGCGTTGCTTAAGGATCTGGTACAAAGGCTGCATAAGCTGCTGTTCCCCTTCGACCAGAGCGATGCGGATGGGCTTGATAATGCGATTCGGTGATGTCAGGTTAGGGTTTACGCTTGAGTCTGTTTGCATTATTCTATCGAACGAATTAAGGTGCTGAACCGATAAACTTAAGGTCCAGACCAGTATAGCATGGTTGATAAAGACAAGCAACAGGATTTTCTAACTAATCCCTTTTTATTGTTAAGCATTGTAGGCAGATTTTCAAGTTACAACAACTGTGATGGAGTATGCTTTCGGGCGTAAGTGATTAAATAAAGCATCCAGATAACGCCGGCAATGAAGCAAACTCCAGCCATCGAAAGTGAAATCTGGTGTGCCGTATAAGCTAAGGTGTCTTTAGCCCACCCGCCCCAGAATGTTGAGGCTGAGGCTGCCAGCGTGGTCATCGCCAGATCAAACGCAAATATACGCCCTAAAAAGTTATCCGGCACGCTCATTTGGATCAGTGATGAGGAGTAGACCCAGTTGATGCCGGTGCCAACCGTGCGGATAAAGGTGCCCATCAGCACAATCGTTAGCGTAGGTGCCCAACCTAATAAAAGACAACCCAAGAACATTACCCCATAAGCTATCAAAATGGCATAGTACATGGGCCACAACCTATCTTTAGAGAAATGTTGGGCCACAATAGGCCCTAACCCGGTTCCCAACCCCACCACAAAATAGATAAGCCCCAGTGTAGCCGAACTGTTCCCGGCCAACGGAAAAAACTCTTCGGCAAATGAAACCTGCACAATTTCGATAGCGCCAAATGCTATCGCACTCGATGCCTTTAGCAGCGTAATGGCCAACACTTCGGGCCGTTCTCTTAGATAATTTAGCCCCTCAATAAATGATTGCCATCCGGCTTCGGTCGATGTTGTGGCTTCACCCTCCATAATTTTGGATGGGAAAGCTATCCGGGTAATGAGGTAGGCCGAAACAAGATAGGTTGCGGCATCGATAATGAACGCGCTCGTGACCCCGAGTAAGGCTGTAATCAAACCCCCGGTGGCGGCACCCAAAGCCAGCATAGAACTCCACGTGGCTCCGGAAAGTGCATTGGCTGTGATCAGATCGCGGCGATGAACCAGACCAGGCAGTACAGCAGAGCGGGCCGGTTCGAAGAATGCGCTGATACTGAGTTGCAACAGGGTCAAGACATAAATCAGCCAAATATCACGCTCCGAGCGAACGAAGAGAAACCCCAACACAACACCGGCGCGGAGAAGATCGCTGATGATCAGGATTTTGCGGCGGTCGAAGCGATCGGCTAAAACACCGGCAACGGGGCCTAATACAAAGGGTGGTAGCAGCCGGGCAATAAACAACCCGCCAATAGCCAGCCCCTTAGAACCTGATAAATCGGCAACCAGCGAGGCTGAGGCAATGAGGTTGAACCAATCGCCCAGCATACTGATAACCTGGCTAAACCACAGATACCGAAAATCGCGATTATCTTTGACCAGATCTATGTAGTGGTCGATGAGCGGAATGCGCATAAATGTTTATTATCCGACAGAAAGGTCGAGTGGCGGTATGGATGCAAAAAAAGTGTTTTGTGTAGTTCATCCGAAATGTAAAAATAGAGATGGATATTACCAGTAAAGTCCGGATAATTCAAACCTTACCTGATTGTTGCATGAAACGATAGCCGCATTCTAGCATGCTTTAGCTACAGTATGTAGGGGCAATTTATCTGAAGGTACTATATCTAGTATGTAACCAAAAAATTTTCCTTTCGGGTTGCTTTTATAAAAATTTGTGATAAGATAGTATTAGTAGTTTATGTTAACTTAGCTAGCCGGTAAAAATCGTGTCCATCGATTATCACGTTCAGCAGAAAATATATCGCCTTGAGACGCTGCGGCGCTACCAGGCCTATTATGGGCCAAACACGCCTTACCAAATTGTGGCGGAGATCAATCAGCTTGAAGCCGAACTGCGCCGCATGCTTGAGGCCGATTTGACTCGTCCGGCCCAACCTTTAAAAAAGAAGAAAGCGAAAGCGAAACCGGCTAAAAAGGTAAAGCGTCCTGCTCAAGCGAGTGCTAACGCTCAAAGAGTAAATAAGAAGCCGGTTGCTGCGAAACCAAAAGTCAAAAGCAAACGCTTTTTGGGATTGTCGCGGGCCACCATCGAGGTGATTGTTACCATCGCATTTGTCGGCTTGATTTTCTTTTTTGGAACGGTTATCTTTGCCGCCTATACCCAATTTGGACGCAGCGATCAGGAAGCGACGCTGGCGCAGGTCGGAGCAATTTTTGAGGTGCAGCCTACGTTGCGCCCCACATTTACTCCGACGGCCGACCCGAACAACCCGAATCCCGAGCCACCCGAAAATTCACCGCCAACCGGTATTGAAGTAGCCGCCATTGAGAATCCTGATCTCCCTAGCCCCAACAAAGTGCCCACCGCAATTCCGACACCAGTCCCGACATTAACGCCTAGCCCTGCGCCTGATCCAACCGACACCCCCATTGTGTTGCCAACCGATACGCCTGTACCTACCCAACCGCCGGTGCAGATAACGGTTCAGCCGCAAGTACAAGCCCAAGCACAAGAGCAAATCCCGGTCTCCATTCAACCGGTACCGACAGATACGCCCGTTGTACCGACAGATACACCGGCTCCCGCTTTCCGCTTTTCGCTTAGAGAGCAGGGCAACCGCGAGTTTCAAAAAACCAACTATCATGGTATTACCATTTATGTCGCCATTGTTTCTTCCGGAAATATACCGATTGGTGGGCTTAAGGTGGTCGGCGATCATTCATCCGGCATTCACGTTGAGAGCGCTCCCAGCGATTGGCATTGGAGCGCCACCAATTGTCTCGACTGCGATTACATCAAATTCGCTAATGTTAAATTTGAGCCGGGTACGTTTTCCGATGGTGTCTGGAATATTTATGTAACTGATGGAAGTGGAACACCACTTTCACCTGTCGTGCCGCTCTCTTATTCTGCTGATCCTGAACAGTGGGTGTGGGACTTTGTGCTTTTTAGCGAATAGGAATATTTTGAAAGAACAAAACCAAAAAGCCCTGCCACAATTGCGGCAGGGCTTTTTTTATAAATGCACCCAGAAAAAAGTTATACTTTTAGGACAACTTTGAACTGTTTTTCCAAAATATCGAAGGTATTAATTGCGTGAGATGGTTTAGTTTCATACAAATACCGATGCGCAACTTGAGGGAAACGAACAATCAGCTCTTCCGGTTGAGGAATTTCAAACCAGTAATCGTCGAGTTCAAGGCTGTAGGCCATTCCGGTTAGTAAGGGATCAATTTTGGGGCTGGTGAAAAGGCCAATAAGGGGTAAATTGGGAGTGGTACGGCGTATTGTTGGTAACAAGGCGAGAAGATGACCATATAACCCGTCCAGTTCGATGAGCATAAAATCAATCTTGTCTTGCGAGATGCGTAGACAGTCGAGTACCTCCGTTGAGGTCTGAACGCTAACGCCCTTGAGGACCAATGTCCGGGCGATATGTTTTAAGGTCTTAGGGTTGGTGCCACATAAAAAAATGGTTAGGGGTCTCATCGATATGGCTCCTTATCCGCCGATGGCTGCTTGAACACCTTTAGTAAATAACAGTATGAGTAGCGGTAGTAGTACAAAAAAGCGGACATAAAAGATGACACCTTCACTGCGCCGGCCAACAAATACAGTGAATAGCCATTCTGTCATAGATAACAGGATGGGCTGCTGAAAATCGCCAGTATCTCTATTCATACTGGACCTCCTCTCCTGGAGCACTATCTTGGCATTTTGAATTGTGAGGGTGATGAAGAAATCTATGGTTTTAGTATAAAGTGATACCTTAGCAATGTAAAGCGTACAATATTCGGGGTTTTCTACGTAATTGAGGGGACTAAAAGCGCTAAACCCCGTAGAAACTACGGGGTTGTTGTAGGTACTCCGTTGGTAAATCGATCTTGAGGTCGTAAACGTCTCTATTCTAACATATTATGGTCGCGGGCGTAGCGCACCAACTCGACGCGCCCTTGCAGATTTAATTTGCCCATTAAATTTGCCCGGTGGCCTTCTACGGTCCGGACGCTGATACTCAACACTTCGGCCATTTGACGATTAGTACACCCTTTGGCAATGAGACGCAGTACATCGATTTCGCGGGGTGTGAGTGTCTCAACCGGCGGGTCGTCACTCAGGCCAGATGTTTTTGGTTCAGCGGTGTTGTTGCTATTTCCCGATGGAAAGTCCCTTAGCAGGGCGCGAGTCATTGTGGGGTGAATATACATATCGCCCCGCCGAACAGCCCGAATGGCGTCAATTAACTCCGACTCAACCGCTCGCTTGACGATATAGCCGGCCGCCCCAGCGCGAATGGCTTCTTGGAGTAAACTTTCATCTTCATGAACGGTGATAATAAGAACTTTAGCCTCGGGCAGAATTTTTTTCAACCGTTTGGTGGCCTCTATGCCATCCAGATCAGGCATGCTAATATCGAGCAAAACCACTTCCGGCGTTAGCTTTTTGGCTAATCTAAGAACCTCCGTCCCGTTATCCGCCTCTCCGATAACTTCTAAGTCGTCTTCCTTGCTTAGTAAAGCACGTAAGCCGGCTCGTAGTAAGCCTTGATCATCCGCTATTTTTAGAATTTGTGTAGTCATAAGGAACCTCGACGTATATAGTTGTACCAGTACCAATAGTGCTTTCTACGGTTAACGTGCCGTCTAGCATTTCAGTACGTTCTCGAATGCCCAAAATGCCTAGTCGACCTCTCCGTTTTGCTTCTTCCGGATCGAAACCGATTCCGTTGTCCTCTACAATTGTAATAACCTGGCCATCGCGCCGTTCCAGAAGAACATCAACGCGAGTGGCTTGTGCATGTCTGGCGACGTTGGTCAGCGTCTCCTGCACAATGCGATAGAGGTTGGTCTCGATAGTTGATGGCATCCTCTGGTCATCAAAACCGACCGGCTCAAACTGTACGTTGATGTCGTGCTGTCGGCTAAACCCTTCCAAATATTGGCGCAATGCCGGAACCAAACCGAGATAATCTAAGCTGGCCGGGCGTAGGTTAATCGCCATGCGGTGCAAATTTTCTGAGACATCATTGGTCACCTGCCGTAATTCGGTGGCACGGGTAACAATGGCCTCCGGACAATCTTTTTCACCTTCAAGCAGCCGCAGTCCTACCATCAGTGAAGTAAGGGCCTGACCGGCCTCGTCGTGGAGTTCACGGGCAATGTTTCGCCGTTCGGTTTCTTGCACTTCAACCAACCGCCGCGATAAGGATTGAAGATGCTTATGGCCGGTGCGCACTTGTTGAAATAACTGTGCGTTTTGGATTGCCACCGCGGCTTGATTAGCGAAAGCTTGGGCCAGATAAGCCTCAACTTTTTCATAAGCGTTGGTTCGCTGGCTGTTTAAGGTCAGACAGCCAATAACTTTATTTTGCCCAATTAAGGGAACCCCCATCCAACTGCGCACGCTATCACTTCTGTTCCAGGTTTTGAAGCGTGGTTCGTTTTGAGCATCATCTAAAATAACAGGGTGCGCCGTTTGCCGAATTTCTTGATAGATGGCGTTATCCGTCTCGTAGCGATGGCCCACCGCTTGCTCCATCGGTGCCTGCCCACGTTCGGCCACAACTTGCAACCAATCGTCTTCTGTTTGGAGGAACACAAAAGCGTTATCATAGGGTACGACGTGTTCCAAATGGACCAAAATATCGTTCAATACTTCATCGAGATCGAGCGTAGAAGTTAAAGTGGATGTCGCTTCGCGCAGAATTTCGGCCTGTTTACGGGCCGATTGTTCCCCTTCAAAGAGGCGCGCGTTTTCGATAGCAATCGAAGCCGGTGTCGCCAGCCAGGTGAGCAGGCGCAGGTCTTCATCGGTAAATGTCCCTTCGATTTTGTTCATAACCTCGATGGCTCCGGTTGTTACCGATCCGGTTTGGAGGGGAACACAAATAATCGATTTCGTTTTGAAGCCGGTTTGCTGATCGATTTTACCGAAAAAACGCGGATCTTTAGCCGCATCCGGAACCAAAGCCGGTTCACCCGCCTGGATTACCCATCCGACAATACCCTGACCGGCCGGCAAGCGTTGGCCTCGTAGAAAATCAGATACTCCACCCGACACGGCGTTAAACCACATGTCCCCTTGGCTTTGATCTGAAAGGACGACAGAGGCAGCAGTTGCCCCTAGCAAGCGAATGGTGTGATCCGTGATGATGGTTAATGTTTCCTCAATTTTTAGGGTTGAAGTAATCGCTTGGCTGATCATGGTCAGCGTGGTCAGTTCATCAACCCGCTGTTGCGTTTCTCGATAAAGCCGGGCATTTTCAAGCGCGACGGCAGTTTGGTCGGCCAATGTTTGAAGCAGTCGCTGATCATTCGCGTTGAAATGATGCGGCGGTTGACACTCTACGTCGATAACCCCCACCGTGCGCTCACGAACCTTCATTGGGGCCGATAGCCAGGCGGGATAGGGGTTCGAGGCCAATATTGCCAACGAGGGTTGGGTATCTTGCACCCGCCCTATATCATGATACTGCATGTCTTTCAGGATTGCTACTCGTTCATCCGATCCAACCGGGAGATCGAGGTCGATAACGTGGGGGACACCCCGTTGCGGGTAGTAATGGTACACAAGTTTGCCGGTAGATTTGTTGATAACGCCATAACCGGCGCTTTTTATTTGGAGCAGAAATGATACGGTATCGAGCGCTATTTTTCCGATTGCAATTTCATCTCTAAGGAGATTGAGTTCACGGCCCAGTTGGTGGATGGCCGATAGCCGATCTTCTAACTGGCGGCGTTCGGTAATATCGATACCTGTGCTGATGACGTATTCTGTGCGACCTTCTTCATCGAGCAGCATTGAGTTGGTCCAGGAGGTGAGCCGACTACGGCGATCTTTCGTAATCCAGGTGCCTTCATATTCATAGGGGCCGTCGCTCATTTGTAGCGTTTCAAACCCCTTTTTGATGCGATTTCTATCGGCTGATGATAAGAAAATATCCCAAAAGTATTCGCCGCGCACTTCATCCAAAGCGTAGCCGGTGGTATGTTCGCAGGCCTGGTTGAAGCGCAGAATACGCCCTTGAGGGGTAAGGACCATCACCAACGCGCTGGAAGTATTGAGAATAGCCGAAACAAAGTTTCGCTCTTTCTTGAGTATGGCTAGCCGTTGAACGCTTTCGCGCCGGGCCTGGTCGTGGATTTGGGCATTGGACAATGAGATAGCGGCTTGGCTGATAAATAACTGGAGCCGGTCTGCATCAAGTTGAGAGTAAAATCCGGGTTTATTGCTGTCGACATTTATAAAGCCGACGATCTGATTGCGGATAACAATAGGGGCAGTTAGGTGAGATTTAATCCAATCATCACCCAAATCATGCAGCCATAATTCACCTTCTTGGACGGTAGGTAAAACATGGGCATGCCACGATTGTTTTACATATCGAAGAGTCGGTATATCGCTAATATTAAAAATGAGGGAGGAAATGGAGTTTTTATCTTCAGACCAGGTATAACCGTGCCATCGGAAAATTTGAGCTGCATCACCTTCGGCCAGCATAATGCAAGCCGCGTTGTGAGGAATAATTTGACCGAGTTGATCGAGGGCATAATCAAGTACAGTGGCATAGTTGAGGGAGCTGTTGAGGACATTGCTAACACGATGCAGCTTTTCAATTAACTGATGCTGCTCTCCTTCAGCTTTTGTCTTTAGCTCCAACTCGCTATGCTGGTATTTGGCTGTTAAATCTTCTAATTCAGCTATGCGTTGACGCATATGGGCTAACTCACTAAGAAGTTGAGCCTTTGTTTTCTGCTTATCGCTCATATTATTTTTTTTGCATACAGAAATAGGGGGCAAGCCCTATTTAGCTTATGGCTTGTATCGTATCACGGCCACATGCCCATGTCAAGTGATAGAGTACTCTTAGGCTATGGCTCAAAATAGTACTTATGTAATATATTATTTTTGACCTTTAGGCAAATTATCACTTTGTCACATAAGGTTAATTTTGTTTTTGCTCTTTTCATTAGCGATATTTTGGTGTATCCTATTGAAAGGAATAATTTTTTTATATGGTTTATATGATTTAATTTTATTTTTGTAAAGGGTATTATTTAATGATTAACAAGTATAAAAAGCGAGAAAAAGGACAAGGCTTGGTGGAATATGCACTGATCCTCGTTCTGGTGGCCATCGTGGTCATCGCAATACTGCTGCAACTGGGGCCGGAAGTAGGCCGGGTTTTTTCTCGGGTTACCGCGGTGTTACAGAGCGCTGGTGCTATTCCACCTGGTGGGGCTATTACGGGCGTTATTCCCAATTATGTCCCGGCAGATACATTTAATAGTATACCAGCAAAGCTAACGGTGACGGTTACTGTTTCTCAAGATGTCACAGTTAGCCTGAGTGGTGATGTATCCGGCAGCAAACCCTGTTCAAGTTCTTGTAATTTTACGTTTAATAACCCACCTAGTAACGGATCAGTGACGGCTACAGATAATGTTGGTGGTAAGGGCGTCACTGTTACTTGGTAATTTAAGCAGTGAGTAGGTAGCTATGACTGCATTTTTGTAGAAAATAAAAAGCCTATTCACTGCTTTTTTGTTTAAAGTCTAATTAGTAGGCTGAGCGTCCACGGCTCTGCATATGTATCGGCTTATCTTTTTATTGGTTCAACTTTGTGATATATTACATAATATTATATCATAATCGTACCTGTAAACTCCCCTATATTTGACCAGCCCATTAATAATTTAATCATCACAACTAGCACCCCCGCATTTCTCTTTCTCTTCCCAAAGTTTGCATTCCAGGAATCATCCATCGCTTATTGGTTTGTTCTGGTCGTATAATCCCGTGGCTCGTATTCAGACCTATAGGTAAATTGTTGAGGATACCCTCGTGAAAAAAATGAAATCATTGCCTGAAATTATCGCTGTAATAACTAATAATGAGTTTGCTCAATTAAGACGATATTGCCTTACAAAGCCTACCCGGCTGCTACTACGTCTTGGTTCGATATTTTTACTGGCGTTTTGTATGCTTTTTGTTGCATTCCTGTGGTTGCTTGGTCTACCACAAGTCATGCAAGCTGCCGGACCGCCGATGCGCTATGTCGCCCCTGCTCCTCTTGGTGATGATCAGGGAGGAGCAAATGATTGTGCCAATAGCTTTACGCCTTGTGCTACAGTTCAGCAAGCCATCGATGCGGCTGATGCTGGGGATGAGATTCGGGTAGCCTCTGGCCGTTATACGGATACCAATAGTCGTACTGAGGATGTTCCCCGTACGCAAGCGATTTATCTTAATAAATCTGTAACTTTGCAGGGTGGTTTTACCACCACAAATTGGGTAGCTGCCGATGCTGTCTCTAATCCCACAATTATAGATGCTCAAGGTGCCGGTCGCGTGTTACGGGTGCCTGGTAATGTGACAATTGTGGCTACTGTAAGTGGTTTCCATATGATGGGAGGAACTGCTACTGACGATAACGGAGGTGGCGCTGTTCTTAATGTTAATGGAACCCTTATTCTCGAGAATAATCAGATTTACGGAAATGAAGTTAATTCTTCTGGCTTAATTGGTGGGGGAGGCGTTGCTCAACGAAACTCAACAGCTTCAACTTCCTTATTGCACAACCGTATTTACTCAAACACGGTTGTGGGTAGCGATGCACGAGGGGGAGGTGTCAATATCATTAGTGGCACCTTTGTGCTTCAAGCCAATGAGATTTTTAGTAACACGGCTGACAGTATTGGTGGGGGTGTTATTGTCCTTGACAGTGTTGTTGGGTCATCCGAGAATAACCTGATCTATAACAATACAAGTCTGTCGGGTGGCGGCGGCGGAATTGCTATAGGCAGCGGTAATGTAACCATCATAAATGACACTGTTTATGGTAACAATGCTCCACTCGGCAATGGAGGAGGGATTTTTGTCGGAGGTGCGAGCACAGCAAATGTTGCTATTACGAACACTCTAATTGTTAGTAACACAGCCAATAGTGGTGGCGGAATATTTGGTTCGGCAGTTGGGGTTGAGTCAGTTGCTTACACCACCTTGTCCGGCAACGCTCCCGATAACTTTGCTGGCACTATGGCTAACCCCATTCCCGGAGACAATAATAACACCACTTATCCTGAATTCGTCGATCCTCCTAACTTTGATCTCCATCTTTCTCCCAGTTCGCCTGCCATCAATTCCGGAACGGATGTGGCTCTTACCTTTGACTTCGAAGGGGAAGGTCGCCCCTTTGGCAGCGGTTTCGACCGTGGCGCTGATGAGGCGATCGATGCCTTAGCCACCTGTTTCGCTCGCGTAGAGGGTGGACAGGTCTACACCAACGTTCAACAGGCGATTGATGAGGCTACCTCTGGCGAATTGGTACAGGTAGCCGGACTGTGCGATGACGTTCAAACGGTCAATTCGCTCAACCAAATCGCTTACGTTGATGAAACGCTCACGCTGCGGGGTGGTTATACCGTTACCGATTGGATCAACCCCAGCTATGGCCCGACTGTATTCGATGCCAACAATGGAGGCCGTGCCCTTTACGTGGAAGGGTTATCAAACATCAACCCGACTATTGAAAATCTGCGTTTGACCGGTGGTTCGGCAATTAGTGGGGCGGGCGTTTATTTAGGCAACAACGTCAATGCGACCCTACGGAACAATATTATCAACGATAATACAGCCACCGGACAGGGGGGTGGTGTCTACAACGCGAGCGGTAGTGACTCAACTCTGCAACATAACACAATCTACGGCAACAACGCTTCCTCCGGGGGCGGAGTCTATGGCGCGAGCGGCGGTCAAGTCACGCTGCGCAGTAACATCGTCGCCAATAATACAGCCGATGGTCTGGCCGCTGCCGGCGCGAGCGCGGTCGATCTTGATTACAACAATTTCGACAATACAACCAATTATAGCAACGCCTCTGCCGGCCCGAACGATATTTCGGACACGCCCAATTTTGAGAATGTCGCTGCCAATGATTTCCGGCTGGCGTCGAACTCCACTTCCATCAACGCAGCCGATCCGGCATCGCCTGTCACCACCGACTTTGAAAACGATGCGCGTCCACAGGGCAATCGGGCCGATATCGGTGCCGATGAAAGCCGCCTTTACGCCGCCGTCTTGCTTTCGACAGCGCCCGAAAGCCCGGTCGTGGTTACCGATACGGCGACAATCGCGAACAGTTTTATCACCTTTACCCATTCCCTTACCAATTTGGGGAATATATCCGCCAGCGACTCATTTACGCTGACGACCTCCAACTCTGATGGGTTGGATGTTACCATTCTTCCTTCTGCAATTGTTAATAACCTCAGTGCCGGAGACAGCACCACATTTGAGGTTGTGGTCGAGATAACGGGCCCAGCCCCGTCTCCTCTTTACAATCAGACCGTTGTTACGGCCACTTCGCATGCAAACCCCGGTACATTTGCCGGCGTCACCGATCTTATCGCAACGCCTGGCGTCGAGTTGATCGACAACGATGACCCACCCTTTGATGATCCCCAATACGTCGATTCCGGCGACGTAATAACTTATACATACACCCTGCGTAACAGTGGCCCAACGACCGATACTTATACCATTGCTTTTACTTCATCTCCTTTTGATTGGGGAACGCTGGTGGTACCCACAACACCCATTACCTTGGCTTCCGGGGGTTCCACCGCTGTTGTAGTTCGTGTAGATGTACCGCAGACGGCTCCTTCTGGATTGGAAGAAGTTGTAACCGTTGTCGCGACATCACAAAGCTTTGCTGCGTCTGCTAGCGTTGATGATACGACTATCGCTAAAGGCACGGTGGGTGATCGGTACGTTGCTTTAAGTGGAAATAATACCAACAATAACTGTACAGACTCGGGTGATCCTTGCAGTACGATCGGGTACGCTAGCGAACAGGCAGCAACGGGCGATGCAGTTCGTGTTGCGCAAGGAACGTATATCATTCCCGATGGAATTGTTATTAATGATCCCATTCAATTATACGGCGGTTACAATAGTGGTTTCACAAGTCAAGGGTCACCGGCTGCTACCCAGCTAGATATCCAAAATGCAAAACGGGGTATTTCTATTAATAGCTCCAACCCGTTATTCCCTATTACTATTGATAACCTTACGATTAAAAATGCGCAGTCGGGGGCCTCCGGGGGGGGCATCTTTTTACAGAATAGTCCGGCCATTACGCTATCGCGTCTGATTATTCAGGACAGCACGGCCAATCAGGGAGCCGGAATTTACATCAGCAACTTTACTCCGGCAGCAGCCGTTATTGTTGATCAGGTTGTTATCTCAAACACCTCAGCCAATGTTTCTGGAGGCGCTATTTACGTCGCCGGCGGCAGTCCCCTCCTGACGAATATTTCGATATCCAATACAACCGCGGCCCAAAATGGGGGTGGTATTTATGTAGCCGGCGGCACACCGACATTGACCGGCAGCCGTATCTATGGCGGCAATGCTATCAATGGGGGCGGTATCTATGTGTCCGGCGGGACTCTCAATCTGCAAAATAATTTCGTTTACAGTAACACTGCTTCTGGTAGCGGTGGTGGAATCTTCAACAGCGGCACGCTCAAAGCGGCCAATAACACGATGGTTGGCAACCAGGCGGCGAGCTTCGGCGGTGGCATGTTCGATAACAATACCAGCGGGCTGGTCCTATCGAATACGATATTTGCCGATAACACAGGGACCGGCGGCGGTGGCGCTTTTTATCGGGGCGATTCCGGTACAATTGCGGCCTCGATTGATTACAACCTCTACTTTAATAATACGCCGAACAACAGTAACGTAGCGACGGGTGCCAACAGTGGTACCGGTGATCCCCTGTTTGTCGATGCCGCCGCGAACGATTTCCACCTGTCGATTGACTCGGCAGCGGTCGATGCCGGTGATCCCGACTCAACCGTGTTCGATGATATCGACGGCGACTTCCGCCCCATTAACCAAGGGTTCGATGTGGGAGCCGACGAGTTGAGTGGCTGTTTGGCCCGCGTTCAGGAGGCTCCGGCTACCACCTACGGTGTTCTGCAAAGTGCGATTGATGCCGCCGCGAATGGAAATACCGTTCAGGTTTCCGGTATCTGTCGGGGTGCCCAACCACGCTTAGTCGGTGGACAGGCGCTTAGTCAGACCGCTCTTGTTACGCGCAACATTACTATCGCCGGGGGCTATAATAGCAGCTTTAGCAATGATCCTGAGAGCGATCCGGTCGTTACCATCCTCGATGCCCAAGGGCAGGGTCGAACGGTAGTCGTAACCGGCTCGGCCACAGTGAGCCTGGTTCGATTGACGTTAACCGGAGGTGAGGCGATTAATGGTGGCGGTTTGTATAATGCCAACAGTACCTTGCAAACCGAGGATTTGATCATCTCAGGCAACCAGGCGACCAACGGAGCCGGGGTTTATAACCTTAACGGCACCACCGCCCTCAGCCAAACCCATATATTGAGCAATACCGCTACCGACAGCGGTGGGGCCGCTTACAACGCCGCCGGTACCCTAACCACCGAAGGCGTTATTGCCGCGAACAACACGGCTCCGAACGGCGGCGCTTTCTACAACGCCGGCAGCGCCGAGCTGAATCTGGTCAATACAATTGTAACCAACAATACAGCCTCATCAGGAAACGGTGGTGGGCTATACAACGAATCGAACAATTTAGCCGTGCGTCACGCTACGTTCTACGGTAACCAGGCCACGAACCAGGGCGGTGGTATTTATCACAACGCTGCTAGTTCGGCCCCTATCATCAATAGCACTATTCTTATCTCCAATACGGCTGCCGGCGGTGGGGGTATTTTTAGCGCTGATGCAGATCCAACCTTTGCTTATAACGATGTGCTTGACAACACGGGCGGTGACTACGGTGGCCTGGCCGATCAAACCGGCAGCAACGGCAACCTGGCCGTCGATCCAAGCTTCCTATCGACGGTGCTAACCGATACCAACTTCCTGCGTATTGCCACCGGCTCAGCCGTTGAAGACCAAGGCGATCCCGCCAGCCCGATTATCCTCGACATCGACGAAGATCCGCGACCCTCGAACCAAAATCCGGATATCGGGGTTGATGAAATAGCCGGTTGTTTCGCCCGCATCAATACCGGTTCGCGTATTTACGGCGCAGTTCAAACCGCTGTTGATGACGCTACCGATGGTGATGTTATCCGCGTGGCTGGTGTGTGTGCCGGCGTACGTCCGTTTAACGATGGTGGTACGGTAGTCGATCAGACGGTTCTTATCACCAAATCGATTACTATTCAGGGCGGATACACTAAAACGAACAACTTGGCCGGTCCATCCCGGCCCGACGATAACCCAACCGTGCTCGATGCGCTGAACAGCGGGCGCGTGATCTACATTACCATGCCGCAAACCATCTCCAGTTCGCTGATTGTGGTTGAGGGGCTGCACCTGCGTAACGGCAGCGACGACAACGGGGCCGGGGTGTTGGTCAGAAGCGGGGTGGTCTCGATGACTCACAACCGCATCTACAGCAACACCGCAACCACCGGCGGCGGTGCGCTGTACGTTGAGGATGGCACGGTCACCTTGCAGGGCGATAACCTGCTCGAAACCGGCGACAACATTATTTACGGCAACGTTGCCCCCGATGGTGCTGCTATCTACAATGTCGGCGGTCAGGTAACGGTCGACGATACTTTATTGCGTGATAACACGGCTACCAACAATGGCGGGGCATTTTTCCATAATGGCGGCAATTCGCTGTTGCAAAATAATATCATCCGCGACAACAGCGCCAACAACGGCGGGGCCATCTATAATGCCTCGACCGGTTTGACCGTGCGTCATAACACCGTCTATAGCAATGACGCGACCAACAGCGGCGGTGGCCTTTATACCGAAAATGCCGGCCCAATCATTGTTAACAACATTTTCTCCGAAAATACGGCGGCTGTAGGCCATGCTATTTTCAGTACTCCGGCCTTCGCCCCCGACTATAACAACACCTTCCCGGCAGCGAATGCCTATGGTGGCAGTGCTACAGCCGGATCGAACAGTCTGGCCGTCGATCCGAGCTTTATCGATGCATCAAGCGGCGATTTCCACCTGACCGGCAGTTCGCCCATGGTCGATGCCGGCGATCCGTCGATGACGCTGACGTACGACTTCGACTCACCTTACAACACCCGCCCCAGCAACCAGGGTTTCGACCTTGGTGCCGATGAAATACCGGGCTGTCTGGCGCAAGTTTTGGAGAGCGGTATTGTCTATGGTAACCTTCAAACAGCCATCAATAACAGTGAGCCTGATAACACCATTTTAGTTACAGATGATGAGTGTCGCGGTGTCCATCCGTTCAATCCCGGCAGCGGTATCGTCAGCCAGACGGTCCACATAACCCATAACTTGACCATCGAAGGCGGATACAATGATGCATTCAGTGCCTCCACCGGCAATAACACCATTCTAAATCCCGAAGGCCAAGGCCGGGCATTATTCATCGATAATGCGAATGTGACTCTGGTTAACTTTGATTTGCAAAATGGTAACGCCGGCGGATTAGGTGGAGGTCCAAGCAGCGGTGACGCCGGTGGTGGTGTCTACCTGCAAGATAACAGCACCGTCGTGTTTGATGCGGTAAAAGTGTTGTCTGGCACCGCTGAATATGGGGGCGGTGTGTTTATCGAATCAAGCAGCACGCTCTCGCTAACAAATGAGAGTACGGTCTATAACAATACGGCGACTACCGGTACCGGTAATGGCGGCGGTCTCTACAATGATGGAACGCTGGATGTAACGGGTGAGAGCAGCATTCACGATAATAGCGCCATTCAGGGCGGCGGCTTGTACAATGCGGCTACGGCTAATTTCGACCTGGGGAACAAGGTATATGGTAATCTAGCTGATGAAGGCGCAGCGATTTACCATCAGAGCGGCAGCGGTCTCTCGCTCATCAATACGTTTATTTATGAAAATCAGGCTAATAATTTTGGTGGTGGGGTATATATCAACAACGGTAGCCCCAATATCCTGCACAATACTTTCTATGCCAATGAGGTCTCGGCTGCAGATGCCGGTGGGGCTGTTTATGTTAGTAGCGGCAGCCCGACCATCAAGAATAACATTTTTGCCCAAAATCAGGACGACGCCGGCGATCACGCTATCCACACAACGGCCTCTGCGAGCGGCGCAGTTATCGACTTCAATAACTATTCCACTGCCGGTGCGGCCACACAGGTAACCGGATCGGCTGGCGCGGGCAGCAACAATGTTACGGCTGATCCCCAGCTTGCAGACCCGACGGAAGGCGATTTTGCCGTGCGGTCCAGTTCGCCGGTTGTCAACGCCGGAGAAACTCTTGCGCTTGTGGATCACGACTTTGAAGACGATCCGCGTCCCATCAACGCCGCGTCCGATATGGGTGCGGATGAAGTCAACGCTTGTCTGGCCCGCCTAAACGGCACCACCTACGGCAGCATCGGTGCCGCGCTGGATGCGGCCTCACCGGGTGATTTCATCGACGTGGCCGAGGGCGTTTGTGAAGAAAATGTAACCATCAACCAGGATATTAACATTGAAGGTTCATGGCGAAAAGATTTCTCGGGTAAGGTTCAAATTGGAGGCTTTAACGTTATATCGACGACGGTTGACGGTACCTTCAGCGGACGTGTGTTTGATATTGCCGCATCTACGGATGTAAACCTTTCCTGGTTAGAGATTACCAACGGACAAACGGGCGGCAATGGTGGCGGTATTCTAAGCCAGGCTGATCTGCTGACCCTTGATAACGTCGATGTCATTTCAAACAGTGCGGCCAGTGGTGGCGGCATTTATATAGGGCCTAATTCTGCGGCCACAGGTTTCGACGGAGCAATTACATTTAATCAAGCCACAAATGACGGTGGCGGCATATACGTTGCTTCCGGCGGCGATGTCTCAATTGCAGGGGGTACTCCTATTTCCGAAAATGAAGCCGGAGGCAATGGGGGCGGCATCTATTACGAGGGTGTTGATTTCTCCTTTATAAACAAACAGATTAATGAAAATATTGCCGCCAACGGGGCAGGTATGTATGCTACCGGCGGCGGCGAACTCGTTCTCATAAATCCCGGTTTTTACAACAACCAGTCAACCACGGATGGAGGAGGCTTTTATTACAGCGGCTCCGGCTCACCGCAACTATACCACGCGACTATCCGCGAAAATGAAGCGGGCGATCAAGGTGGTGGTGTGTATAATGCAAGCGGTAGCACCGTTATTAGTGCCAGCATTGTAACTTCAAACACCGCAACATCCGGCGGTACAGGTATCCACGTCGATGGCGGAACGGTCTCTGTCCTTTACACCCTACAATGGAATAATACGTATGTGGGAGCCAGTGAGGGAGCCGGCAACATAGTCGGTGATCCTCGGTTTAGACCGTCCCTCGATGTGGGTGGCGATCTGTTGTATACGTCACCGGCCATCGATGCTGTTCCTGACGGAGCGTCGGATATAGAATATGATCGATTTGAAGAAGATCGACCCCAAATCTGTGCCTTCGATATGGGCCGCGACGAATACAGTGTTGGCTCCCGCCTCTTTGAATGGGTCGGCCCCACGCCGTCTAGTGAGACGTTAGCGCCCACTGAAGCAACGACACGGACCTTCACCGTTACCAATTTGAGTCAGAATTATTCTAATGATGAACCGGTTGGCGTGCCCGGTAACGGCTACACCGAAACAGTAACCATTACCCTTGAAAGCCCCTTAACCTGGAGCGAGATCATTAGCGTCACGGGTGGCACCCAGATTGATGACCTGAGCGCCAATATGGTGCTCGGACCCGGCCAGTCGGCTACCATTTTGGTGCAGACGACTGTGCCGACCGCTACTTTTGCCGACATTTCCGAATCAGCGACGCTAACGGCTGAGGGATTCCAATGTCCTGCTGATCCTTTAGCCCTACCGCAGGAAAACAGTATTGCAATGGTTACTACGGCTGAAGAAGGCGTACGGTTTACCCTCACCCCCGACAATTTCGGTACCGCCGCCCCCGGTGATGTGCTAACCTTCACCCATACCTTATCGAACACGGGCAATGTGACCGATACTTACACCTTATTCCCGAATGCCGCTGGAGGGTACATTAATGGGGTTATTATGGAGCCGATCGGGACAGTAACGTTGGCTCCTAATATGAGCACTACGGTTGTTATCAGCCTTACCGTTAGTCCGTCGGCCGGTAAAGGGCTGGTCGAGTCGGTCAGCGTCATCGCTATATCCGATGTCGATGGCAGCCAAGAGAGTGCGGCCAATACGCTAACTATTAGCGGCACCACCGGAACCCGCTATGTGTCGCTTACCGGTGATGATGATATAAGCAATGATACCGGTATTACCAGCACGATGGTTTTGGGTGATAATAACTGTACCGATACCGAATTCCTCTGCCGTTCAATTCGGCAGGCGCTTGATCAGGCTGCTCCGGGCGATCTCATCAAGATCGAGCAGGGAACTTATCCCTTTGACAATACTGACATCATTACCACCGTTTACAATAGCATAACGGTTACCCAGATTGCTTTCATTGATAAAGCCATAACCCTCCAGGGCGGTTATGTCTCCACCAATTGGGATGAAGATCCGCCTAACCACATTTCACACACCACATCCCTCGATCCCGGTAATGTTCCTGGGTGGCGCGCCGTTTTTGTTACGGATAACCCCTCTGGGAGCGTAACCGATACGGTCACCATCGACCGGCTGACCATCGAAAACGGCAATGCCGCAGACGGCGGCGGTATCTACAATGATGGTGCCGATCTAAACCTCACCGCGCTCCGGCTCCAGAATAACAATGCCGCTGATAGTGGCGGTGCCCTTTACAGCAATGATGGCGATCTGGTTATGCAGAATAACTTCATTCATGGCAACCAGGCCGCTTCCGGCGATGGCGGTGCCGTATATATAGCCGATGGTTCGGCAACGCTTGAGAACAATACCTTCTATGACAACTCCGCGGCAAGTGGAAATGGTGGTGCGGTTTACAATGATCTGGCAACGTTGGACGTCAACAGTTCTATCGTGGCTACCAACACAGCCACTTCCGGTGCGCTTCACAGCAATACGGCGGCCACAATAGATTACAACCTGTATACCGGCAACACCGTCGGCAATGTCAGTGGTAGTGCCGCACAAGGCAGCAATGACCGCACCGGCGATCCGGTCTTTATCGATACCGGTGCCAGCCCGCCCAATTTGCATATCGGTTCCGGCTCAGCCGCCTTTGAAACCGGCGATCCGGCCTCAACCGTGACCATCGACTACGACAACGATCCGCGCCCGCTGCCGGATACCGGCAATGTCGATATCGGCGCGGACGAGAGCGTCCCGCTTCAAAGCCTAACCTTTATCACCGATACCTTTACCCTGACCACGCCCGCAACAACGGTAGTCATTACCCACTCCCTTATCAATGGTGGCGATGTCGATGAAGCCGTTAGCTTAGGCTACAGCAGCGATTTCGATTGGTTGGACAGCAGCGAACCGGCTATCGGTAATGTGTTTACCGTTACCAGCCAGACAACGCGTACAGTAACCACAACCTATACCGTCCCGGCCACGGCTTCCGGATTGATTAATACCACCACAATTACCGCCACCCCGGCTTCGACGAGCGTGGTGCCGGTTGCGGTTGTCGATATTATCCAGGTTGAAGGCCCGCGCTGGGCGATCAGCAAAGTAGCCGAGCCGTCCGATACGGTTCAGCCTGGTGATCTAATTACCTACACTTTAACCGTAACCAACACCGGCGAGGTAACGGCGACCGCCGACTTCACCATCACCGATCAACTGCCGTTGTCCTATGTCACCTATGTCAGCGCCGATCCCACACCCATCAGTACCGATCCGGTTCGATGGGTGCTAACCGATGATGTCGGTCTTGGCGAAAGCCTGACCGTAACCCTTGTGGTTTCGGCCAACACCACCATCACCGAAACGGTAGATGTTGTCAACGACGCCTACAGCGTGACCGGCGGCGGTACGCTCGGCGTGGCGACCGGTGATCCGGTCACCGTCACCGTTGAAGTGCCGACCACGGGTGAAATTACATTAACCAAAACCGTCGATCCGATGCTGGTTGGCCCCGGCGACGAGGTCATGTACACCATCACCCTTACCAACACCACCGATACCACGCCCACCGTCACCCTCATCGATACGCTGGAGGATGGTTTCGCCCCGACCTCCGTGATGGCCGATATCCTGGTTCCGGGGTTAAGCGAGAGCGGAGCCGGTGTTGCAACTGTTGCCTTCACCGCTACCGCGCCGCTAACAACCGGCATATACGTCAACCCGCTGATTACGGCAACCTACGGTGTAAGCCAGGTCACGTTGATTAATTCGGCACCGCTAACCGTGGCCGAGACCATCGTCGATTTCAGCAGCAGCGATTTCTCGGTGAGCGAGGCCGACGGCAGCGCCACGATCACGGTCACGCTCAATCTGGCTTCGTCCGAAGATGTGTCGGTCGATTACGAGACGGCTGATAATACGGCCACCGCCGGGAGCGACTACACGGCAGTAACCGGTACGCTCACCATAAGTGCGGGTCTCACCAGCGCCACGTTCCAAGTGCCCATCACCGATGACCTTATCTTTGAGAATGATGAGTTGGTCGATCTCACGCTGTCCAACCCGCAGGGAGCCACACTTACCGGAGCCGTTAACAATCCGGCCGGCTTGACCATTGTCGATGATGATCTAGTCACCGTCGATTTCTCAGCAGCGACCTATAGCGTTGATGAAGATGCCGGTCCGGCCATCATCACCGTTACGCTGGCGGCCTCGAGTCCGAATACGGTGATGGTCGACTACGCCTCAACCGACAATACGGCTACAGCCGGCAGTGACTATACCGATGTTACAACCGATACAGTGACCTTCCCGCCCAATACCACCGTCCAAACCTTCACCGTCCCCATCACCGACGACGGCGACTTGGAAGGGGCCGAAACGCTGACCCTAACCCTTTCTAATCCGATCAGTGGGTCGCTGGTGAATGCTATCAACAATCCTGCCGTCTTGACCATCTTAGACGACGAGGCCGTTACAGCAGACTTCAGCAGCACCGACTACAGCGTTGACGAAAGCGCCGGCACGGCTACCATCACCGTTACCTTGAGCGCGACCGCGACGCAAGACGTCGGCGTCGACTACCTGACCAGTGACGGTACGGCTACAGCAGGCAGTGATTACGTCACAGTCGGCGATACCTTAACCTTTACGGCAGGCATCACCCAGCAAACTTTCACCGTGCCGATTACCGATGATTTGCTCTTTGAGGCCGATGAAACCGTCATCCTAACGCTACTCAACCCGAACTTAGTCAATATCGGTGCCACCAGTCCCGCCACCTTGACGATCACCGACAACGATTCGGAACCGACAGTCGATTTTGACGCCGCTAGCTACACCGTCAATGAAACCGACGGAACCGCTGTCCTGACTGTGACTCTGAGTGCAGAAACGGGCATAACCGCGACCGTCAACTACGTGACCAGCGATAACACCGCGGTCAATCCTGATGACTACACCACCACCAACGGTACGTTGAGCTTTAGCCCCGGCATCACCCAGGCATTTATCAACATACCGATTGTCGATGACAATGACTTTGAAGAAAGCGAGTCGTTAACGGTTACGCTATCAACCCCGTCAAATGCGGTTCTCGGCAGTAACACGCCGGTCGCCCTGACCATCATCAGTGAGGATAGCGAGCCGACGGTTGGCTTTGCGAGCACCGATTATGTTGTCGACGAGGACGCCGGTCCGGCTGTCATTGCCGTAACCCTAAGTGGAGCATCGTTCGTGACAACCACGGTTACCGTTACTTCGAGCAATGGAACGGCCGACAGCCCCGCTGATTACGACGCGGTTAATCAATCTCTCGAATTTGCCCCCGGTACAACTTCTATCACCTTCCCGGTGACCATCAACGATGACCTGCTTTTAGAAGGCGATGAGACGGTCAATCTGGCGCTCTCCGGCCCCATCAGCGCAACCCTGGCCACGACAGATACCGCTACGCTAACTATCATCGACGATGAGGAAGCTCTGATGATTGGCTTTACTGCTAGCGATTACATCGTGGACGAAGGCGTAGGGGTCGCCAATATCACGGTTACACTGAACTCCGCTGCGGCTGTGACGGTAACCGCTGACGTGAATTCAACCGACTGGACAGCTGTCAGTCCGGAAGATTTCTTTGCGGTGGTTGATGTGGTTGAGATTGCACCAGGTCTTACTACAACGACATTCCCGGTAACCATCGTCGACAACAGCATCATCGAATCGACTGAAAGTCTGACGCTGGCACTCTCTAATCCGGTCAGTGCGACTTTGGCCGCCACCGATACCGCCACGCTGACCATCATCGACGATGATACACCGGTCGTCGACTTTAGCGCCCCGACCTATCAGGTTGATGAAGATGCCGGATCGGCAACCATCACCGTTACGCTGAGTATCACCTCAGAGCAGCAGGTGACCGTCGATTATGCAACGAGCGACGGTACAGCGAGCGATGCCAGCGATTATGGCTCGTCCGGCGGAACTCTGACCTTCACGACAGGCATCACCCAGCTGAGCTTCACTGTGCCGATCACAGATGACAGTGATCTCGAAGGCAGCGAAACGGTCTTGCTCACATTGAGCAATGCCGTCAACGCCAGTCTCGGCACAACCAACAATCCGGCCGTGCTGACCATAATCGATGATGATACTTCGACCTTTAACTTCGATCCTGATTTCGACATCGTTACAGAAGGCATTGATCCAACAGCGCTGATAACCGTAACCCTAACGCCGACCCAATCGGTTGAGGCTTCAGTCGATTACGCTACCAGCGACGTTACCGCCGTCAACCCGGATGATTATGCTGACACCAGCGGTACGCTGACCTTCCCGCCCAACACATCGGCCTTGACCTTTACCGTTTCCATTGTCGATGACGCTGTTTACGAGTCGCTAGAGACGTTCCAACTCAACCTATCCAACGTCATTAGCGCCAACATTGGCAGCCCGACCGGTACTGTCATGATCATGTCCAACGACAGCCCACCGACCATCACCTTTGTTACCGATAACTACAGCGTTAATGAAGACGCCGGGACGGCGACCATTACGCTCACGTTAAGTTCTGCTTCAGAGGTGTCGGCGACAGTGGTCTACACGACCAGCGACGGCACGGCAAGTAGCGCCAGCGATTACACCGCCGTAACCGGCACAGCCATCTTCGATCCGGGCGAAACTGAAGCAACCTTTACCGTACCCATTACCGATGATACGATCTTCGAAGACGATGAAACCGTTCAATTAGGATTGTCGAGTCCGGTCAATGCCATCATCGACCAGAATACGGCTACGCTGACCATCATCGATAATGAGCTGCCGCCAGTGGTTGAGTTTGATCGCGGAACGTATACCGTTCAAGAGGGTGCCGGTAGCGCCGTAATTACGGTAACCTTAAGTTCTACCGCCACAACGACAACTTCTGTCGATTATGCAACCGCCGATGACACGGCGTTGGCCGTAAGTGACTATACAACCAGTAATGATACGCTGACCTTCACAATTGGTACTAAGTTGTTGACATTCACTGTACCCATTACTCAGGACGATATCTTTGAAGATGATGAACAGTTAACTCTCAGTCTTTCCAATGAAATCAGCGCTACGCTCGGTATTAGCCAGGCTATTCTGATCATCGTAGATGATGATGCTACACCGGAGTTTGCTTTCAGTACGTCCAACTATACTGTCGATGAGGATAACGGCCCTGCCGTTATTACGGTTACTTTGAGTGCCGCCGCAGGCATAACCCGTACCGTAGGCTATAGCACGAGCGATGTTGTCGCGTTGGAGTCCGAAGACTATGTGGCAACCAGTGGCGTACTTGATTTCGCCCCCGGCACCACCGCGCTCACCTTCTCGGTACCGATCACCGACGACGCGGTCATTGAAGGCGATGAAGATCTGCAACTGTCGCTGCTGCTCGAGTCGGATGAAGGGAGCAGTTCGGTCATCACCACCAGCATTTTAACCATTTTGGACGATGATGATGCCTCCGAAGCGCCGTTCCTCATTGCGCCGCCGAATGGTACAATTACCAACAGCAATGCTATTAGTTTAACCTGGTCACAGGTTAGTGAGGCGTTAACCTACACGCTCTACCTTACACCGGCCGGTGTGTATGACATCCCCGGTCCTGGTGCCAGCCCGGTAGTCAGCCCGACCGTGCTGCCGGAAGGTGTCTACACCTGGACCGTTGCGGCCATCAACGGAACCGGTAGCTCCAGTGGCATCACCGATACCTGGGTCTTCACTATCGACAATACCGCCCCGGCTTTGCCTTCGCTGATTGCGCCGCCCGACGGCACGCTGACCAACGATCCCGACGTCACCTTTGTCTGGAGCGATGTGCCGGATGCCGTCAGTTATCGGCTGGCCCTGACTTCGCCGGTAACCAATACCATCTTGGGACCGTTTACCGATACTTCGGCGGCACTGTCGCTGGTTGATGGCGATGGC
Source organism: Anaerolineae bacterium (assembly GCA_020433805.1). Lineage (GTDB taxonomy): Bacteria > Chloroflexota > Anaerolineae > 4572-78 > J111 > JAGRBY01. Next base: position 51,024 of record JAGRBZ010000008.1, read on the forward strand.
GTCTACACCTGGACCGTTGAGGCGATCGATGCGGCTACCAACACCTCCGGCTTCACCGACACCTGGACCCTCACACTCGATACGACACCGCCAACTTCACCGACGCTTATCCTGCCGCCGAACGGTTCCGTATTCACCCAAACCAACGTTATCACCTTCGCGTGGACGGCCTCAGTCGATGCGCTGTCCGGACCGGTCACCTACACCCTGTCGCTCAACGATACGCCAACCCAAACCCTGGCCTTAACCTCGACCACACTCACGCTGCCCGATGGCGTGTATGACTGGACTGTTTCCGCAACCGACCAGGCCGGCAATACGGCTATTACCACGACCTGGGTCTTTACAATCGATCTCAGTCCGCCGCCAATACCCATGCTGATCAGCCCCCCGGATGGAACCTATACCAACCAGCCCGTCAACTTTGTCTGGTCGGCCTCCCCCGATACGTTAACGTATACCCTTAACATTTCCGACTATGGCACGATTAATGTGCCAGGAACACAAACCATGGCCGGTGTCGCGCTGCCGGAAGGCGTTTATGATTGGACCGTACAAGCTGCCGACCGCTACAGCCGAACTTTGGGCTACACCGATACCTGGCGCGTAACGGTTGATTACACGCCGCCGACTACACCGACCCTGATCGCCCCGGCAGACGGATCGGTTATCACCGACACCGCCCAGCCTACCTTCGAATGGACGGCTTCGGTCGATGTCCTATCCGGGCCGGTTACGTACACCTTGGTACTCACCGACAGCAGTGGAGCAGCAACCACCACCGTGGTCAGCGGCACAACCTTTACACCACCTGTCGATCTGGCCTTCGATACCTATACCTGGATTATCCAGGCCCATGACAAAGCGGGGAATATTAGCACGTCAACTGCGTTTACCTTTACCTTACAAACAGTGCCGAACAAGCTCTTCTTCCCGCTGCTTTTGAAAGGATTGGGCACACCGCCGCCGGCGTCCGGCCCGGACCTGGTCATTTCCAGCTTTAGCGTAACGCCCAATGGTGATGGAACCCATCGGGTGCAGATAACGGCTATCAACCAGGGCAATGTTTCAGTGGCCGATCCGAACAACTTCCACATTGCCGTGTACGACACCGATAATCTAACCACGCCTCGGCTGTTGATTGGGGTTCAGGGCGAGTGGTTCCCGTCCGGTGGCGGCAGAACCTTCACCACCGATGTAACATTCCCCGGCTCCGGACCGACTACGCTTAGAGCCTGGGCCGATCCGTTTAATGTCGTGGTCGAAACCGACGAAAGCAACAATACCGACGATTTGGCCATTACCTTAACAGCCGCTTCCGGTGCCTCGCCTCAATCTGTACCGTCCTATCCGTCTGGGCCACAACCGACACCAACCCAGACCCGCTAAACGCTTTAAAGACAAAATCGAGGCTTAGCTATTTTGCAAATGCAATTGGCTAAGCCTCGATCCTAAGCGTTCGGGGTATAGGTTTAATGTTCGAGGTGTGGACGTCGTGCGGATGGTAGAAATTTTTCTATGGAGCGCGATTTTAAGTCATTGCGATGATACGACGACCTAAACCATGCTTTTTCATTGCAACGCTTTAATGCGTTGATATTCTTCCACGGTGTCTTCAAAGACGCTCAGCAGTTCATCGGCGATGTTATCCCAACTGTAGCGCTGAACCCACTGCCGGGCCTGTTCACCAAGCTGGTCACGCAAAATAGAATGTTTGAGCAGAAGAATAACTTTTCCGGCCAGCGCCGTAGCATCGCGACCGGGCACCAAAAAGCCGTTAAAGCCATCCTCGATACTAAACGATAAACCACCGACATCGGAAGCGATGACTGGGGTACCACAAGCCATCGCTTCGATAGCGACCATACCGAACGACTCATAATGAGATGGCATGACCACCATTTCGGCAGCGGTATAATAGTAAACCAGTTTGTCTTGATCTTTGGCTCCCAAAAACGTTACCAAATCGCCAATGTTGAGCGACTCCCGTAGATCCTTGAGCCGTTCAAATTCTTTCATTTCCAACTCTGAGTCTTGGTTGGGATCGCCTCCCACAATCGACAGGCAGACATTCTTGAGTAATTCAGGTTCGCGTTGCTTGGCGATGGCTAAGGCCCGTAAAATCGTATCGATACCTTTCAGCGGTTGCATCCGGCCTACAAACAGAATCATTTTGTGATGAGCAGGTACATCGATGCAGGCTTTGGCCGCCTGCCGATCAATCGGTTTGAAGCGTTCTAAATCAACCCCCGGCGGCACGACCTCGATCTTATTCGAAGGTGCTCCATAAGCCCACATCATATGGTTGCGATCAAGCGGTGTGGCCGCAATAATGCGATCCGCCGAGCGCATGATCTCCCCTTCGCAGTTAAGACGTTGGAGCGTATCACGCTCCGCCGGAGATTGGGCTACCCTATTCTTCAACTCGGCCAACGTGTGAAACATCTGCACATAAGGGATTTGCCAATAGTGGCGCAGCGCCCCGGAAGCAATGCCAGACAACCAGTAATGGCTGTAAATGATGTCATAGCTTTGCTGCAAGGCCAACACATTCTCAACAAACTCATCAATGTGATGGTAGATCTCGTTTTTATTGTAGGGTCGCTCCGGGCCGGCTTTGACATAAAAAACCCGACCTCGCTCTGCTAAACGTTTGTCTATAGGAGCTATGGTCGGATCTTGTAAGCGGGTATAAACATCAACATCAATACCCTTGCGGCTTAAGGCGCGACTTAGGTCACGAATATACACGTTCATTCCACCGGTTTCCTTGCCACCCAACGTTGCCAGAGGGCCGGTATGGACGCTAACCATCGCTATTCGTTGCATTATCATCAATTCTTTCGACTAATCAATAAAGTACCTACCGCTGACAGGGTAGATAGTACGACGTTGTATCTTGTTGACTAGTGTCTCAAGATTTCCAAATCATAAACCGGCTCGGCTTCGGCCCCAAATCGAAATTTGTATGTTTCATCACCGCGCAAAAAATCATAGCGGTCACGGCCCAGTTCAATGGCGTGCTGAATAGTGTATGAGGTTAAGACATTTCCGGGGCTTAAGTTGGCAAACTGTTCGGGATCGTAGCCGGAATTATACAGCAAAAACTCATTATTGTAATCAAAACACAGCATTGTAGCGGCTTTTATCCCATCCACTTCAATAAAGTAGAGCTTGAGCCAGCCGTATTCAGCCAATACCTGACATAGCGCCTTGAAGAAGTTGATCATCGGCTCGCTCCAAAAGTCTTCTTTATCCTTTGTCGACTTTTGGTGCAGGGCAATAAATGTTTCCATCGCCTCCTCTAACCCCTCGGTTGAATCGACGACATACCAGTGGCTTTCGGCCTCACGCTCGATCTTGCGTATCTTGCGCCGAATTTCATGGCGCTGTTTTTTGTCGATGCCGGCCAGATAGGTGTCCCAATCCTGTGGTAGGGTGATGACGGGACATACATCTTGTTGCCGCACCTCAGTCGTCCAGCCTCGACGGCGGGCGGTTTCGGCTAACTGGGTAGCGGTGATTGAATTGTGAGGCAAGCTACAGAGGTAAAGCTTGTCCCAAGCCACACTGGCATCGGCCAGACAATCAAGCAAGGCGGAATGAACAGCCTCAATGTGATCAGCATCGACCAACAAATCCAGATAGTCGGAGACATCGACACAACCGACAAAGGTAAGCTGCCGCTGTCCCTCGCCCGTGGTTTCGCCAAAGAGGGGGGCCAAACCTACCAGTCTACCCTCATCCGACCGGATGGCGATCAAAACTAAATCATCATTACCCAAACAGCGCCACCAAACACTCTGATAGCTATATCGCATAAAAAAGGGAGCGTTAACTGCCCGCTCCAATAGATCATCCCACTCTCGCGCTAGCGTTTCAAATCCGGAAGCGTCGGTATAAATTGTTGTTTGCATCACGCCCTTTCTTATAACTTTCCTGTTTATTCATGGTTCGATCACTCACCGGCAAGCCGCTGCCAGTTTATCTCGTAGATTTGGAAGCCATTTTGGCAGTCGATGTTTGGCTCAACCAAGAGCGGCTGAGAAACCGGCAGGTCATTTTCATAAATCTGGACCCACAGCTTTTGTTGAGACGGTAGAGCCGTTAGTTCAACCTGGTAGTTTCCTTCGCCGTCGACGGCATTTAAGGCTACTAAACCCGCTTGGTTGTCCCAGACCACTACTTGGACGCCGCGAAGCAGGGTTTCATGACTATTTTGGACTATGCCGTAAAAACCATACTGCTCACAATTGGAGAAGCCTTTAATCGGTTCCTGGGCCGTAAAAAGAACTTGTTCAGGCAGCGGAGGACCAGGTGTATTGGTGGGAACCGAAGCTGTTGGCAGGCTCAACGCTGGTAATCGCGTATGAGTGGCGGCAATTTCGGTTGTTTCGGTTGGCCGAAAAACCAGAACATAGGCCAGGCTAAGCATAAAGATTAGCAAAAATACGCTAACAACCCCGAAAATGACCAACCAAGATTTACTTTTTGATGTGCGTGGGGTAGATGTTGGCATAGTTACTATTAAAAAAGTAGGGCATGCCATCTGGATCATGCCCTATAGTGCCGTCGAACTGGGGAGCAGGGATTTGAACCCGGCCGGCAGAGCCAGAATCTGCTACCCTACCACGAGACGACTCCCCTATATGTAACCGGAATTGTAGCATTTTCAAGAGAGGAGAGCAAATTTTTTTACGTTTCTATAACCGCCTTACGCTTTTCTTCTAAAATTTCTTGGACCTTGTGGCGCAGGCTTTTGGGGGTGTAGGGTTTTTCTAAAAATTCTCTGTCTCGATCAATTACGCCATGATCGACGATTTCACTGTCAGTATAACCGGATGTGTATAAGACTTTTATATCAGGCTGTAACGCGGTTACCTCTTTAGCAACTTGAGGCCCTTTCATACCACCAGGTAAGATCACATCCGTAATAAGCAATTGAATGTTTTGTTCCTGCTGGGCCAGTTGCAAGGCTTCTTGTCCCTGGCGAGCCGTAAGCACCTTATACCCTTCGGCGTCAAGAATTCGACGGGTTAACTCTCGAACCATAGCATCATCTTCTACAACCAAAATGGTTGTAGAGCTGATAAGTGATTGATCGGTAACAATATTGGTAGCGACCGGTTGCTCTTGTGGAACGAATACCCTGGGCAGATAGATCCTAAACGTTGTTCCCTGTTGCGGCTCGCTTTCAATGGCAATATGACCCTTACAGTGTTTAACAATACCCTGGACCGTGGCTAAACCTAAACCGGTACCCTTGCCTGATTCTTTCGTTGTAAAAAAGGGTTCAAAAATATGGGCTTTGGTTTCGGCATCCATACCGGACCCTGAGTCACGTATTGATAGAATGACGTAGCTTCCCGGGATAATCTCATCATAGGAATGGGTATCCTGTTTATCTAACTCAGCATTGGATGTTTCAATGGTTAATTGGCCACCATATGGCATAGCGTCTCGGGCATTAACAGCCAGGTTGATAATGATTTGATCGACTTGGCTGGGGTCGATGTTGACGAGACCCAATGCCGGGTCAAGTTTCGTGGTCAATTGAATGTCAGCGCCAAGCAAACGCTGCAATAGTTTGCTCATACTCTCAACGATGCTGTTGAGATCAAGAATTTGCGGTTGCAGCATCTGTTTACGGCTAAATGCCAGCAATTGCCGTGTTAAGGCCGTTGCGCGGTGACCGGCCGTGATAATTTGCTTAATCTCTTCTGAAATAGGGTGATCGTCATCAATGTGGCTATTTAAAGTGATTTCGGCCACACCGGTAATAACCGTTAGGAGATTATTAAAATCGTGGGCTACCCCACCGGCCAACTGACCGATTGCTTCCATCTTTTGGGCCTGATGCAGTTGCTCTTCAAGCTGCTTCCGTTCCGTAATATTGCTAACAACGCCATATATATACATAGAACGCCCAACTTTCTCAGCACGAGCCTTATCGCGCACCCAAGTAACAGCGCCATCTGCCCGAGTCAAGCGATATTGAATTTTACTGTTTTGCCCGGAACGTAATTTCTCCAGATGCGCTTCAACCAAAGCCCGATCGTCGGGATGAACAACCGTGGTGATGAAAAAATCCCAGTTCTTAAGAAATTTCTCTAGCGGATAGCCCGTCAAAGTCCCAATATGGGGGGATATATAATGGTTCTTATAACGTCCTGGCTCCACAACTTCGGTCATATAAATGTGATCACGGATCGATGTGATTACACGGCGAAAACGCTCCATAAGCTGTGCATTTTGAATGGCAACGGCAATTTGATCGCCCACTTCACGAATAATCTGTTGGTGTTCGGTGCTAAAAGCGTAGGGTTGCGTTGAGGTAAAGACAATAGAACCAATTAATTCATCGTTAGAAATAAGTGGTGCGCCTAGCAGAGATTGCACGCTACCCTCCTCTAAGCTATTAGCCGATTCCGGAGCAAAAGCGAGCAAACTTGTTTCTGTTATTACTTGAATTCTTCCTTGTTTCATAATATCGATGGCGGGTTTTACCCTATCAAGGGAGAACCGTCGACCCTCACTTTTTACATCTTCATCGTCCACTTTTTCAACCAAAACAATAGCTTCATTGTCATCAAAATCAAAGAGGTTGATATTAGCCCTCTCGTACGGAATGAGTGCTTGTAAACTTTTCAGCGTCGCGCCACCAATTGCTTCGGCCGATTGAGCAGACAGAATAGCTTTATCGATTTGACTGAGAATCTTTAATCGGTCAGCGTAGCGCTGTAGCTCTGCTTGAGCATCTTTTTGTTTGGTAATATCGCGTACAATACATAAAACTAAAGTGTCCTCATCATCACCCTTCAATTTTGAGGCACTTACCTCAACGGGGATACGCCGCCCCTGACTATCGATATCAATTGTCTCAAAGTAGCGACCATTATACTGAAGTTCTTGCTTAATCACCGTGCCCGGTTCGCCTCGAACTTCCGGAGCTTGCAGATCCGTCACCTTCATAGATAACAGTTCTTCTCGCGTATAATCCAGTAGTTCACACGCTCGGTTATTAACATCAACAACCTGATCATCCTGCCGAACCAGTAAGATAGCATCGTAAGCCCGTTCAAATAGAGACCGATAAAGCGCTTCGCTTTCTCGCAGCGTTGCCTCCATCTCCCGACGTTGGGTGATGTCTTCAAGTATGGCGAAAAAATATTTAGGTTTGCCGGAATAATAGCGAGCTAAATAGGCCGTCAATTTGATCCATATCAAAGAAGAATTTTTACGGATATAGCGCTGTTCTATGGAATATGTGTTACGCTCATTGTTTAACAATTTCTGATGGCAGGTTAAATGGGCATTCCGATCTTCGGGATAGATCATGTCATAAAAGTTTACATCCAATAGTTCTAATTGAGTGTAGCCAAAAATGTCACATACCTTTTGGTTTACTTGCAGCCATTGGCCATCTGAGGCTATGCGAGCTACCCCTATAGCCGCTTGTTCAAACGTGGCATGCAGTTTGGCTTCTGTATCATGTAGTTGTCTATCTGTTATATCTTCTTCTATGATAAGAGTCTTTAGCTGATCTTCAGCTTTCTGAAGTTTTAGCGCTTGATCAATAATCTGCCCTTCAAGGTTCATACGTACTTGCTCTCGCTCAGCTTCGGATTGGCGGTACTGAGCAATTTCCGCTTCCAGTTTCGCTTTTTCTCCCTCGGCCCGAGACAGCAAAACTTTGATCCAGATAGCAGCGATAACAACAGCAATAACAAAAATCAGGATGGCCACAGACGTTAAAATCGATGGCATTTGGACGAATAAAACTTGAAATGTTGGAAAATATAGCGAGGTATCTATTTGAACCGGCAGAAAATGGATCTGCGGCCTAAAGTATTCACACCAATCTAACACGTGGCCTCCAGCTTAACAGTAAACACCGCACGCCGGTAAGAGGGTATCCTTACCGGTTACGATACAAAATTAGAAACTATTTCGATGTCTCTCCAGAGATGGCAGGTTATGCGTAGGCTGATGAGAATAAAAACTTGTTAACCGTGTACGGATAAGCCTATCGCTCAAAGCGTGAGTTCATTCTAGTTCATTCTTATGAAAGTTATCGTCTAATGAGAGGGCTAACTTTATTTATTCTACTACAAGATATGAAAATTTAGGAATACAATTAACTTCTTGCTGTCGATAAGATATCGTGAAACAATTTTGAGTGAAGCATTTCCCGCAATTGCTCAACATCCGGCCCCGGCGAACGGTCCTGATGCAAGGGAGCGATGGATTGGCGTACATAGGTGCGTACCGCCTCAACGCCATCGCCGGGACGGGCAGTTCGCTGATCGAGTGCCACCAGCCCGGCCAGTAACTCATAAGCCAGCATCGATGTTACCAGTTCCGCCATATCATAGAGGCGGGCGATGGCCGGCAGTGCCAGCGACATATAATCCTCTTGGCCGCCGGAACTGTCGCCGGTGGACAGCGAAATAGGCTGAGCCAGCAGGCGTAGTCGCGCTGCCAGCCCCAGACTAGCCTTGTGAGCCACTACTAATCCGGCATCCAAACCGGGACGGGCTGCGAGTTGCGGGGTCAAGCCCGTATCCTGGGCATTGAGCAGCCGATGCAGCCGTCGTTCGCTTAAACACCCGACGTGGGCCAGCGCCAGAGCCACCTGCTCCACCTGATTTACCAAGTGCTGGTTATGAAACAGGCCGACCGAGAGAAAACGCCCGCCTTGCGGTGAGTCGTCGCGCACCATGAGGGGGTTGTCGCTAAAGCTGGTTAACGCTATCTCGATGCGTTGGCGTAGGTTTTGAAGGGCATCGTGGAGCGCGCCATGCACCTGCGGTACCACCCGATACGAAACCGGCGCTTGCAATTTAACCGGCCTAACCCGACTGTTTGCCATAAGGCCCTGGAGTGCCTCTGTAATAACCAAAACTCCCGGCTCCGGTGAAGCGAGCCTAAGGGCCGGATCGATGGCGTCTTTAGGCACGGCCAGCCCTTCCATCGAAACAGCGGCTACGACATTGGCCAGCGTCAACTGCTGCATCAACTGCCGATAGGCATCGAGCGCATACGCCGGAGCGGCCGTAACTCCGTTCAGTAAGGCCAACCCTTCTTTGGGGCCTAATTGATAAGGCACAACGCCGCGTTCGGCCAGAGCAGCGGCGGCGGGCTGGCGTTGGTTATCAGGGCCGAAAACAAAACCTTCGCCGATGAAAGTTTGGAAGGCGTGGGTGTTGGCCGTAGCATCGGCGGCCATGCCGTGGCCCTGGCTCGGAATCCAGGGGGTGAAATCATCATTCAGCCGAGCGACTAAAAAGCGGCACAGGTCGGGGCTAATGCCATCTAGCCCGGATAAAAAATTGACCAGGCGAATGACCATTGTAGCGCGAGCGACGGGTTTAGGCA
>JAGRBZ010000898.1 GCA_020433805.1 Anaerolineae bacterium
CATCCGCTTGAGCGTAACTCGCTGCGTACCCAGCACCCCCACCGCCAGCAGAGCCGGTCCACTGCCGGTTTCATCCAGCTCCGGCTCAAGGCCGAACAGGGCCTGACCGGGTAAAGCCGAAAAAAGGTAGCTGCGGGTGCCAACCACTTTATGGTCTTGAAGCTGCACCGCAAAAACATCAACCTTGCCTTCGTAGACCACAGAAACCTCGTGGGGGTCATCGAGCAGGAAGGGTTGGTTGCCTTCGGCGCTCACCAAACCGGCCTGAAACAGCTTCCCGGCTATATTTTGCAGGCGCGAGAGGAAGCCGACTCCGTTATTCGATCCGTTTTCGGCCAGGGCCACCGCTTGCGGCGTGGGGTCGAGACTAAGGATGGTCTCTTCTAGCGTGATGTCAGGCTCCGCGACCGGCTGCGGTGTCTCCTCTGCGGCTAACTCGGCTTGGATCAGGCTGCGATAAGGCCCATCGACTTGATACATCGCCTCGTGGCTGCCTCGTTGCACCACCTGCCCCTGCTCGAGCACAATAATCTCATCACAGTCGCGAATGTTGCTCAAGCGGTGGGCCACAATGATGCAAGTGCAGCCGCGCCGTCGAATATTTTCATCGATGATTTTCTCTGTCGTAGGGTCAAGAGCGCTGGTCGCTTCATCTAATACGACGATCATCGGCTTGTTGACCAGCGTGCGGGCAATCTCCAACCGCTGGCGCTGACCGCCGCTAAAGTTGCGGCCCGTCTCTTCCACCACGCTGTCGTAACCGCCGGGCCGGGCGGCAATAACATCGTGGATATGAGCATCTTTAGCCGCCTGCACCACATCGTTGGCCGGGATAGAGGAGTCCCATAAGGTCAGGTTTTCGGTCACCGTGCCTTCAAAGAGAAAAATATCCTGGTCAACCATCGCCAGCGAGTTGTTGATGAGGCGGCGGGGCCAGGCCGCAACCGGCTGCCCATCAAACGAAATCGTTCCCGCCCAGGGTTGGTAAAGCCCGGCTATCAATTTGGCGATGGTCGATTTACCGCTGCCCGAACCCCCAACCAACGCGACCCGGCTGCCGGGTTTCAGCTTGAGGTCAAAGCCACTAATCAAGGGCGGCGACAGCTTACTGTAACCAAAGGTCAAGTTCTCAATCGCAACGTAGCCCATCAACTTGAGCTGGGCCTCATCCGGCGCGGCAACCTGGGCTTCGTCAGCCGCCAGTTGGGGATCGATGTCGTAGCGCAAGACATCGTCAAGCCGGTTCATATCGCCCTCAACTTCTTGAAACGTGCTGCCCAAATTGACCAGGTCGTTAAAGGGCGCGACAAAGCTGGCCATCAAACTTTGAAAGGCCACCAGTTCGCCGATGCTTAACACCCCGTCCATCACCCGCAGGCCACCCAGCCCCAAAATGGCGGCCGTATTGAGCGCCGTCAACACGGTCGGCACGGCTGACAGCAACTGGGTCTGAACCGCCAGCTTCTGCTGAGCATTAATGGTTTTGGCGTGATAGCCGGCCCAACGCGCAAAGAAATCGGACTCGGTGCCTGAAGCTTTCAGCGTTTCGATGGTTTGCAGCCCGCCCATGGCCGTGCCCAACAATTTGCCCCGCTCTTGCAGCAGCCGCTGGTTACCGTCGCTGCGCTTACGCGAGAAGTAGCGCAGCGCCATCATATTCAGCGACACGATCAGAATGCCGATGATGGTCAAAACGGCATCGTACTGCAACATGACCAACGCAAAAAAGACAACCGTCACAATACTGACCACGGTTGTCGCCA
>JAGRBZ010000899.1 GCA_020433805.1 Anaerolineae bacterium
CGACGGCTGGCAGGTTGAATGGGGCGGCGTTCGCTTTCAATGCGCCCGGGGCGATAATACCACGGAGCTGCAGCCGGCCTTATGCCCGTAATTTCAGCCTTATAACACCAACTATAAAAACTATGTTTCACCCTCACCCCGTTGCTAGCGTGACTCCCCTCTCTCTCAGGGAGAGGGGGTGTGGGTGAGGGACTATTCTCAGGAGAAAACAGCCATGACCACCCCCCCCTTTGGTCGTCATCGAACCAAGATTAGCCCCCTCCAAACCCCGTCTGAGGAAACCATCGCCTATGCCAAGTCGCTCGACGGGCAGGTGTTAGGGCCGGGCGAGTTGGCCTACTCCGAGTGGGCGGCGTTAGGGCTGGAACTGCCCGACCTGCCGACCATGCGCCACTACCGGCTGGAGCGGGTTCGCAAGCAGCTGCGCCGGCTCGATTACGGCGGTATATTGCTGTACGACCCACTCAACATTCGCTACGCTACCGACAGCTCGAATATGCAGATTTGGACCATGCACAACGCGGTTCGCTATTGCTACATCGCCACTGATGGGCCGATTGTGTTGTTCGATTTCCACAACTGCGAGCATTTGAGCGTTCATCTGGAATTGATCGATGAGATCCGTCCGGCGGTGGCCTGGTACTACTTCGGAGCCGGCGACCGGGTGGTGGAAATTGCCGAACGTTGGGCCGCCGAGCTGGCCGATTTGGTGCGGGCCTACGGCGGTGGCAATACGCGGCTGGCCATCGACCACTGCAACGAGGAAGGCATTGCCGCGCTGCATCGGCAGGGCGTGCAGACCTTTAACGGCGAGGAGGTCATGGAACTGGCCCGCGTCATCAAGTGCCAGGATGAGATCAAGGCCATGCGCTGCGCCATCGCCACCTGCGAGCGGTCGATGGAAATTATGCAGGCTAAGATGGAGCCGGGCGTCACCGAGCAGCGGTTGTGGTCCTATCTCCATGCTGAAAACATCGCCCGGGGCGGCGAGTGGATCGAAACCCGTCTGCTGGCCTCCGGCCCCCGCACCAACCCCTGGTTTCACGAATGCAGCAGCCGCGTCATCGAAGCAGGCGACATTGTAGCCTTCGATACCGATCTCATCGGCCCCTACGGCATGTGTGCCGATATCTCGCGCACCTGGCTGTGCGGCGACCAACCACCCACCGCCGAACAGCGCGGCCTCTACCGCATGGCCTACGAGCAGATTCAAACCAACCAGGCCATGCTCAAGCCCGGCATCTCCTTCCGCGAACTGACCGAGCAAGCCCAATCGCTGCCGTCCGATTACTTGCCCAACCACTACTCCGTCCTCTACCACGGTGTCGGCCTGTGTGACGAATATCCGTCGATTTACTACCCCGATGCCTGGGCAGACTATGGTTACGACGGCATCCTTGAGGAAAATATGGTGCTTTGCGTTGAAAGCTACGTGGGTCGCGTTGGCGGTCACGAAGGCGTCAAGCTGGAAGAGCAGGTCTTAATCACGGCTGATGGTCCGGTTCTTCTTTCGGCCTACCCTTTTGAAGCGGACTTTTTGCGCTAAAGAACTTGAGCGGATGCGGTAATTGCTGGTCTGGAGCCACCCGGTCTGTCGCATCCGAATGAATTCGGTCGCTGCTCAAGAAAACCGTTAAAACAGGTTATTTGGTTTCCCCTTAACGTGTATTCAACACGTTTCTTCTATTAGGCTGCGAATAAATGATGGCTCACTATGTGTTTCGAGAAGGAACGGTTGCCGATGT
>JAGRBZ010000900.1 GCA_020433805.1 Anaerolineae bacterium
TTGTACTGCATTGCACGTAGCTCACCAGGCCGGGGTCATCCATCGCGATCTCAAACCGGCCAACATCCTACTCGATGATGAAGGCAATGCCTATCTGGCCGACTTCGGCATTGCCAAACAAATAGGCAGCACGAATGGGCATAGCGTCGATAAAACTTTAGAGGGTGCGGTTATCGGCTCCCCGGCTTATATTTCCCCAGAGCAAATTCTGGCCGAGCCGGTCAAGCCCCAAACCGATATTTACAGCCTGGGGGTGATGCTGTTTGAACTCTTAACCGGCCAAAAACCCTTCAAAGGACCAACACCGTTTGCTTACATTCAACAACACCTCAATGAGTCATTGCCCCTGCTAGCTGAAGTGGATACGCAGCCCGCAAAGCGCCCAGCAAACGGAGAGACGGCGACCAAACCCGTCATCCCCTCTGCCTTGGATATTGTGATTGGACGCGCCACCGCCAAAGAGGCTCGGGAGCGGTATGCCGATATTTTGAGCATGCTGGTTGACCTGCGGCATGCTTTAACTCCGGGCAGCACAGCGGCCACCTTAGCCACCAGTAAAAGCCAAACTGAAGAAGCCCGCCACGTTGCCACCATGTTGGAACTGCCTGATCTGGAAAATCCATACAAGGGCTTGCGCCCCTTCTCTGAGGCCGACGCCGCCAATTTCTTTGGCCGCGAGACCTTAATTCAGGAATTATTGGCCCGATTAGCCGCGTCCACAGACCTGTCTCGATTTATGGCCGTGGTTGGCCCCAGCGGCAGCGGCAAATCTTCGGTGGTGCGAGCGGGGCTAATCCCGGCCTTGCGGCAAGGCGGACTGCCCGGCTCTGAGCAATGGTTTATTACCGAGATGCTGCCGGGCCGTCATCCTTTCGAAGAAATGGAGGCCGCTTTACTACGCATTGCTATCAATGCGCCTGATAACCTATTAGCGCAACTGAGCAATGGGGAGCGTGGCTTATTGCGAGCAGTTAACCAGATTTTGCCCGCTGACAGGGATATTGAACTGCTCCTGCTCATCGACCAATTTGAGGAAGCTTTTACATTGGTTGAGTCGGAAGAAATACGGACGCAATTTTTAGCGTGTTTGGTAACTGCTGTGCTCGATCCTGGCAGCCGTCTGCGGTTGGTCATCACCCTGCGGGCCGATTTTACCGATCAGCCCCTGCGCTATATCGATTTTGGTGATTTGGTTCGCCAGCGAACCGAGTTTGTTTTGCCTCTCACTCCCGATGAACTGGAGCAAGCCATTGTCAATCCCATCGAGCAGGTGGGGTTGAGCCTCGAGTCGGGTCTGGCGCAAACCATTATTCATGAGATTGGCGACCAACCCGGCACGCTGCCGTTGCTCCAATACGCCTTGACCGAACTTTTCGAGCGACGTGAGGGCCGTTTGCTGACCCTGGCTGCCTACCAGATGAGCGGCGGTGTCCTTGGTGCTTTGACTCGGCGGGCTGACGAGTTATATGACAGTCTCAACGCAGCCGGGCAAGCAATGACGCGCCAACTTTTCCTACGCCTTATCACATTGGGTGAGGGAGCCGAGGATACAAGACGGCGAGTTTTGCGCTCTGAGTTAATCTCTTTAGACCAAGCCGTTGGTTCAGAGCGTAACGACACCGGAGAAAATGATGCGCCTGCTGCCTTTAACGCTACGGAACCGGAACAAAACTCGCAGCCCTTAATCAGCCTGGTTATTGACCAGTTTGCCCGTTATCGGCTTCTCACCTTCGACCACGACC
>JAGRBZ010000901.1 GCA_020433805.1 Anaerolineae bacterium
TACAGGATTATCATGGTCAAGTGGTTAAATTTTCCGGCGATGCGATGACCATTATTTTTCCGCTTGACGAGATTGAATCGGGCCGAAGCCATTCGCTGGCGACAGCGGTACGTCGGGCCGGAGAGTGTGCCCTGGAAATGCAGGCCAAAATGAGCCATTTTGCCGACATTAAAATTTCGCAGGGTCGGGCCTCGCTGTCGATGAAAGTGGGGCTTGGCGTGGGCGAAATTTTAGAGTGCACCATCGGTGGCGCGCTGGGGCGCTGGGAATACGTCATCGGCGGGCACCCGCTGGTGCAGGTTGGGGCAGCCGAACACCACGCCCGGCCCGGCCAAATTGTTGTCAGCGAGCAAGCCTGGACTGTTGCCGGCCACTTTTTTAGTGGTGTTCCTATTGACGATGGTTTTGTTATACTTGAACGCGTCTTGGAGGTATTGCCCAAAGTTCCGGCAACGTCCCTCGATTGGAACAAAATCCCGCCGGAGCAGCGTCCGCTGGCCGAAAAAGCGATGTTGTGTTATATCCCCGGTGCCATCAAAGCCCGGCTCGACAAGCAAGCCGAGTGGTTGGCCGAATTGCGCCGCATCACGGTGTTGTTTATCGGCATCGGCGGTTTCGATTACGAGTCGCGCGAAATAGGCCCCCGCTTACAAAACTTTCTTCAGGCGGCCCAGGAAGTAACCTATCGGTTTGAAGGGTCGTTGGGCAAAATCGCCATTGATGATAAAGGGACCGTGATGCTCATTCTGTTTGGAGCGCCGCCCTTTTTTCATGAAGATGATGCAACGCGAGCCGTGGCCTGCGCCTTAGGCTTGCAGGTGGTTGCGAAAGAGCGCAACCTGATGATGTCGATAGGGATTACGGAAGGCTCGATCTTTGCCGGTCCGGTCGGTGCGCCCAATCATCGAGAATATACAGTCATCGGCAACACGGTTAACCTGGCTGCCCGGCTGATGGAATATGGCCGGGGCGGGTCGATTATCATCAGCGAGCGAGTCAAAACAAAAGCCGGTTCACGCTTTGTGGTGGAAGATTTGGGCAATTTATCACTGCGTGGGAACAGTGTCCCTACCCCCGCTTATCTGGTCAATGGTGAGCGCGGCGTGCAGGACGAGATTTTTAATCGCTACCTGCTTCACGATGATCCTCTGGTGGGCCGTAAAGCAGAATTAGAGCAGATGCGCCGTATTGCGGCCAAGGTGCGTAAAGGCAATTTTCAACTGCTCTTCATCGAGGCCGATCTGGGCTTAGGCAAAAGTCGGCTGGCCGCTGAGTTGGTGCGCGAGTGGATGATGGAAGGCGGCGTCGGCTATGGCAGTAAGTGCGAGAGTTACGGGCAGCAGGTACCGTATCAGGGCTGGCGAGAAATTCTGGTGGCGATTTTTGGTCTGACGCCTTCCTTTTCAAGGGAACAAAAGATAGCCCACCTGGTAACGGGTTTAAAGGAATTGGTTCCGCCTCCCGATCAACCCGATTACTGGCTTGATCGGCTGCCGCTTTTGGGTGATATCTTGGGCATGACCGTGCCGGAAAGTCCGTTCACACGCCATATTTCGGCCGAACTGCGCCGTGATAATACCTTTGCCCTGGTCGAGGCCATTTTGCGCTATCAAGCCAATCGCCATCCCCTGTTGATTTTGCTGGAAGATATTCAGTGGGCCGATGATCTATCGCTTAGCCTGGCCGCCT
>JAGRBZ010000902.1 GCA_020433805.1 Anaerolineae bacterium
TATTGACAGGTTTCTGAAGTGTCGTATAATTTTTTTAATTTTTTTGCCATGCACCCACGCTTGTTCGCCATTTCAACTAAGGAGCCGGAATGTTAATCAACGAACGCCAAAGCCATATCCTTGAGATTTTATCCGACCGACAAGCGGTTAGTGTAGCCGAGTTGTCCGAACTCCTAAACGTTTCAGGTGTCACCATTCGAACGGACTTGAATCAGTTGGCCGAACAGGGGCGGCTGGTTCGCACCCACGGCGGAGCAATGCTGGTGGGTGAAAAAACCCGGCAGGAGTTGACGTTTGCCACCCGGCAGCAGCTTCAAGGCGATCAGAAAGCACGCATTGGTGAATTGGCCGCGACCATGATACAGCCCCGCAATTCGATCTTGCTCGATGCCAGTACAACAGCGTTGGCCGTAGGGCAGGCACTTAAAACCTGTCAGGATTTAGGCGATTTATCGGTTGTTACAACCGGCGTGTGGACAGCCCTGGAACTGTTGGGGATAGCCCATCTCAATGTCATCCTGGTGGGGGGGAATTTACGCACGATTACCGGCTCGACCACCGGCTCCATTGCTCGCGACGTGCTCAACAAAATCAACATCCATAGAGCCTTTTTGGGAGCCTGGGGACTCACCGTAGACCACGGCCTCACCGAAGCCAGCCTGCAAGAAGTCGAACTGAAACAACACATCATCGAGCGCTCGCAGGAAGTGATTGCCGTCGTCGACAGCACAAAATTTGGCCGGGTAGGGCTATCGACCTATGCGCCGGTCGAGAAAATTGATCGCATTGTCACCGACGACGGTGCCCCCGCCGCTATGGTGGCCGAATTCCGAAAGCGGGGTGTAGAAGTCTGCATCGCCGAACGGGCCGACTAATTTCCAACTCTGCCATACCCCCCAAAAAATTGACACACTACCTCTTTTTAGTACAATGGGGATTAGATGATGTATTCGCCAGACCAGTAGGACAGTCATGTGTTTCCACTCTCATTAAATCAAGGAAACGTCAAAACAATAGGCATCGAGTCCGATGGATTTTACCATCGATGGCTTCAATAGACTGCATACAGCTCCCGTTGAGTTTCTGTGTAACGGGAGTTGATTTTTTTATGATGTAATTTAGAGGCTCTCATGAAAATTTCAGATGTGGAAAGTTCGGTCTTTCGAATCGAGGTTATGCCCCGTTCGGAAGCCGGAACCGGAAGCGCCGCGTTGGTTAATGCGGCCCATCAGTCAGGTATCACAGAGCTGCAAGGATGCATAAAAGGAAATCTGTTTTTTGTACAGGGCCATCTCGACGCCGCCGAAGTAGAGAGGCTAGCTCAAGAACTGCTGGCCGATCCGGTAACAGAATCCTTCACGATAATGCTCCAAGACCCCACCGCAGACCCACCCATTCCCACAGACGCTATAGAGTCTACCATTGAAGTAACCTTACTTCCCGGCGTCACCGATCCCGCCGCCGAAAACCTGGTTCGAGCCGCCCACCTGCTGGGCCTCACCAACCTCAGCCAGGCCGCAACCGGCCAGTTCTACCGGCTCACCGGCACCCTGAGTGATTCAGGCCTCCACCGGCTGGCCGTCGAAATCTTCTCGAACCCCGTCATCCAGCGCTTTACCCTCAACAAAACA
>JAGRBZ010000903.1 GCA_020433805.1 Anaerolineae bacterium
AATAAAATTGGTGAAAATTCGTGCAATTCGTGGTTGATTTTATCCCTTCGTACGCAATCCCATCTTGCGGACCCAGTGCCGTGTGCTTAAATACAAGGAATATTTCAGCCCCCTCGACCTCTCATTGCATTCGGCCCTGTGGCCTTACTCTATTATCACATACTTTAGACAGTTTTTCAAAGTAGCCCCCCTAAGACCTCGAGCGCAAGTAGTTGCATGATAATGCTATGTTATTTTCATCAAACGATCATCGTCGCCTAACGCTTTGATTCGATGAATATAAACGGTGACGTTGTTACCCGTTTGCTCCGGTGAGACTCTTCTTTATCGCAAATGGCTCTCAAACTGGCTACTTGACCAGGCCAAACACTGTTTGCCTATTTAGTTGATAATCTCTCCTGATGACTAGCGCATCGGGAGAGTTTTTGCTTTAAACTTAAAGTAACTCATGTTGCATCCTTGCCCAAAAGGCTTACCTATCCATACGGGAAGGAGGGAGCAAGGCGTAGGAAGTAAGTGTTTTTTCACCCCCTAATCCCTACTTCCTACCCCCTACCCCAATGTCGGCACCAGAGGGCAACGTGAGTACATAATGATAGCTGCCTGCACCTATCTCGAAAAAATATGTCATATCCCTGCACAAAACGAAGACGTTAGCAAAAGGGAGTTCCTATGTGGATTTTCATCACCTCAGTTCTGATTATTATTCTGGCGCTAGCCGCGTATGATCTTCTGCAGCGACGGCACGCAATTTTGCGAAATTTCCCTGTTGTCGGCCATTTCCGGTACTGGCTCGAAGCCGTCGGCCCGGAGTTACGGCAGTACATCGTCACCAACAACGATGACGAACGCCCGTTCAGCCGCGATCAACGGCGCTGGGTCTATGCGTCGGCCAAAGGGGAAAACAACTACTTCGGTTTCGGCACCGACAACGACCTCGAACTGGAGCCGAACTACCTTATCATCAAGCAGAATGCTTTTCCGCTGCCCCACCCCCAACCGGGCCAACCCGGCTACGATCCCGATTACCACCTGCCGTGTACCAAGGTGATGGGCGGCTACCGGCAGCGTCCCCGACAGTTTCGACCCAGTTCCGTAGTCAATCTATCGGCGATGAGCTATGGATCGCTGAGCGGGCCGGCGGTGGAAGCTTTCAATCGGGGCTGTAAATTGGCCGGCTGTCTGCACAATACCGGGGAAGGGGGCATCTCGCCGCACCATCTACACGGTGGCGATCTCATCTGGCAGATAGGCACCGGCTACTTTGGCTGCCGCGAGCTTAGCGGCCGTTTCAGCATGCCTAAACTGGTCGATACGGTGCAGCAACACCCGCAAATCAAGGCTATCGAAATTAAGCTCAGTCAGGGTGCCAAGCCCGGTTTGGGCGGAATTCTGCCTGCGGTTAAGATCACGCCCGAAGTGGCCCGGATTCGTGGCATACCTATGGGCCAAGATTGTATCAGCCCGGCCGCCCATACCGCCTTTCACGATGTGGACAGCCTGCTCGATTTCGTCGAGTGGATTGCCGGGATGACCGGCTTGCCGGTTGGTATCAAATCGGCCGTTGGTGAGATGGCCTTCTGGCACGACCTGGCCCGCTTGATGACGACCGGCAGTCGAGGCGTTGATT
>JAGRBZ010000904.1 GCA_020433805.1 Anaerolineae bacterium
ATGCCCATCGCCAGTAGTTCGGCCAGGGCCAGTAGCCAGATAGTTTGCCATTTTTTGCTCATGGTTTCCTCGTTGAAAGGGTTGGCTTATCCAACCAATTATACGATGGCGTAAGATTGGTTCAGTTTCCTTACAAAGGTTGTATTAGCGTCAAGGTATTTGTCCTATGGAGCCGCTTTCTCAACTAAACATCAAAACTGAAACAATCTATTTGGAGACTATTTTAGGTCGATTGACGCTGCTTGGGCAATATGTTATACTCTGCGCCAATTCATCACCCGATTGATTAGACCTATGTCTATCACCCCAGTGACTTCGCCCACCACAAATAGTGTATGATGCTATGACGCAAACCATCTAAACAAAGGAGATTCTATGAGTACTATTAAATATTATTTGCCCGAAGATCGTATCCCCCAAGCCTGGTACAATATCCAGGCTGACCTGCCCGAGCCGCTGGCTCCCCCACTGCACCCCGGCACGCTCCAGCCCATCGGCCCCGATGATCTGGCTCCCATTCTTCCGATGGCCCTGATTATGCAAGAGGTTAGCACCGAGCGCGAAATTGAAATCCCCACCCCGGTGCGCGATATTTATCGCCAATGGCGACCATCACCGCTGTTTCGAGCGCGACGCCTGGAGAAGGCGCTCGACACTCCGGCCCGCATCTACTACAAATACGAAGGCGGCAGCCCGGCCGGTTCGCACAAAGTGAATACCTCCGTACCGCAGGCCTATTATAACAAAGAAGCAGGTGTTAAGCGACTTACCACCGAAACGGGCGCGGGCCAGTGGGGTTCGGCTTTATCAATGGCGTGTGCCTTTTTTGGCCTGGAATGCAAGGTCTTTATGGTTAAAGTCAGCTATAATCAGAAACCCTACCGCCGGGGATTGATTGAAGCCTATGGGGCTGAAGTCATCGCCAGCCCCAGCACCGAAACCGAGGCTGGTCGCGCCATTTTGGCCGCAAATCCCGACTCGACCGGCTCGTTGGGCATCGCCATTTCGGAAGCCGTTGAAGCGGCAGTGCAAGACCCGGACGCTAAATACAGCCTGGGCAGCGTACTTAACCACGTGATGATGCACCAAACCGTCATCGGTCTGGAAACACTGGAGCAGTTTGAATTGGCCGATGATTATCCCGATGTCATTGTTGGCTGCACCGGCGGCGGCTCGAACTTTGCCGGGTTGACTTTCCCCTTTATCGGGCGCAAAATGCGCGGTGAGGCCGACGTGCGCATTGTGGCCGTTGAGCCGGCCGCCTGCCCCAGCCTGACCAAAGGCCGCTTCACCTACGATTTTGGCGATACGGGTCACCTGACGCCGCTGGTAAAAATGCATACGTTAGGCAGCACCTTTGTGCCGCCCGGCTTCCACGCCGGCGGGCTGCGCTATCATGGCATGGGGCCGCTGGTCAGCCATCTGCTGGATTTGGGGCAAATTGAGGCCGTGGCTTATGACCAACTCGAAACGTTTGCGGCCGGGGTGCAGTTTACCCGCGCCGAAGGCATCATTCCCGCCCCGGAAACCAATCACGCTGTCGCCGGGGCCATA
>JAGRBZ010000905.1 GCA_020433805.1 Anaerolineae bacterium
TGGTGACAAAAAGTTTGCTCGTGAACCTCTTTTTCTTCAAATTTCCCTACTCCCCACGCTTTTTGGGGGTGCTACCTTTCCTTCAAATGCCCCGGCAAATGTACAAAAACCCTATTTTTCTAAGGACATCTATCTTCTTAAATCGTCTCATCCGACGAGCAGCCAAGCCAGATAGGCATTGATTTACCCCGTTCACCTACAATATCTCATCTATTTACTTTTTTTTTGCATTTTATTTGCACTGATTTCGCACCAGTTTATTAAGATAAAACCATTCAAGCCTAGTACTACTATGAGATTTTGACATAAGCCTGAGAAAGAAACCAGGGTTTTCGATGAATTCGATCAATTTTGTCCAAAAACGGCTCACACAAGCGCATATTTTTAGTTTTGAAGTTAAAACCCTGGTTTCTCAGACTGAAATCTCGTTATAGCACTAGTAACCCGGATTTGATAGATAAACAAGACTAACAAGATTTCAGAGATTTTAGTTATTGTTAACCCGAGTGGTTTGAATTGAAAATTATTCTTTTACGCTGGCCCTTAATTTTGACCGTCTTGTAGCTGACAACTCGGGTTAGTAAGCAACTTTTTTTGGGGGGATTAAATTAAATTGAAAGCACCAGGTTCAAAACTCACATTTGTCATTACTTTTTTCATTGTAAATCTAGCCGGCCTTTTAGTCGGCGTATCACCCATCTTAGCCAACGAACCCATAGAAAACTGGGAAGGACACGTCTGGAGAGATAACCCTCACCATTCGAAGCGCTTCACTGCGCCGGCCAACGCTACGGCTGTAGAAATTATCGCCTTCTGGCGGTGGTCAGGCAATCCCGACCAAAAACAGCGCAACGAAACCCATGTCATCAGCGCCAACGAACATACCATTCACTGCCCCGATTTTGGCGACGAAGAGTTGGATGGCATAAGGCTATCCTGCGGCTCGGTCAAGTTCGCACAGACGGATGACCTGACCATAGATATTGACTTTACCGGCGACAACTCGAGCAGCGGCTCTCACCTATTCCAAGTCGAAGTTAAATGGGAGGTTACTGCGCCCCCTACTTGTGCGGGTATAACTCTGGATAAAAACGAAATCAAGTCGGAAGGCGAATCTGTCCAAGTCACCATCAACGCTAAAAATGCCGACCAGTACCGCATTGTCCGCTTGAGCGACGGCCGGCCTATGGCCACCGGAACCACCGACCGCTTATCCTTCTTTGCCACCCCTGAGGTAAACTATCAGGCCCAGGTTCGATACGGGGATGGTTTCTGGACAACCGAAGGCTGCAATTTCCAATTTTCCTCTCAAATTTCTCCCAAAGAAGAACTTGTTTGCAACGGCATAATCCTCAATAAAAGACAGATCAAGCCAGAAGGCGAAACGGTTCAAGTAACCGTTAATACCGAAAATGCCGACCAGTACCGCATTATCCGCTTGAGCGACGGCCGGCCTATGGTCACCGGAAACACCAACCGCTTATCCTTCTT
>JAGRBZ010000906.1 GCA_020433805.1 Anaerolineae bacterium
AAAATACCTGCTGCTGTGAAGTGTACTTTGTGTTTTGGCGACGTAGCCAAGTGGTAAGGCAGAGGTCTGCAAAACCTCTGTACTTGTGGAAGCATAGGAACAATAGAAGGGGTAGATTTTTTTGTTGCCCTAAATTTTTCGTAGGGCACTTAATTGTAAAAGTTCTACCAAACCTAAGTTCTAAGATAATTACAGAACGAATTAACAGAAATCAAGTTGTGTTTCTTGTTTGGCCGTTTCCCGGCCATTTTCAAGACCCTACCGGGACTCGGCAGGGTTTTTTTATTTTTGAGTAATGTGTACACCGTTAAAAGTACAATGTATGACTGATCTCAAGCTCATAGCCTTATCAGACTAATTGCTCGTACTCATCTTTTAATGCAGGCGCCATCCTTTGTAAATCATTTAAAGGAATGTTGACTCAAATTGTGTTGATATTGCCTCTTAACTCGAGGGATATAGTAGAGGTTTCCTAAACCTTTTTTCTACGGGGTCAAAGGTTCACCATCTTTGCTTTTGAGTGGGTCGTTTATGAGCAAATAAGCAGCGCGATTATGTGACTCATTGAAAGTTAGAGCAATAGCCTTATTAGCTTGAAAAAGGAATCTCCCATGCCTAACTCAACCTATCTTACTCTTGAAGAAGCAGCTCGTAAGTACGGCGTGAAAGAAAAAGTATTGACCCAACTCATTGCAGATGGTATCTTACAGACACGTACAACATCTTCAGGAGAATTGCTTGTAGTGTCTGATAAGAACGGTAATACCCAGGAACCGCAGACAAAAGAGAAAGTCATTACGGAAAAATATGCTCATTTGAAGGGTAAGAAGATTAGCGCATCTGAAGCTAGCCGGAAATATAGTAAAATTTATGGCATTACCATTTCTCATCCGAACTTCAGTCGTTGGGCAAAGGCTGGGTATATTCAGGTAATTAACCGTGGTTATCGGTTGCAAATGAATGAGGCCGATGTGGCATATTGTGCCGAAATTTATGCACACAAATACAAGCAGTATGATGGACAGATGATTGGTGTGAGAGTATTTGATGAAGATGGAAACCCATATCAGGTTAAATATCCTGAGGTAGCCGAACAGATGCGAACTGAACGACGTTCAATCCGACAGCATACTACTGGAAATGGAGAAAACTAGGTGATTTTGAGACTAACCCATCCCCACTAACATGATCGACCAAGAAATTTCTTCGGTTGGTTCTTTATTCAAATAAGGCAACTCTAAAATCAGTTAAAGCCGGTGTTTATTTACACCGGCATTTTATTTAAACAAAACAATAAGACTGTTTTTCGAAAACTCTGTACAGGTGTTGACAAACGTACAGAAATATGATAGGATAGCTCATCAGCATTCACCGAACCAAAATCAATGTGTAAATTAGGAGGCAGAAATGTCTCAACAAATAAGTTTACAGAAACAGACCGAATATCATCCCGATGAACTAACCTTCATCCAAAGCCGAGTTGAGATTAACCCGCTGCTCATCGAAGAATATGCCGAGATGATGCAGGC
>JAGRBZ010000907.1 GCA_020433805.1 Anaerolineae bacterium
TTTTATCTACATCGGCGAAAACGCCGCCGACCAACTGATCAAATACTGCCACGAACATCAAAAAGACAAATTGATGCTCGTGGCCGACGAAAACACCTACGCCGCCGCCGGCGAGTCTTTAGAAGCAAAACTCAAAGAGGCTAGGTTCGACGTCAAAACCGCCCTCTTAACCGGCGAGGAAATTATCGCCACAGAACGCTACTTTGTCGATGTGATGATGCAGACCGGCCCGGAAGAACGCACCTACATCGCCGTTGGCTCAGGCTCCATCACCGATATTACCCGCTTTGTCAGCTATCACACCCGCTCCGATTTCATTGCCTTCCCCACGGCGGCGTCTGTCGATGGCTACACCAGCGCCGGAGCGCCCTCGGTCATTGTCGGCTTCAAGAAAACCGTGATGTGCCATTCCCCGGAGGCTGTTTTTGGCGACCTGGCCGTATTGAGCGCCGCGCCGCAGGTGATGACTGCCTCCGGCTTTGGCGACATGCTGGGCAAGTACATCGCCCTGGCCGATTGGCAGTTGGGCCATCTGCTGTGGGATGAGCCGTTCGATGCGGAAATTTGTGGGCGGGTGCAGACCGCGCTGCAAAGCTGCGTCGATCACGCGGAAGACATCGGCCAAGCCTCGATGGAAGGGTTGCAGCTTTTGCTCGATGGGCTGATCGAGTCCGGCTTCTGTATGCTCGACTTCAATGGCTCTCGACCGGCTTCCGGCGCGGAGCATCAGGTCTCGCATCATCTCGAAATGAAGCTGCTTGAGCAGAACCGTCCGGCAGTGTTGCACGGGGCCAAGGTTGGAGCCAGTACGGTTATTATGGCCGGCTTATACGACAAACTGCGCCGGATGAGTCGCGAAGAAGCGCTGGAAAAGCTGGAAGGGGCCGAACTCACCCCGGCTGAGGCGCATCGCGAAGCCATTCGCGCCGCTTATCCGGCCATCGCCGATAAAGTGATGGCCGAACAAACGAAATTTTTGGCGATGACCGAGGCCGACTTTGATCAGCTCAAGCACAAAATCGCCAACCACTGGGCGGAGATACAAGCAATCGCCGCGACCGTACCCACCCCCGATCAGGTATCGGCCTGGCTAACCCAGGTTGGGGGCGCAACGACGCTGCAAGCCCTCGGCTTTGGTGATGCCGAAATCGCCGAGGCTGTAAAGAACGCTCACTACCTACGCGATCGGTTTAATGTCGATAAGTTAGGGCATATTATTGGGCTGAGTGCAGCTTAGGAATGGGAATTAAATACCTTACCCATTTCTATGACTTATGCACTTCATGTCATTTCGCAGCCGAAGGCGGAGAAATCCCTACAGCGTTCGGTTGCAAACAAAGTTCTGGGGGATTTCTCGCTCCTGTAGCCTGCCCTGAGCGTAGTCGAATGGGTCGCTCGAAATGACAATTACCAGTTACCAATTACCAATTACGTTAGTGTCATTAGTTTTTCGCCACAACGATTCATAAAACGTAGTGCGTAGTGCGTAGTGCGTAGTGCGTAGTCCGTAAAA
>JAGRBZ010000090.1 GCA_020433805.1 Anaerolineae bacterium
CTCAGCATATCGGCAAACACGGGAGGATGTGCCCGATGAGTAAGCAGAGCGTGAGTCTCAACGACAAGTTCGACCTGGAAAAAACACCGGAGCATAGGGGCCGCCCAGGGTCATTACGCCGCTGGCGTAAAAGCGACCAAGATGGCTCTCGGTTTCATTACGCATGCCCGTTACCTCAAAATCGTTGGCAACTTGCAGCCGGCCTTTGGGGTTGCGTTCCAAGTTATACAGATCCAACAAATCTTTTAGCAGCGGATTGCTGTCGATGTTGGAGTTAAGGCCGGTGGCATCGATGATGAAATCGGCCAGGAGTTCGGTGTTTTCGTTAAAGTGGCCGTAGCCGTTGATGACCGTCACCAGTTTTTCGTTACGGCGTTCAACCTGGCTAACCCGGCCAAAGCGAATTTGATACCAATGTTCTTTGAGGCCGGTATCGACAATCTGCCGCCAGTCGGCCCGGTCAGCCGTGGTCGAACCGCCCCAATCGTTGTACAGTTCGTCGCGCTGGCTGTCGTTGGCTTTTTCCAGTAACGCTCGCAGATCGCCACCCCAGTTGGCTTTGGGCCAATTGAAGGGTTGAAACTCCCAATGATGCTCAACCTGGCGCTCGGCGCGGCCAAATCGATTACCCAATGGACGCGGCGAGCGATTGAGATGTAGGATCACAATGCGGTCGTTTTGCCGGCGAGCCTCGTATAGACGCTGAATGATGCGCGAGGCCACAATACCGCGTCCGCGAACCAAAACGGTTCCGCCATGTTGAACCAGATGATCGTAAATGTGATCGTGGTCTTCGTAAGCGTTGACGACGTGTTTGAAGTCGCCGCTTGTTTCGCGATACGCCTGCAGATCAGGTAAAAATTTAACGCCCGGATAGCCGACAGCCAGATGGATGTAGTTTGCTACAACCAACCGGTACAGCGGGTGTTTCTTATCGTTTGTTTGAGAGTAGAGCACCACGTAGCGCCCGTCATTGGTCTTGCGAATGGCTATAATTCGGCCAAAGCGCCAGATATGCTGCCAGCCGATGCGTCGCGCCTCAGCTTCAACCGAGCGGTACACATCGTCTGAAATGGGGGTGTAGGTGTTGGCCAGCGTCGGTTCGCCAAAGATGGTCCACGTCACTTTAAGGGCGTGGCCGAGCCGGAAGCGGAGCAGATCGCGCCAGGCCTCGCGGACGGCATAACCGGGCCAACCCCAAATATTGTCGGGAGTGGAGCCGGAGTCGCTCCGCAGCCGTTCATGGTTGGGAATCTGCGAGTGCCGACACAACTCCTGATACCGTTCAAACGGTTTCTCTTTAGCCCCAATCACGGTTATGAGACCCAAATCGACCCCGGCATTGCGGAGATAATCAACCCAGACAAAGCTGCCCATACCGCCGCCCAAGGCCAGATAGGTTGTTTGATCGACCGGCACGCCGAGTTGGTGCATTTCCTCCATATTCAGTACCGGCTTTTCAAACGCGGCAGGGAGAAGATCGGGTTGGAGATAGGGGTCTAAACCCGCCTCCGGGTCAAAGGTTGTCGGACCGCCATCAACATAGGCTGTAAGCGGCTGGTCGCTGATGAATGAAGTTAAGTTTTCTTCAGGCGGTTGAGCCTCATCATCATTATTATCATCGGTAGCCCAAGCCACCTTAAATTCATACTGCCCAATCCGAATGGTATCTTTAGCCGTTACAACCGTCGGCTGCTGTATGGGTTGATCGCTGTCGTTAATAAAGGTTCCGCCATGTGAGCCTTGGTCAGTTATAATAATCTGCCCCTCATCACCCATCTTGATATTGGCGTGCCGGCGCGAGGCCGACGGATCGGTGGTTAGCGTAATGGTGTTTTCTTCGGCCCGACCGATGGTAATCGGGGGGCGAATAGTGCGACTGGCGGTTTCGTCGGTAACTGTGTTTGTCCACTGCACACGTAGCTCGCGAGCCGTTTCCGGGGGTAACACCTTAGGCGTATGCCCGTTAATCGTGTCCCGTTCAATAGTGATCAGTGCGGTTTCAGCATCGATAAGTTGGGTTTTGTCCCGCCCGTTCTCGCTATGGCCGTTTTCAATAAACGTAACGGTAAAATTGAAGGGGCGGATATCGAAACTGGCCCCACTGACTACCGGGTGGCGTTTTACCCGTTGGCCTTCGACATAGACACCATTGCTGCTACCCTCATCGATGAGAACGACCTGGTTGCCGTCGATATCCAGACGGGCGTGTCGGCGCGATACTTGCTGGCTGTTGAGAACAACGGAATTGTGGCTATCGCGTCCGAAGGTGGCCGGCAGGGTGACATCCTTCTCACACGCATCGCCTGTGCCGTTATCTTCCCAATTTAGTTTTATTTTAAGTGCTGTGGCGATATTGGACATGGTTCTCTCCTGTAAAATGAAAGTTTTAATAATAATATGAGTTACGCAGTTCAAAAGGTGACAGTCACTTGAATGCAATAAACCGACCTTTTTGAGCCAAACGAACGCTCAGGCTAACTAAAAAGTGACTGTCACCTTGTTCGATCCACCCAACTGCGTAAATGCTAAATGAAAGAATGAATAATTAGTTTTCCCAGAAAAGGACAGTGCCGTCCCACGGACATTGATCGAGAGCGGGGTTAACCAGTCGATCACAGTCGGGGTGGGAGCAGTTGATCATAAATTTTCCGTTCGTCTCCGGGGGCCGGTAGCCTATTTGCAGGGTGATCCGCCCTAGACGAACCAGGAAGCCTGATTTAATTGGCGCAGTTTGGTTATGCCCTAGCCGGCGACCGTTTATGTAGGTTACGCTGCGCTGGCTCAGATTACGGAGGTGAAAATCGTCATCTTGTAAAAAAATCTCGGCGTGGCGGCGAGACACCGAACTGTTCGGATCGGCTATAACCACCTGACAGGACTGGCTGCGGCCCACATAGACCGGTCGATTAGCGATATCAAAGTCGGTTACGGTTAGCTGCTCCGACTGCCCATCGATTTCCCAGTGTAATGTAATTTCCATAGTTGCTCTCTCCTGTGGATAGTTGGTTGGATTGTTGGTTAGATAGTTAGTTGATTCGCTCTAACTCGAACTCTATCTCGATCTCTCTAGGCCGGTTACGGACAGCTAAAGACATCACTGGGAGCCAGGGAGTAGCTGATGGTATTGGAGCTTCGGTTGGCGATCCGGATGTAATATTGGGTCTGAGGAGTGACACCACCAGCCCAGACTATGTCTTTGGTGTTTGCGTTTCTATCGCGTCCGTTATTGGGGGTTAGCAGCGCCAGGTGGGCTACGTCATCCGGGTTGGCAGGCAATCGGCCGTTGACGATCTGGTCTTGATCATAGACAAATAGCTCTACCGCCGTTTCATTTTGGATAAAGGCAACGATCATCGCGGTGTTGTTTTCCCCGGAGAAGAAGGTAAACCATTGGTTCCCGCCCGTCCGCAAGGTATAGAAACCACATCCACGCCCTAATGTTAGTTGAACCGGACCAACGAGCGAGGGGGCAGGAGATGGTGTGGCAGTAGGTGGTAGGGTAAGCGTTGGCGTCGGCAGCACGACGGTACTGGTCGGCACATCGGCCAGCGAACCATCAATTTCGATAAACTGGACCATGACCCATCCCTTGGTCGGCTCGTCGATTTCCAACCATTGGTCATCGCGGGTGCGGCTAACAATTCGGACTTGCTGGCCTTCGGTAAAGCGTTCGATTGTGTCGGCCTGATTTGAGGGATCTTCGTAGATCGGAATATTGGCCGTTACGGTTCCGATTGTCTCACTTGCCGATGCTTCTGTAGGTGACGGTGTCGCCGTGGCGGTTGGTGTGAACGCGCTCCCGGCGATTGCCGCCGGCGTGTGTGTGGCAGTCGGCTCGGAATGCTCAATAGCCGTAGAGGTTACAGTGGGTGATTCCTGAGCAGTGGCATCTTCGTAACCAGATGGCCAAAAGAGTACCACCGAGCCGATAACAATCAGGCCTATCATTGCCAAGCCGATCCATTTCCAAACGGGCGATGTCTGAGGCGACGGCAACGGAGCCGGCCGAACCCGCTGAATAGGTTCTGGCTCCGGCCTATACAGCTTGATGTTGCCCTTCCGAATTTGTTCCAGCGTCTCTTGCCAGTCCGCCACTGACTTAGGACGCTTGTCGGGTATTAGCTCCATTGCGTGTACAATTGCCTGCGAAAGAGCAGGGTTTAGGCCGGGGGTGATTTTCTCCGGCGGAACAAAGCTTTCTGTGCCGATGGATCGTTCGGTGCTGGCCGGGGGTGTCTGGCCGGTTAGTAAGGTGTACAGCGTCGCGCCCAGAGCATAGATGTCGGAGCGGGCGTTGGTCCGTCCGGAATATTGCTCCGGCGGCGAGTACCCTTTGGTCACCGCTTTGGCTCCAAGAGAGGTCTGCCCACCATCTTCGGCAATTTTGGCGATACCAAAATCGACCAGCATGGCCTGCCCTTTGTGGGTCATCTTAATATTTTGGGGTTTGATATCTCGATGAATAATGTTCTGTCGATGCAGATAATCGACAACCCGGCAGATCTGAATGATAGCATCGAGAGCCTGCTCCTGACTCAGTGGCCCATTCTCTTTGATAATTTGCGCTAAATCCTGGCCCTCGATCAACTCCATAACCAAATACTGGCTCTCGTTCTCGGTAAAATCTTCGGTTACACTGGGCAGTCCGGGGTGGCGCAGGCGGCGTAGGACATCGGCTTCTGTTTTGAACTGGGCAGTTCCTTCTTTGCTATTAAAATAGTTTTCCTTAATAGCTACCTGTTTTTGTTGGTCTTGGTCAAAGGCACGATACACAGCGCCCATGCCGCCTGGGGCAATGATGCTGACGATGCAATAGCGGTTTTTTAAGATGGTTTCTTTGGGCAGTAATTCGCGTTTCATATAGCTACCTCCTTATAATAAGTCGTTCGGTCAATTGGTGTAGTGTTGCTCCGGTTGGTTCAGTAACCGGAGCATTTTTCAACAGGTTAGCTGTCGACTTCCAGCGTATCAAGCATGTGGTAAAGGTCGGTCAGGTTCAAGTCACGGGAGACCAGCGAAATCAACGGATTTGGGTTCGAGCCGCTGGCCGTAAATGCGGCGACAAAGAAGGTGCTGTTGTTTTGATCGCAGCCCAGGTAAACATCCAGCGCGCCGGTATAGGTGGGGTGATCGTTGATCGATAACCGTTGCGGCCCTTCACAACTGTCCAAATAATCGGGGTTGCCGAAGCCGTTGAGAAAGGCCGTCGGCTCTTGACTGTCGCGGAGAACCGTTAGACGTAACCCCGGAATGGAGAAGCGTGACTCGAGGAAATTCGCAGCTTGGTCGGGGGCATTGGCATTAATTGTAGCTGAGGTCACCACGCCAAAACTATCCCGGTCCGACTGTCCGATAATTTGGCCCCAGATGCCAGGTATCTCAACCCGGAATGTTCCCGAATCTTCGACCACCGGCGTGTAAGCTGATGCCGGAATCGGTGTAGGTCCGGGAGTAACGGGAAGTTCGCCCGTAGGTTCGGCGGTGACGGTTGGTGTGACCGGGGGGGACGAGTTACTAAAAAATGCGCCCGTCAATTGCTCATTTGTGGACGTACGAACCAGTTGGTAACTCAGTTGGCTGCCCGGTTCGCGGTTGAGCACGGTGTCGCAGAAAGCTCGCATTGTGCCGTCGGTAGCCAGCGGCGTTTCGCCCAGGTGGGTGATGATGTCGCCGCCTTGAATGCCGGCGCGTTCGGCAGGTGACTCTGGCGCGACGGCCCGCACCCAGAGACCGGTGATCTGCTGACCATCTCGATCAATAACCGTAGCCTGACCGTTGATACCCAAATTGAAAGGATCGTTGCCTTCACTCAAGCTTTGAACCCGTTGGTACAACGTATCGACCCCTAGCGCCAACCTTGGTACGCCGGTTTCATCTGCTGCGTAGGTAAAACCGAGCAATCGATTCTTTTCATCCAGCAAAGGCCCGCCGAACCCGTCGACATTGAAGGAAGGATTATACTGAATAAAGCCTTCATTCCCGGCCACCTGGCTATTTTGAGCACTTCCCGTCTGGCGAACAATCGTACTGGGGATGAGGGTAAAAGTGCCATTATCAGCAGTTCGGTCGGCCACAAATACGTTCTCACCAATTTCGATCTCAAGTTCATCGTCCAGTTCTAGAGCCGGATAATCGTCATCTTGAACCGGCAGTTGGAGAATGGCCAGGTCATAGCACTCCGTTACCCCGACCACCTGGGCTTGCACGGGTGTGGTCTGCTCTTCACCAATAAAGACATTAAAATTGCTAACCCCTGTAATGAGGTAATTGGGCACAATCGCTAACCCTGTTTCATCAAAAATAAAGCCGGAACCGGTTATCTCCGGGGCATTGGTGCCGTCGGGCTGCCGAAAACTGCCTTCGGGAGCAACAATGCGCAGTGTTGCGGTTTCCACCGTTTCCAGCGACGCGCCGGAACAGGCGGCTACTATAAGGCCTGTCATTAACAGTACAACGGGTACAAAATGTTTAAATCGATAAGGTTTCATGAGAGTCTCTCCTAACTTAACTACATGGTTTTTTAGATGCAACCACTCGAACGTCGAGGTGGTTTGGCTTTACACAAAATACGATTGCACAACAAAGATGAAGCCGTCTACAATGGCAACGGTAGCGAACCCTAACTTCAAAGCACGAGCGCTGAGGTATTGGGTTAAAAACGGGGCCGAACGTGCTCCAAAGACCGCCCCTAAAATCGTGAAGATGGTCATGTCCCACGGAATATCATGCGCCGTGGCTTGGTGCAGCAGCGTAAGGTAGATGGAGCCGACAGCCAGCAGCACCACCCCTAACCCCACGCATCGCTCGATGCGGAGACCGTAAGCTAACATCAAAAAAGCGGCTACAACCTCGCCCACACCGATGGCAATCCAGCCGGTCAACAGCCCGCCCATCAGCGTGACAAAAATAAGCGGGAGCGTGGCTCGGTGCGGCAGAGAAAGACGATTGCCCGAACGGTTGAGCATCAGCAACGTGGTAAGACCAATGAGGATCGAGGCCGGCCCAAAAAGACTTTTAACCAGCACACTACTGGGAGCGATGACGACAGTTCCAACCGTCGCTCCAACTAACAAGGCCGGTGTCGTGGCGTACAAAGCCTCAATCGGAACGACGCCGCGCCGGAGCCAGGCTATCGCGCCGCTGGTCATACCGAAGGCTTGGGTCGCTAAAGCCAGCTTGAGCGCAGCCTCGGCCGGCATGTGATACAGAACAATCATGACCGGCACAAAAACCAATCCGCCGCCAACAGCCGTGGCATTGCCCAGTATGGCTCCCCCAACCCCCACCAAAATAAGCGGCCAGTGACGCTGCATCAGTGTTGTCGGATCGGGAAAGGCAGTAAGCAACACAACGAACCAACCGGCGGCAAACACCACCAGCCACCAGGAAAAATACCGAACCTTCGGCGGAGTTGCAGATGCGGTATTACTTGGCAAAACTTGGGTAAGTGACATACAATCTCCCCGACAAATGTGAAACCTAAACTTTGATGGATTTAGTTTACAATAGATGTTAGGGATGTAATTGACCCGCAGGTGAGAGGAATTTGAGGGTTTGTTGATTCCTTAAAATGGCATGGGAAATAGAGGAGAATATCTGGTTATTATCTGGGTTTTTTAAGACCATTCTGTCTTACTTCTGTAGCCCATGTTTTACAAAAAGCAATTGACTTAGATAGCGGTTCATAGTAGACTTTCGTTATTAAAAATCTTGCTTGTGTAGGAGGAGTATTTGGTTCTCAGCGGACAACCTTTTACAACAACAGCCATTAAGATCCTAGCGCCCTAAAAATAGGCGTTTATTTTTGCCCCCGTAGCTCAGAGGATAGAGCAGAGGTTTCCTAAACCTTGTGTCACAGGTTCGACTCCTGTCGGGGGTACTGCTTTGTCGTTTGGCCAACCGGCTTATCAAAGGACTTTTGATAGCGCGCGTTGGCCTTTTTAATAATTTCGTAAGGTGTTGGTTAGGCTGTTGTAATATCTCTTTACTAAAGTAGATGTAAAGTGTTGTTAAGGATACTTCTTCCCGTTAAACCTACTTTTTTTTGCTACAAGTGGGCAACCTGAGTTTTTTCAGTAAGGAGAATGCACAAGATGAAATCGATTATTTTAGCCGTGGTTGGACTGATAGCCGTAGTTGTTATTGGAGTGGTAGGATGGTACTTGGCCTCGCCGTTGTTTATTGATGATGTCGTTGATGAGGATTTCCCGGTAGCCGGGGCGTCGGGCGAGGCGGTTGGGTTGGCCCAGGTTTCGCAGGCCTCGCTCGATCAGATGGATAAGGAAATTGGCGACCAGCTTTCCTTTACGCTTCCTAAGGCTGAACAGCTCGCTGAGATGCCGGCCGATGAACTTGAAAAAATGGAAGCCGAAATCCAGGCCGCTTCCGCCGAGATGCCGGACAAGATGATGGATGATCCCATGCCGGAAGCAGCTTCTGACGAACCGGTTGTGGTGTTGCAAGGACAATTTCAAGATGCCGATAGCTTCCACCAAGGTTCCGGCTCGGCCACGGTTTACCAGTTACCGGATGGCTCGCACGTTCTGCGTTTTGAGGATTTTATGGCCACCAACGGCCCTGACCTGCACGTGATTTTAACCAGCCACCCTGCTCCGGCCACCCATGCCGATATCATGGATAATTATATCGATCTCGGTTCGCTCAAGGGCAACATCGGCAACCAAAATTATGAGATACCGGCCGATGTCGATATTTCTCAGTACCAGAGCGTTGTTATCTATTGTATGCCGTTTCACGTGGTCTTTTCTACGGCGGCGTTGGGTTCGTAAAGACCTTACAGGTTTCAGAGGTTGACTTCTAGAGTAGATATGACGCGAACGGTTTTGAATGTAAGGGCAAGAAGACTGTATAAAACCTGTAAGGTCTAAGTTGTTAGGAAAGGACTCGCTATGTGGTTTGGTAAGAAGAATAGAAAAGAAGAGGAAGAACGGTATCAAGACCGGTTGCCGCCGGGCCAGTCGTTGACGCTAAAATGGCCGGTTTTGCATGTGGGCAGCGTGCCGCACTATCGCGATCTGTCACTGTGGGATTTTTATATCCGGGGGCGGGTGGAAAAGCCGGTACGTTTTACTTGGGAAGAGTTCAGTTCGCTGCCGATGAAGAGCCAGGTAAATGATATGCACTGCGTAACCCAATGGAGCAAATTCGATAACACATTTGAAGGCATCCCCGTAGCCGAAGTGATGAAGCATGTCAATCTGCTGCCCGACGCAACGCACGTGATGGTTCACGCCGATCCCGGCTACACGACCAACATTCCGCTTGAAGATTTTTTGGATGACGACGTCATGTTTCCCCTCAAATACGAAGGGCAGCCCCTTACGCCCGATCACGGTTATCCGGTGCGGCTGTTGGTGCCGAAGTTGTATCTGTGGAAGAGCGCCAAGTGGGTGCGCGGCCTGGAGTTTTTAGCCGGCGATAAACCCGGCTTTTGGGAGCGTTACGGCTACCACAACCACGGCGATCCCTGGCAAGAGGAGCGATTCGGCGGTTTTGTTGTCGATACCATGCAAAACGTGCGCTCAAAACGATAAAGACCTACTTTTTTGGGCGCGATGGCTTACTTGTTCGATGCAGCAGTCGATTCATAACAGATTTTACCATCCCTTTGATCCCTTTTTCCGGCGGCAGTGCCTGGATAGCGTTCTGAACCGCCTTTTGGAAATCGGCGGGCGCTGCGGGAGTATCCTCAATCAGTTTATTGAGGCGGTGTAAATTGCGCCGCGATTGACGCGCGACAAAGGGACTCAGGCGGGTGAGACAAGCCGTTTCATCGGCAGCGACCAGCGATTCGGCCAACTCAGGGAGGTTGGGATCGCGTTGCGGCGGATGGATATCCAAATACAGATCACCTTTGCCGGGAACAATCAAGCGCAGTGGATCGACCAGTTCAAGACGGTTCGCTACCTCGACAAAAGTTCGGTAGTCCGCTTCATCAGACCACTGCAACGCTTCCGGCAGCGTTTTTTTTGGGTTATCCCAATAGGCTAAAAATAGACGCAGCATTTTATGCTCGGTGGTGTCGAGCGTTTTTGTCAGCGCTTTGAGTTCGTTGCGGGCAGGCGATTGGAAATTGTCGGCTTCGTAACTGGCATACAGCGCGTCGAGCAGTTCGGCAAGTTCGAAACCCTGTCGCAGTTGGCGATAGAGATCGATGCCGGAGTTGGCAGCAAAAATATGCTCAGCGGCGCGGCGGGTTAAGTCGGAGGGTAGTTTTTGAGCCACCTGTCGCTGTAAAGCAGCCTTCACCGATTCAGGACTGGCTTTGAATACCGCCGTAATGAGGTCGGGCGAGGCTTTGCTCAATTGGTCAAGGTCATATTCGCGGTCATCCAGCCACTCGCCAACGGTCAGAGCTATATCGCGCTGGCGGGCGAGGTCATCGAGTTTGCGTGTTTCGATGGCAGCCAGTACCCAGCGTTCATAAGCGGTAGTCGGGCCATTGGGCAGATCACCTTTAACGTTACGGGCGGCGGCATCGACCTGAGCAAATTTTATGCTCACCGGTGCCTCCGGCAGGCCGATGGCCCAGTAATAGGTAGCAACTAAGTTACAGCGGTAGAAGTAGGTATCGAATGAACAGCGCATTCGTCGGGTGAGCGGCACTACGAGAAACGCAGCTTCCAGGGCTTCTTCAATTTGTGCTGACTGTCCCACGATGGTAATGGCGTTGCGGGCTGCGGCCTGTTGATTGGCCCGTAACGCCAGCATCGCCAGATTTTTATGTTCTGTCGCCGACCATTTTTTAGCCGCCTCAACCCCTTTGGAATAGTGGCTCGATAAATCCAGATCAATCGGCGGAATACGGCCTGTTTCGAAATCACCTTGAGCCAACGCCTCATCGACGCTGTCGATGAACAAGCATTGGCGAAACACGCGAAACGGATCGGCTTCAAAATGGGCCACAGCGTCTGCCGCAAAGACCAAACTGTGGGCCAGATAGCGCCCACCACGCCCGTATTTGTCGGTGGCCGATATCGGCACAATCTGGGCGACAGCGCTTTTGCCGGTTGAAATGGTAAAGAAAAGGCGCTTAATCGGCTCAACCGCCGAGGTGAAGTAGAGCAGATGACCTTCCATCTCTTCCACTTCAGCTTCGGTGAGACCCTGACTGTAAAACAGCGTTTGGAAACCTCCGCGTCCTTGCGGCGATTGCTCTTTTTCTACGTTGCTGTAGATATGCTGCCAAGCTTGGATAGTTGGCATTATGAAATCCTGTTTATGGTTTGTTTTTTTTGGCTTGGTGGGTGGAACGAGAGACGTGGAATGTAGTGCATAATACGCATGAAATACAAGATACGCATTACGCACTATCCTATATTTCTATTTACCACGTCCTACGTCCTACGGTCCTCGTTAGAACACAAAGCGCGCATTGTCCTTATCGGCTAGATACCACTCACCGCGCCGAATGAGTCGAAAGCCAAAATAGGGAATACGCTGGTCATGCCGGAGGGGCTTCACAACATTGACAAGCGGGTTCCACAAATTTGCATGAAATTGCGGGCGGGGTACACCCAACCCGGCCGGATGTTTATCTTGCCAAACCCATTCGACTAATCCCCCCCGCATCAGGGTATAATCCAGCATCGATCGAATATGAAGCTGCGTTTCCAGACGTTCCAGGATGGTATCAGATGGAGCTTCGATCAAATCGGTTAATTGATGCTGGCGCGGCGGCGGCTCGCGGCGTAAAGCGGCCAACAGCTTACGCCACTCGGTTACCGTCGGTAAATCATAACCCTCTCCCAGCCAGTGAGCAAAATCGAGCGCCTCACCCGGCAAAATGCCGGTCACAAAAAGCCGCTCACGGTTTTCAGGCGTAAAGCTATCAAAACCGACAGCCGGATTTAAGCCCAGCATCGCTTCATACCGCTCGACACTGAACGAGCCGGTCTCGGCCATAAATTGCTCAAACTGAACCTTGGTCACCGGCAAAATATGCACTTCAACCCCCACATCCTCAACCACAACGAGGGGGAATTTTGTTTTATCGAATGAGATGAGCATGGATACTTTACATATGAAAACAATAAAGCTTAATCTGATCTTTGCTTTTTATTGCTCCTTGCTATTTAACAAGGTACAATAGTTTTACAGCTTTGTAAATAAGGATTAACCACTATGGACGTTACATTTCCAAACGAGCTATTAATAGCCTTAAAGGAAGACCCCGAGAGTTTCCGACGAAAAGTTCTTATCTATACATTGGGCAAATTGTATGAAACAGGCCAAATATCAGGTGGGTTTGGTGCTCAGTTGTTGAATTGTGATCGATGGGAATTTTATCGCCTTCTCTCCGAAAACGGGTTTGCGGTAATTGATTATCCTGATGATGAACTGGAGCAAGAAGCCGAAGTTGGAGATGTTTGGCACGAGCAAACTCAGAAATCGTGAACGTTGTTGTTAACAGTACGCCGCTTATTACATTAGCCACCGTTGGCCATTTTTCGCTTCTACAAACTCTCTTTGATAACGTATTTATTCCACTTCAGTATATAAGGAAGTCGTCATACAGGGAAAAAACCGCGCCGGCATGGCAGAACCACGTTAATATCAGCCATTGCCTACGTTTTAGAAACACTGATGCACTGAAATCCTTGAACCTGAAAATTCCTTACAAATGAGACAAAATTTTGGACGCAGATGAACGCTGATAAACACTGATTTTTTGTTTTTTATCTGAGAAAATCTGCGTGTATCTGCGTCCAATTCTCTTGTCGGTTTGAGGCAGAGCTTCGCTAGATTTTTATGAATACACTGAAAAATAGCTTTACTTCAGTGACCTCAGCCCCTCAGTGTTTCAGTGGTTCACCCGTTGTGTACCGAATTTGGTCAAACTACAACGGTGTCTGTTAGCAAAATGCTCGACTAAAGCACTTCACCCCTAACCACTTCTCCAAATGTTCGCTCTAAAACCCTAACCGTATTTTTCGAGAGCTGACAGTGCGGTGCAATAGAACAGGTCATCTGTTTGTAGCGAGGCTGGCGCACGGGATCGGTGTCGTTGCCGACCCGCACTGCGAAGCGCTCGATGACTTCATCGCTGGCTCGATGGATAGCCACCGTATCAAAGTCGAAAAGCTGGTTGCGTGCTATATAGTTGACACGAACCGTTCCCTCGTTTTCCTGATACGGTTCGTGCCACGTTTCGTCAAACACGGCGATGACGTGCCGCGCCGTACATAAAATAAATTCCCAACTTTGACCGCACGTTCGACAGCCGTGGTAAGTAAGCGATTTTTTACCCACATACTCTGTATAGGTATCGCAGTACGTCAGGCAATCGACACATAACAGTTGGTCGGCGCGATCACCAAGCCTGGTCGTCGTGTCGTGGCTGATACTGGCCAAAATCCAGCGGGCGGTTTTATTGAGAAGGTGATTCGGCTTGTTGGCCAACTCCAGCAGCGCCTCAACCGGCTCGCTGCCCAGCCGAACCAATACGTGCGGCGCAATAAAACGCCCCATCCAATCATCGCTGCGCAGATAACCGATCAACACGGTCGGCGAACGAAGTTTTTGCAGTTCCATGTAGAGCTGATCCATTGTTAGCTGCCAGGTCATACCGGTGGCGTGATGGCGCAGCACGGCGGCAACCTCGGTGACATAGGGGCGTTTAGCCCACCACAGCATCCAATACCGATGAGGATAGATCGCCTCAAACGAAACTCGGTGATTGTAGATGGGCCACATCCGGGTTAAACCTTGAGCCACACCCAACATAATAAATCCCGACAACCAGCCTAGCGAAGGTGTAACAAAAAAACCGAGCAGCGCGATTAAAATTCTAAACAGCAGTGCCCAAAAAAGAATGGTAATCGCGCCCACTTTGCGGCCCAGGCCGGAGCCGCTTATTCCACCGACCAGAAAGCCGCTGGCAAAGAGCGCTATCGCGTACGTCGGTATGAAGTTGATAAAAACAGTTCCCACGGTGTACGTTACCAGTTGGCTAAAGAAAAAACCCACGAGACAATCGTAGCTGAAATGAAACAGCGATTTTAGGCTAAATACCTGACCGAGAATCATCCCAACAATAAAAAGAAACCATACATACCCAAAGATGGTAATCGGCTGCCCATCAAAGCCCGGCAACACCTGCCCGATGTTAACCAGACTGCCCAGCGCAAAAGCAACGGTTAGTCGAGGCCGTAGGAAAGCAATACGATTTTCTGAAAATTTTGGAATATTTTTGTCGATGAGCCGCGCATCAAAAACGAAACCGTTCAGCCAGTGGCTCCAGGTTGCTCCTTTTGCTTTCAGAACGCGACCGAAAAGATAAGCGCTGCCACCCCCTACCAACCCGCCGATAATCAGCCCCAAACCAAGCCTGGTTACGAACGGCATTTGCCAAAAAAAGATCAAAGCCATGAACCAACTCACCAGGGTGGTTGGAAAAGCTCCTAAAATGACTAATGGTACAATCGCCCATCGATCAATCGGTTCTCCGGCGATAAGATTAAACAGCTTTTCGGCGTACTCGGCGTCATTGCAGTTGCGCCATTCGCGCCAAATGATCTGCTGCCAATTTTTGGGCGATTGCATAACCGTGGGCGAACTCTCGCCGGAAACAAAAATAACGTGGGTCACAATCCTGCCTGTTCCGGTGCTGGTTCAAGGCGGCCAAACGTGCGCTCCAAAATACGCCGGGTGTTTTTCGATGGCGTATAGCCTTGGCCGATGAAGCAGCGCATCTGATGATAGCGCCCCTGTCGCCGCGAGTCGGTGTCGTTACCAATCTGAACAGCAAAGCGTTCCACATCCTCATCATTTGCTTGGAGAATTTCAACCCAATTGCAGTCAAAGAGATTGCGGTGTTGAAACCAGTTGCCGCGCAGTGTCTTTTGCTCTTCAATAATCGGAGCGGTCATCGTTTTATCTAAAACAGTGACGATGTGACCGGCCCACTGTAAAAAGTCGCGGCTTTGCCCGCAGGTGCGGCAGCCGTAGTGAACATAGGGCATGTGACCCGAGCGTTCATCCCAATGAGGTCCGCAGTACACCAGACAGCGCAAACAGAGCAGCCATTTACTCTTGGCCGAGAGCCGGGCCGAGGTATCATGTTCGATGGAGGCTAAGAGCCATTGCGCTACCGTTTGCAACTCAGCCCCGCGTTTGGTGCTGATGTCGCGCAGGCGCGGCACGGCTTCGCCCCCCCAGGCTACTAGAGCGTGACGCGCCACAAAACGGCTAGCCCAGCCCGGATGACCTAAATCGGCGATGTGGCGCTCGATGGGATCAGGCGTTTGCTGTTGGTGAGCCAGTCGGGCCAGAGGATCGGCCCAGGTGTTGCGCGTGGCCGGTTCGAACAGCGTGACCGCTTGTTTGATGGCGTGTTCAACTTCGGCGGCTGGCGGGCGATCCTGAAGCGAAAGCCCCCAACTTACCGGCGCACTGCCGATGAGTTTATTAAGCTGGGCGGCCCATTCATCATCCCCGCAAGTGGCTTTTTCACGCCAGAGGATGTTGTACCAGCTATCGGATAGCGCGATGGCGGGTGGCCGGTAATGGACATCTGCTGCCGGAATTTGTTTTTTCATGAGGCAGTCTGTTCAACATGTCCAAAGCTATTGCGTAAAATACGCAGGGTGTTGGTCGACAAGCTACATTCCGGCGCGATGGTGCAGCGTATGTGGGGATAGCGCGGGCGGCGGACGGAGTCCGTATCGTTGCCAACCTGTACGGCGAAGCGCTCAACCTCTTCATCGGTAGCCCGAACAATTTCAACGCGGTCGAAATCGAACAAGGTGCGGCGGGTGAACCAGTTGGCCCGAACCAGCCCATCTTTGAAGGTGATGCCTTGCCCTTTATTATCGAGTACCGCCAC
Source organism: Anaerolineae bacterium (assembly GCA_020433805.1). GTDB lineage: Bacteria > Chloroflexota > Anaerolineae > 4572-78 > J111 > JAGRBY01. The sequence continues at coordinate 15,851 of JAGRBZ010000090.1, forward strand.
CATCTCCTGCGTGCTGTGGAAAAGTTGGTGGCTGCGTTGGCAGTGGCGACAGCCGTAGAACTGCCAATCGGGTCGCCAGGGGCGGTCGATCCAAAGCGGGCCGCAGCTAACCCAACAGTCGGGGCAAATCCAATTCTCCGGCTCGCCAGATAATCGGGCGGTGGTATCGGCAGCGATGCATTCCAGCACCCAGCGAGCGTCTTTTTTAGCAAAGGCGTTGGGGCCATAGGCCACCTTTTCAAGCGCATCAACCGCGTGGCCGCCGATTTCAACAAGCAGGTGCCGACCTAGAAAACGCCGAAACCAATGGACGTGACTTAAATCTTTGACCGAGCGACCCACCGATATGTATTCTGCCTTTTCTTCATCAAGCCGCTGGATTCGTCCGCCCCAAAACTGCCTCACTGACGAGCTGCGGCGTAGACCTTGTCGTAAGGCTGCTTCTACTTCCGGCAGCAACGGTCGCCCCTGGACGGCATCGGTGAGATCAGGCTGGCCGATGTCGTCTTTGGCTAACGCAAAATGGAGTTGTTCGGCGTAGACTTCATCGTGGGTAAAATGCCACTCGCGCCACAAAATATCGTGCCAGTTGTGCTCGATAGCCATGCATTACCAACCCAACCACCGTTTCAACGAGCGCACCGGCCCATCGAACGATTTTTCCATGACCCACAGGACCGGGTCGAGGATACGGCGCGGCACGATTTCAACCGAAAGTTCGGCTCCGTCCGGCTCCGTCCCCAGCGCCGAAATAATAGAAAAGCTGACGCTTTTAAAGTTCGACTCGGCGGCGTTGATAAATTCGTGGGCGTACAGCTCCTGTTCGGTGAAGTCGCGTAGCAGCTCTGATATTTCATGCATGCGGGCCAGGTACGTATTGGTCTCGGCCAGGGCATCTACAGACCCTTCAATAAGGTAAGTGGCGAGGGCATTCCATTTGCCCGTAAAGCGACCGACCAGTTTATCGGCTTTGGTGAAAACGACGATAAGGTCTTGATTTTTCGTGTTGCCGCTTAACTCGCCCAGGCCGACGATGTAGGTGTTGAGCAACTGCTGCATACCGGCCCGGGCGTCATCCAAATCGGCAATGCTGATGAGCAGCATGGCGGCTTCGGCACGGCGTACAAAACCGGCAAACTGCACAAGCTGGGTCGGCTTTTCAAAACACTCGCCGCCGGTATCGAACATAAGCAGGCTGCAATCGGGCTGCATCGGCACACCCTCGGCCCGGATCATCGTGGGCCGGGGAAAGTTTTTGGGCGTTGAGTCGGGCAGAAAGCCGTCATCGAGCATACGGGCGTTGCCGTAGACGGTATCGAGGCTATCTTCATTAAGGCCCATTGTATAAAAATCGGGCCAATCGCGGGCCAGCGTCAATTTTTTGAGTGTGTAAAAAAGGGTGGCAAAGTAAACGGTTTTGCCGTGCTGTCGAAAGCCGATAGCACTGATGACAACAGGCGGATATTTGCTATAATCTTTAGCGTACAGAGCCGGCACCTGCTCGTTGCAGGTCGGGCATAAATATACCAGGGTTGATCTGCCGCCGGTTTTTTCCTTTTTGAACTTGACGTCATCGATACAGAAGGGACAAAGCATAATTAAGTGATTTCCTTGTATGTAGTTGGCGATACAAAGTATCCGTTATCCAATATACTTGAATTGAAGGTGGGTTGCAATAGGCAATTATTCGCTAGAGTGTACGATGAAGCTTTCCATTTTCCTTGATAACAGCTGTTGAAAAAGCTGGTAAAGTGTGTGATAATGAACGCATAAGTTGGAATACGTCTCGATCTTCGTTACAATATCTGTTACTACATAGTTAAAAGAGGTCATCTTGTGGCAATTCAACTCAATGATGCTGATGAAGTTAAGAATTTATTTAAGCAAGCGCTTTTAGAACTTTTTCGTGATGAGCGCCAAGTCTTTTACGATTTGTTCGCCGAAGTTATAGAAGATATTGCGCTCGTTAATGCCATAAAAGCTGAGGAAGATAGTGAACCAGTAACTCGTGATGAAGTTTTTGGGGCGCTTCAGGAAAACGAATGAAGGTCGAATTTCGACGTAGTTATTTATCCCCTCTTTTGTTCTCATCATACACAAAAATATAATGATAACCTACTCGCCCACCATCTGAACGATGATACGTCGTTGACGGTGGCGATTATCAAAGTCGATAAAGGTGATCTCCTGCCAGGTGCCGAGAATGAGCTGCCGGTCGGAGAACGGCACACTCAGCGACGGCCCCAGCAGCGCGGCGCGGACGTGGGAAAAGCCGTTGCCGTCGTGCCAGCGGTCGTTGTGTTTGTACCGCCAGGCTTGCGCGGCGATGCGCTCGAACAGCGCCTCGAAATCGGCCAGCATCCCGCTTTCGTATTCAACGGTGGTAATGGCGCTGGTGGCGCTGGGCGTAAAAACGGTAGCGATACCGCCCTGCAACTCGCTGGCTTGGACGGCAGCCGATACCGCGTCGGTAATATTGTGCATATCGCAAAAGCCTCGACAGGCAATGTGAAATTCGTGGGTGACAACCATATCTCCATCTCCGGGTCTCTAATCTCTCATTTCGTTTAACATTTTATCATACTTTGGCGACCAATGTAAGCATCGCTTTAAGCCATTTGGGCTAGTTCCACAGCCGGTATATAATTGAATAAAGTTGACAGACGAGGGAGCCACCTGACCGTGTATAATCAAAAAAATCACGTCTTTGACACATTCTATAATCACAAATTTGGCTTTCACATCACCGGCCCCCGGCAAGATGCTTTTGCCGAGGTCTTTCGGCTGCGGCCTAAGGTGGTTAAAACGCTCGATTTTTCGGTGGATGTGATGCGTCGTATCAAACAAGAAATTCCCGATGTCTTTCTCATCGGGCGCTTGTTTGTACACCCGCAGGACTACGGGCAACTGAGCGGCGGTACCGCTGTCGATGCCCGGCGTAAGGGTATCGCCATGGCCGAGCGTATTTTGCGTGAGGAAGTCAATCGCGAGCGTCACCATTACAAGGGACGCCCTCTCTTTAACGCCTGGGAGTCGCTCAACGAGGTTTTTCCCGAATGGAGCGACGATGACACGCACAAGCTATTTGATGAGTACCAGGTGGCATTTGGTAAAAAGATGCTGTCGGCAGGCTTCGAGCCGGTGGCATTCAACTTTGGGCAGGGCAATGGGCGCGGTCAGCAATGGCTGCGGCTCTATCCCGGCACGCTGGAAACCTACACCTACCTGGGCTTCCATGAATATGATTGGCCGACGATGGATCGGCTGCACAAAATCGGGCTGAACGGGCCAAACGAGCCGCATAATCGCGTGCCGATTGTAGGTTCTGGCCGTGGCAACGACGGGATGTGGCGCTGTCTACGCTATCGACGCATTATGTATGAGGGTATCCGCCAGAAATTTGGCGATAAGCATACCGCTATCATCACCGAGTGCGGGATGACGCAGGGCGTGTGGGGCGGCCCATCGCGCGATATTGGACCGTGGGCGAAACAACTAACCGTGCCGCGCGATATTCCGGGTGGGGTGGCCGATACACCGATCCATGCTGACGATTATTGGAAAACGCTGCTGTGGTACAACCGCGAGTTGATGAAGGACGATTTTGTGATGGGGGCCTGTCTGTTCGTAACCGGCGCGGCGGGCCTGCCGGAGTGGGAGACGTTTGAGCATCTGGGGGCTATCACCGACCGTATTTATGCCTTTCAAAAATTGTTCGATGTTGATGATCTACCCACCATCATTACCCCGGATACTCCCGCAATTACGCCCATCGATCCGGATACGGATGAGACATTGGATGAAGAAAGCGTGGTGCCGGACGAAAAGTCTCAAGAGCCGGACTCTGAGGCAACACCTGAACCTGACGACAATGCGCCTGCTGCGAAATCGGAATGGCGCTATACGTTTGAAACGGGCCAAGGGCTTGGCTTGCTGGTTTGTGATATTGGTATTCCCGGCGAGCGGATCGCGATTACGCGGCCGGACGGTCATCGTTTAGAGGTTGTTAGCGGTAGCAAAAGAGAGTACGGTGTGGGCGGTTTTGAGACCTATGCGCAGAAACCGGGCAGCTATCGCATTGAATTTTTAGATCAGCAGTTTGAGTTGACGCTAACGGGCCATTTTACGCGCGTCAATTTTCAAAAAGTAGAGCCGACTGCGCCACTTCCTGAAGAAGAAGCTAAGGAATTTGAGGAAGTAGTCGAAGACGGGTCATCGCCTCAAACGATTTTGCCGGTTGATCAACCGGACACACCGACGGCCTCCGAGCCTGTAGACGCGCCGCCTTCGTCGCCGGAAACCAGGCCGCCGCTGCCGCCCTCGGTTCAGACGGAATGGCATTATACATTTGAGATAGGGCAGGGGCTTGGTTTGCTGGTCGGTGATATTGGTATTCCCGGCGAACGCATCACCATCATCAAGCCGGATGGCCGTTGGGAGCAGGTGGTGAGCGGCAGCAAAGGCGAACACGGCATCGGTGGTTTTGAGGTCTATGCCCATCATCCCGGCAGTTACTTGATTGAGTTTATGGAACAGCGTTTTGATTTGACCCTCAGCGGTCAATTTACTCGCGTTACCTTTCGCCAAAACGCGCCGTCAGTTTCTCCCGGTGGGGATCAACCGGTGGCTGCGCCGTCGCCATCAGGACCGGCCTTGGCTCCGGCTCCAGGCTCCGACCCGTCTGACTCTGCGGAGGTGTTTGAAGACGATAAGGCTGATGAAAGGCCATCGCCATTACCTGTACCGGATGAGGCCGAGGATATACCGCCCCCGCCGTCTTCATCTCCGGTAACGGCACCCGCGCCGGAACCGCGCCCTGTCACGACGCCCGCCGAACCGAAGCAAACGGGATGGCACTATCGCATGGAGATCGGACGGGGATTAGGTTTGCTCGTTGGTGATATGGGTGTCAAAGGAGAGACGGTCATCATCATCCGCCCCGACGGGCGTCAGGAACGCCTAACCAGCGGCAGCAAGCCAGAGTACGGCCCCGGCGGGTTTGAGCTTTACGCCCAGCAGCCGGGCACCTATCGCGTTCAGTTTTTGGATCAAAGTTTTGCCCTGCAATTAAATGGGCAATTTACCAAAGTGATATTTGAGCGCCGCGAGACATCATCACCGGCTGTCGCTGTGGCGTCAACATCGGTCGAAGTCTCGCCGCCGCCGGAGCCGGTCTCGGAGCCGGAGACATCGAGCGGATCGAATTGGTTTAAAGTGGTGTTGGGCTTTATCATGGGGCTGTTCAAGCGGAAGTGATTGTAACCTGAGTTGCCACCCAATGCCGTGAAGGTAAGACCTGACAGGTTTTCAAAGATTTCGTTTGGCGTAAGATAAGCGACAAATGGCGCTCTATTTACATCGGAAAGTGTCGTATAAAACCTGTCAGGTCTGGCGCGCACCCTTAATCTCCCATTGACAAATAAGCGGTGTAAAGTACAATCAGCGTAACCGACGTTTAGACCTTACAGGTTTGCAACGTTACCTCTAAGTGAACGCATCTTCCAATAGATATTAGATATTGTTGCAAGTAGAATGAGGAAACCTGTAAGAGACTGTTTTAACGGCCACTCTTAAAACAGCTTCTAAGGTCTTGTCTTGCCACGAGGATCGCCAATGACCAAACCGATCACCATCTTTTTTGCCTACGCCCGCGCCGACCAGGCGCTGCGCGACGAACTGGATAAACACCTGGCCTTTTTGCGCCGGAGTAAGCTGATTAAAGGCTGGTACGACGGCGACATCAGCGCCGGTGAGGATTGGCAGCAGGCCATCCACCAGAACTTACACACCGCCGATATCATCCTGCTGTTGGTCAGTCCTGATTTCATCGCCTCCGATTATTGCTATGATGTGGAGATGAAAAAGGCTATGGCTCGCCACGAAGCCGGTGAAGCGGTTGTTATTCCGGTTATTCTACGCCCCTGTATCTGGGAAGATGCGCCCTTTGGCAAGTTGCAAGCTTTGCCCCAAGACGCTAAGCCGATCATTTTTTGGTCCCACCGGGATCAGGGTTTCCACGATGTAGCGCGGTCGCTGCGCCTGGTTGTGCGTCAGCTTCAAGACAGTCGCAACGCGCCACCTCCACCGCCTGTACCGACAGAGCAATCGGTCGTAGACCCACCTGCCCCGGCCCTGTCATCACCCAACTTGGTCCAAACCGGCGACAACCAAGCCAAAATCGTCATTCCCCACCTCAATTTTGAGTTAGACCTAATACGCATTCCCGCCGGAGAATTTCTGATGGGCAGCGATCCGAAGAAAGACAGCCAAGCATATGGTGGTGAACAGCCGCAGCACCGGCTCCATCTGCCCGATTATTTCATTGGCCAATATCCGGTGACGAATGCTCAGTTTGCGGCGTTTGTGACCGCAACCGGATATAAGGCTGCCTCAAAGTGGGCTGATAGTAAATACCCTATGGGCGGAGACAACCACCCGGCCAATTATGTTTCCTGGGATGATACGGTGGCCTTTTGCCGTTGGCTGAGCCAGGAGGGCGGTCGAACGGTGCGCCTGCCGACCGAAGCCGAATGGGAGAAAGCAGCGCGGGGAACGGACGGTCGCCTCTATCCGTGGGGCAATGCGCTGCCGACAGAAGCAATGTGCAACTTTGATGGAAAAGTTGGGCAGACGACGCCGGTTGGTAAGTATTACCCCCAAGGTGACAGCCCTTACGGCTGCGTGGATATGAGCGGTAATGTCTGGGAGTGGTGCAGTACGTTGTGGCAGGAAAAAGCGTATCCATTTCAGGTTCAGGAGGAATGGACGGAGGCTTACTTGAAGCGTGAGGGATCCCGTGTGCTGCGCGGCGGCTCGTGGGACGATAGTGAGAGGCTCGTCCGCTGCGCCTATCGCAGCAGGGTCACCATGTACGACAGGGGCTACGACGTCGGTGTTCGGGTGGCGGTCTCCCCCGTTTGACTCTGAATCTCTGGTTTCTGAATCTCTGGCTTCTGATCAGAGGAAAGAGGAGGTAGGGGATAAAAGACAAGGTGGCGAAACGGCAAGCTAGCCGTGCCCCCGTAAGGGGGTCGATTTAAAATTTGAGACAACAACAGCGGGAAAACCGCTGAGTTGTGGGCGCAGGCCGAGGAGACCGGCTGCTGCGCGGTATTTTTGAAACACTGAACCACTGAATTTTATGAATACACTGAAAAATAAGCGTGCTTCAGTGAATTCAGACCCATCAGTGATTCAGTGGTTCACCGGTTGCGTACGGGATTTGGGTCAGACCTATAAGGTTTTCAAAGGTGACTGTGAAAGAGACCAATCGTTCCCGATGCTCGGTGATGTTCATCGAAACAAGGGTGTAAAAACCTTATAGGTCTTGGTTGCAAACTCCGCTTTCGATACCGCTC
>JAGRBZ010000908.1 GCA_020433805.1 Anaerolineae bacterium
AGTCTCGTCATCGACCGTCATCCCGCCATCGGCCCACAACGGCCAGTTGATGGACAAGGTCCGGCCCGAGCGTTGCCCTTGCTCCACCAAAGATTGTCGATGCTGGGCAAAGCTATCCAGAAAGGCGTTAGCCGCCGCATAATCGGCCTGACCAATATTGCCCAGCACCCCGGCCATCGAAGAGAAGAGCACCACGAAGTCAAGCGGCTCGGCCTGGGTGACGGCATCGATATTGAGCATCCCACTCACTTTAGGAGCCAGCACTGCTTCGATCTCTACCGCTGTTTTGTTGAAGATCAAGCTGTCTCTTATCACTCCGGCGCTGTGGATAATGCCGTTCAGTGATCCGTACTTTTCTCTGATAGTTCGCACCACCCGCTCGACATCGGCCCACTGACCGACATCGGCCGACAGATAGGCCACCGTTCCACCGTCCCGCTTCAAGTCCGCCAGGTGCTGCTTTGCAACTTCATCCAGCGCTGACCGACCACTCAGAATGAGCGTAACGTGGTCCCCCTGCTCCAACAGGTGACGGGCAAAGATCCGGCCCAAGCCACCTAACCCGCCGATGATCCAATACACCCCACCCGGCTTGAGATAACCCCTCTTCGCCGGAGCCGGTAACGCTACCTCACGCAGGGTTTTGGCCGTTCGGACGCCGCTTGCGTCATACCGGATTTCCATCGCCTGAAAACTGTCCGATCTCAACTCCTGGCTCAGTATGGACATCAGGCCATCGATCTCCGGGTTCGAAACGGTGATGACCTTGCCGCGCAGGTGAGGCTGTTCCAGCCGGGCTGTCTTCAACAAGCCCGCCAGCGGCGCATAGATATACCTGGCCACGGTGTCTCGAGCGACGACTAAGACCTGGTGCCCAGGCCCGCTGGCCTTACTGGGGATAAGGCCCTTCAGTTGGGCCTGACTCTGCCCCACCAGATGCCTCATATAACCGGCTATATCCGGGCCGGGCTGCGGGAAAGCAATGACTTCGGCCGAGTCGAAGGTGGCGGTGATGGTTTCAACAACGTCAGGCTCCAACCCAACCAGCAGTAGGGTGTTTGACCCTGGCTCGATAGGACTGACCTTATCGCCGTCAGCCAAAGGCTTAACCTGCCATTCCGGCGTGCTGTAGAACAGGCCATTGTCAACCGGCTGGACTATCGACCGTACCGCCAAGCCCTTCAAGCTGACACAGATAGCCCCATTCGCGTCGGTGAGAACAATATCATACTTCAGCTTTGACCCAGCCGGTTCAGATCCGGCGCTGTATTGTACATATGCCCAAGCGTTATGGGGCACACGCCCGTACACAGCGACGGCCTGCACAGCATAGGGGACAAACGTCCCTGGCTGCTTTTGAATATCCTGACTGATGCTCAATCCGACGGCGGCTTGCAAGGCCGCATCCAGCATACTCGGATGCAACTCATATCCCTCTGAATCCGCCCCAGCCGGCAGCCGCAACTGCGCCAATACTTCCCGCTCACTGTAGCTAAGGTGGGTCAGTCCTTG
>JAGRBZ010000909.1 GCA_020433805.1 Anaerolineae bacterium
TCCTTGGAAGAATAGGGATCGAGAATCAAAACAACTTCTCCATTTGCGTTTGGGTAATTAGTAAATAGTAAATGGTAATTGGCTCTTTATCCCTAATTACTATTTCGACAATGTCACATTTATCGAGGTAAGCCGTTTACCCTCACACCTTGTCTTTTCTCGACGCTCGCAGAGGGCGATAAATCACCCTGCTATGGAACAGCGCCCCATGAATGGGGCTATGGTGGTCAAGTGGGTTAGTCCGATTTATCGGACGCGGTTCACTAGCCCGGCGATTTATCGCGGGGTGAGCGCCACGGGCAAATCAGCGTTGAATGGATGAGACCAGTCGTCTAATGTGACATTGTCGAACTGTTTACCAATTACTAATTACCTGACAGAATTGAGTAAGCGAATTAATTCTCACTCCTCAATAATTTTACAGTACCTCTGCACATCAACGGCGAGGCGGATTGGCATAAACCTTGATGGGAAATTCCAGGGTTTTGGCATCGCCTCGTCCACCGCAGCGATACTGCAAATAGGCAATCACCATCGCCATGATCACAAAGCGGAAGGCCATGCCCACCAAGCCGGCCTCGGGGCCATACGCGCCGCCGGTGAGCAGGTCGGAACCGGTTACTTCCTGCACGATCAGGCCGCCAAAATCCATCCCGCTCACCGGGAAACCGAGGATGGGGCCTTGTGAGAAGTTCCAGCTAAAGTGCAGCCCCAGCGGCAGCCAGATATTTTGGCCGCCCAAGAAGGCGATGCCGTAAATAATACCTCCCAACGCATTACCAAAAGCCGAGACGTAGGAAGCGCCGGGGTTGTTGATATGCACGAGTCCAAACACCGCCGCGCTAATGAGAATGGCCGGCCATTTGCGCCCGCCCAAAACAACCACCAGCCCACTTAACAGCAGCGACCGAAAAAAGACCTCCTCAAAAACAGCGCCAAAAATGAGAATGAAGAGGTTATCATCTAACGAGGCCAGGTTAAAGGGGATACTGACAATACGAATACCGCCCAGCAGCCATTCAACACTAAAAATGCCCACCATCGCGATAAAACAGATGAGCATTCCAACCCCTAAATCAACCAGGGACCACCCATGAAAGGTATAACCAAACCCTTTACGGATCGATTGGCCGTGTCGCCACCAATGGATGGCAGCCACAACGCCCAAAATGATAGCCAGAACTAACATGATCAAATCGAACATTGCCGTTCATTCCTTTCTGAAAAGAGTTGCATTGGGGGCCGTGGTATCTCTGTACTAAGCCGTGGTGAAGAAAAATCAGACAGGATTAACACGATTTACCGAATTATGACAGATGAAATCGTGATAATCGTGCCGCAGGTTCTGTCGATTATTTTCTCGATCTTCCGTTTTTTATAGAAGTTACGCAGTTCAGATTGGTTCAGTCTCCAACTAAGCCTTCAACCGGAGTTCAACCGTTTTACACCTTGA
>JAGRBZ010000910.1 GCA_020433805.1 Anaerolineae bacterium
TAGAATTTGGCGCCGGACTTTTTCACCAGCCTGGCGGTGTCCTTCATGGCGGAGCGGCCCGCGCCCACCACATCGGCACCGGCTTTGGCCAGCGAGACGGCGATGCCCTGGCCGATGCCGGTATTGGCGCCGGTGACGAGTATGAGCTTGCCGGAAAGGTCGAAGGCGGGATTGGCGCTCAACGCATGTCTCCAATGGCGACGGGATCGATGTCGGTATAGTCGACATTATCGCCGGCCATGGCCCAGATGAAGGTGTAACTGCCGGTACCCATCCCGCAGTGGATCGACCAACTTGGTGAGATCACCGCTTCCCGGTCGCGCATCACCAGGTGACGGGTTTCGCCGGCTTCGCCCATGAGATGGAAAACTACGTTGTTGGCTTCGATATCAAAGTAGCAGTAAACTTCCATACGGCGGGCATGGACGTGAGCCGGCATTGTATTCCACATATTGCCCGGCTCCAGCAGCGTCATGCCCATCACAATCTGGCAGCTTTGCACACCGTCGGGGTGGATGTATTTGTAGATGGTACGCTTGTTGCTGTTGAGCGCATCGCCCAGATGAACCGGTGCTGCATCCTCGATCTTGAGATGGGCGGTTGGGTAGGGCGTGTGGGCCGGAGCGCTAAAGAGGTAGAATTGGGCCGGGTAGCTTGTCTCCACGCTGCTGAAGATGACCTCGCGCTTGCCCTGGCCGACATACAATGCGTCCCGTTTGGCTAACCTAAACGCTTCACCGTCGACCGTAATCTTCCCCTCGCCGCCGATATTGATAATACCCACTTCGCGGCGTTCGAGAAAATAGTCGGCGGCCAGGTCATGGTTATCGGCGGCCAGAACGACAGTCTCATCGACCGGCACGGCTCCCCCGACAATGACGCGGTCTATGTGGGAATAGACGAGGTTTAATTGGTTCGGTTCGAACAGATCGCCGATATGAAAGTTGGCGCGTAGTTCGTCGGTTGTCATGCGTTTTACTTGGTCTTGATGAACCGGGTATCGCATTTCCATACGTATTTCTCCTTTTTTATCGTTGATTTCAGTTGTCAGTTAGCTGTACAAACTGGGGGTAGGGATTAAGGGGCAAAACTGATTGCTCCTGTTTCTTGCTCCGTTAGTCCTGCCAATTTGTAATCTCAACAAGGTTGTGTGACGTGTTAGGCGCTTCTTTCTACTTGATTGTATTGTTACGCAACACAAAGGACCGGCTCGTTCAACGAGCTGGCCCTTTTTTTTTATCCCCCACGCTATTGCGTTCGGTAAATAAACAAACTATCTGTTAGCCACAGACACTAATGATATCTGGTATTTACTCAGCAGTTCTGCCCAAACCCTAAAGGTTTCGTGGTATTGGCCGTAAAATCGGCTCTTTTTTCCAATAC
>JAGRBZ010000911.1 GCA_020433805.1 Anaerolineae bacterium
CACGCGCTGGACGAAGACCAGAATTATCTGCGCGAAATGCGGCTGGCCTGGACGCTGGCCAATCGTCCCGGAGCCACATCGCCCACGATTTCGGCCAACACGATCTGGCAGATGGGCACCGTCAACGGGGCGGCCATTAGCTTGGGGCCAGACGTGCCGCTGGGCGCACTCGCGCCCGGCAGCCTGGCCGATCTGGTGCTGCTCGATTGGAAGGCCGTGCGCGGCGACTGGGCACCGGACGGCTATCCCGCGCCCGCCGGCCTGCTGGAGTTTCTGCTGCGCAAAGCCAACCGTAGCCACGTGCGCCACGTTATGATCAACGGCGAATGGTCGATTTGGGACGGCCAATCGAGTCGGGTCGATACCGCTGCCATAACTCAGGAAATCAAGACAGCGTTGACCCGCCAAAACATTACCGACCCACCGCAGATAGCTCGCACCGCTCAGGCGCTGGCTCCTTATTTAAGACAGTTTTACGCCCATTGGGAGGCTTAGATGAGTCCATCCCCCATCACAACTAAAACCCCACTCGCCCGCTTCGATCCGCTGGCCCCCGACGTCTTGCCCGACCCGTACCCCCACTACGCCCGGCTACGCTGCTATGATCCCATCCACTGGGGTCTTAGCGATGATCCCGCCGTTCCGGGACGTTGGTATATTACCCGCCTCGATGACATCGTGGATGTGTTGAAAGACTCGCGCTTTGGCCGCGAGGTCCACACGGTTTTGCCGCCGGAGCGCATCACGCCCACCCCCGCCGCCGACCGGCTGTTGGCTGAGGTGGCCGAAGGCTGGATGATTTTACGCGACCCGCCGGTTCACACCCATTTACGGGGTCTGGTTAATCGGGCCTTTACGCCGCGCATGGTGGCTCGCCTCACACCGGACATCGAAGCGACTGCCGAGCAGCTTATCACGGCGATGGAGGCGGAAACCGGGCCGGTTGATCTGCTGACGGCCTTCGCCCTGCCGCTGCCTATTATTATGGTCGCCCAGGTATTGGGATTACCCACCACCGACCGCGATCAATTGATGGACTGGTCGCGGGCCTTAGCTGCCGTCATCGACCTCAACCAAACCGAAGCCGTGCGTGAACGCAGCCGCATGGCTCTCGAGGCGTTGGTCAGCTACCTGACGACCATTATCGGGCAGCGCCGCCGTCAGCCCCAGGACGATCTCCTCAGCGCCCTGATCGACGTTGAACATGAAGGCCAGAAGTTGAGCGATGAAGAGCTAATCGGCACAGTGACCCACCTGCTGTTTGTGGGCAATGATCCGGTGATGCACCTGATCGGCAACGGCATCGTGACCCTGCTACATCACCCCGATCAGATGGCCT
>JAGRBZ010000912.1 GCA_020433805.1 Anaerolineae bacterium
CCGATGACCTGCTCATTACGAGTTAACAGGTCATCGGTAAGTCCTAATGAAGCTTATGTGAGCCTTGCAACGAGTAGATTTACTGCCTACTCATCACCAAAATTTATAAAATCTTGTTCATGTTCCTGACTAAAGCACTTAGCGTACCACAATACCATATCGGGAGAGGAATGGCCGAGTTGTTTTTGGATACTGGCAAGAGATTTCGCCTGACGCATTGCCTCTTTTGTAAAAGTGTGTCGTAAGTCATGAATACAGTACATTGGTAACCCAACTTGCTCCAGTCGTCGATGGAACATTTGATAAATTCCTGATACGGTTAAGGGACGTTGTAAGAGTTTTTCGCCACGCGTTGACGGAAAAATCCACATTTCTTTGTAACCTTGATCGTGCAGTATATCTAACCATTTGCGTAAATCTGCTTTGACTTTTTCTCCGAAGTAAAATTCTCTGTCCTCATCCCCCTTCACGTCCTCAGCTGGTATACAGACCCGATTCGAGTCTATATGAAGCATCTCTAGATTTAGTCGAGCAACTTCTCCTGCCCGTGCGCCTGTTCGATACAAGAAATGAAGCAGAGTTAAATCTCGGGCATCGACTAGCTTATCAGACGATCTCCGTAAGTATGTGAGAAGGGTATCGATATGCTTTTTAGGGATACCCTTTGGTTTAACCCTAGGATTTTTGGGGGCTAACTCTAACTCCTCGATTTGTTGGGCCGGGTTCGGGACAATATCAAATCCGCCCAATTTAGCGATGTAACCAAACCAGCCCCGCAAAATAACCCAGTAACTAAAGGTGGTTTTCTGGCTGGCACGAGCTTTTACATCATCTAAAAATTGGATAACATCGAAACGGGTAGGTGGCCAATGGGCCTCTCCCACGTAATTGATGTATAAATTGATTGCTTGTCGATAGTTTCTGAGAGTCGACTTTTCTAGCTTAACTCTCTTGCTATTAAGGTAATCATCTCGCCAAAACGCCAAAGATGTGGCACTTCTACCATTTGATTTGATCAATCTTGATTGTGGTTTCATAAAACTCCTCCTAAGGATTGATATGATTTTACTGCCGACAAATGACAGATAGTGTAATTAGGCGGAATAGGCAATCTTGATAAGAGCGGTGTCAAATGGCTACCTCACCCCTGAAGGAGACATCTTCTTTTTGGAGGCGTTTAAAATGAGGTCGAACTCGATGAAAGAGCGGGTGGGGTGCTATCGCACCCCACCCAAGCTGAATAGCGACAAAACAAAAAACGGCCACCCTTGCCATGCAGGCAGGAGTGACCGTCTGGTTATCTTTGAGCT
>JAGRBZ010000913.1 GCA_020433805.1 Anaerolineae bacterium
TGTCCTTATCCGACGCGCTCTAAAAACTCGTCTCGTAAAGCGCGATACATATTGGCATATCGTACAAACTCGTTACCATCACAAAATACCAAAGGCACACGTGACTCGGCTGATTCTCGAACGCGAACTGAAGCAGTAATGACGATATCAAAAACCAAATCGCCATAAATATCGCGAACCAACTGCTCCGTAGTCTGGTCATATACGGTTCTCGGGTCGGTGTTATTGATGACTAAGCCGGCTACTTGCAAAGTTGGATTGTACCATTTTCGGGCTGAATAGACATACTCGATGGTATCCCCTAAAGCACCACGTCCTCCGGCACCGGGGTCAACCGGCACGATCACATAATCGCTGGCTGCCAATGCATTCATCGTCAACCGATCCAAACTGGGTGGGGTGTCGATCAAAATCCAATCGATTTGACCGTGACCACTCAACTGCTCGAGCGTGCCTCTTAAACGCGATAAGCAACTGCGTAACCGCAATTCACCCCCTTCGAGCTGCGTTTGACCGCTTTTAATGCCCTTCAAACCATCGTCGGCCGGAATAATAAATAAATTTTCAAAATCTGTGGGAAGGATAGCTTCTTCAATCGCTGCATCATTGATGAGCGCCTCTGAAAGCGTTTTAGAGCCGGCATAGACGCCAAAAAAGGCCTCGCCCAACGTTTTTTGAGGGTCAAGGTCGATACACAACACGCGAGCCCCCAACTCGGCTAATGATCCTGCCAAATTAAACGTTGTGGTGCTCTTGGCCGAGCCGCCTTTTAGATTGGCCAGTGTGAGAATACGCATAGAAAACCCCGATCTAGTGTCATCATACAACAACTACGAAACCAATACAACTAACTTCCCCCATCCAACAAGACAAACTCAATATTTGTCGGTTGGCCAACAACTCCGGACAACGCCCGTTGAACAATATCACGTAATCTATTTTCAAGCCATTCTTTCGCCATGTCTGAGTGAACGCCAACAATGTATTTATCGCGAGATTGTCCCACCAAGCGTGTCCCTTGGATAATCGTGTCATAAGTGGCCTGCGTCATTTGCCGCCGCAACATGGATTGTGTCTCCGACCAGATCGCCTCGTCCATAGAGGGTGTAGCCAAGGGGGAAGGAAAAGAGAGCAACGATTGGGAACCCGGGTTCCCGGCAGGGGCAGACACATCTTCTGTATCAGACGAAACGCGCTTTAACCCCAAATCAATACCGGCTATATCCGTAAACTCTCGAATTGCTCGAACAAAAACCGCGCCACGGTTAATATTCGGATCATTCTT
>JAGRBZ010000914.1 GCA_020433805.1 Anaerolineae bacterium
AAAATCACCGGCCAAATTCATCGACAGCCAATACTCTTGACCGGCTTCGGTATTGAGATCGAGCCAGGCCAACTGCTGGTATTCTTTCGGCAGTTCGGGATGAACGGCTTTGGCGATACGGGTGTACTCCTGGGCAATCGTCCCGCCGACGCCGCGCGAGCCGGAGTGGGTCACAAAACAGAGGCGGCTTTCCCCGGCCTTGATGCCCAAACGCGGCACATCCTCCAGCACCGTCAGCGTCGCCCACTCGGCAAAATGGTTCGATGTGCCGGATGTCCCCATCTGGCGCACGGCTTTATCGTGCAGATGGCGCAGCAGCTTCGTTTCCTCCCAGCGCGGATCGTCGAGCAGCGGGTGTTCGCGACGCGCGCCCTCGTGCCACTCGCCGTCTCGTTTGCCGATGCCAAAGCGGGTGTTGAAGATCAACGCCTTGCGGAAGCGTTCCGATTGCGCGTTTAGAATATCGGGCGACTCGTCGAAAATACTCAGCCGCATGCGGCAGGCGATGTCCATACCAACGCCGTACGGAATAACCGCGTTCTCGGTAGCCAGCACCCCGCCGATAGGCAGACCGTAGCCGGGGTGACCATCGGGCATCAGCGCCCCCACCTGCGAAATGGGCAGATGGGCCGCATTCTTCATCTGGTTGAGCGTTTCCGGCTCGAAATAATCGCCCCAGACCTGATAGGGCACCGGCTTATCGCGCACAACCGGGCGTTTCTTCTGCTGCATTTCAAGCTGGATCAGCCGCTCGGCCAGTGTATCAAACAGCGGATCGTTCTGATAATCGAACGGCGACTCGCGCACCCGATTGAGCCGCTCCAACACCTCTTCCTTAGCCAGCCCGTCGGCCTGCAGCGTTTCGGCCACGGCTAAGGCCGCGCCCATTACCGGCCCGGCTGACCAGCCTTCGTTAATTAACTCGGTGCCGGATAGTTTTTGTTTTTTCGTCATGGTTTAATCTCCTCAAAAGGCCACGCCAACGCCCGATCATCGACAAAGCGATACTGCACCGGATGCGCCTCCTGGATCATTTCGATGTAAGAGCGCGGCTCCGGGTCGGAAGCCGACAGCCCCAGCCGCGTCAGCAGCCGGGCTACCTCGGTGCGGGCGATTAAGACCGTGGCCCGGTCATCGCATAAGATTTCAATTTCAGTAAAGGTGCCCAAATGCTCAACCTGATTAATCTCGACTGCTGCCCGTCCAATACGGTACACCCGCGATACTTTGTGCTTGACCACAAACGGCTCAAAGCCCAGGTAAT
>JAGRBZ010000915.1 GCA_020433805.1 Anaerolineae bacterium
AACCAGCGGGTCAACTCCCCCCGCAGCGAAGGGGATACCTTTTCGAGAAACATGACGAGCATAGTGGTACTCCTTTCAGGGAGTAGGGAATAGGAAGTCGGGAGTAGGGGAGCCATAGCATCCCGCTTACCCCTATCTTTCCGGCCTCCATATCCCGAATTCATTCACCATTAATTATTAATTATTCACCATTCACAATTATTCAACCCCCTACCCCTGACGCCTAACTCCATCAACTCTACAAACTCCACCAACTCTACAAACTCTCCCCCTCCCCCGGCTCCCACCACTCCGTTGGCGCGGCGGGATCGACATCGACATCGGGACCGTTATTGACCTGCTGCTGGTTGATATCAAGCAGGAGATCGATATCGGGCAGGATGCGCTTGAGCAGGCGATGGTGGTTGAACGCCTCGCGGCAGCCCTGCCGCACCCGTTGATGCAGATTATCCGTACCCAGCGACACCGCCCAAAAGGCGACCGGGATGGTCACTTCGGCCTTATACAGATCGGCGATGTCATACACAAACGAAAGCTGCTTGCCGGTGTGGATAAAGCCCAGCGCCGAAGCGTAGCCGCCGGAGACAATGGCGGCGTGGCACAGGCCGTTGAGCAGGGCGTTAGCCGCCGACAGCGCCCGGTTGAGCGGATCGGCGTTGTTCCAATGTTGGCGGTCGTACTTGCGGCCCTTCCACTCGACATTGAACTCCAGGCTGGCCTCGGCGTAGGCTTTGCGCACCCTGGCCCCCTCCATGCCCCGCACCTGCTGCAGGGTCAAATCGGGGTCGAGCGCTTCGGCAAAGCGCATTTCGTACATGCGCCGCACCACCGTCAGCCGGGTCTGTTCATTACCGGCCAGTTCGGCCTGGCGCAGCAGGTGGTAGGCTTTGCGGGTTTCGCCGCCACCCTGAGCATACAGCCGGGTGGCATCCTCGCCGGTCCACAGCAGCAGGCAGCCGTTATCAGCCAGGGCCTTAACCGCCGCGTGGGTCACGCTGGTGCCCGGCCCCAGCATCAATACCGACAGCGACGCCGCCGGTACAGCGGTGATGTTCTTGCTCTTGTCGATAAAGGCCACCGCTTTATGATCCTGCTCCAGCCGGCCATGCTCAAAGTAGAGATAGGTCATGCTGTCGCGCAGTTTGGGCAGTTCTTGTAAGTTACGCATAGGGTTGCTCCTTTGTAAATCGCTATTGATCGAGGAGGAGCGGAGCAACCTCAGATGCGGAGTGGCTCTGCTCCTGCCGTTCGCATCTGAGGATGC
>JAGRBZ010000916.1 GCA_020433805.1 Anaerolineae bacterium
TATCGCCGCTTCAAAGATGTGGACAGCATCGCCGAAGAGATCAAGCATCTCGTCCAGCGCAAACGCCGCGAAGAGGAATTGAAAAACCAAATCCCGCTGCCTATGAGCGAGGAGTAGGTTATGTTTTTAACACAAAAATCCTCTAAATTAACCTCGCTGTAACATGATCTGTCGTTTATATCAAAGAAGATATATAAAATTTTAATTCTAGCTATCTTTATGATAGGAAGAATAATCTATATTAAAGAAAGGAGGTGATAAAAGTGGCTAAAAGAAAAAACCAGCATGTCGTTAAGCGAACACAAGGTTGGGCTGTGGTTGGATCTGGGAATAAGAAAGCGACTAAAGTAGTACCTACGCAGAAAGAAGCGATAGAATTAGGTCGCCAAATAGCAAAAAACCAGCGTTCTGAACTGATTGTTCATGACAAAAAAGGTCGTATCCGCAGCAAAGACAGTTATGGGAATGATCCTAATCCGCCAAAGGATAAGGAACACTAAATCTATAATATTAGTTTGATTTTTGGAGAAAGTAAATGAAATTTCAAGGAGCCTTGATTAAAGAACAAGGCATAAAATTTGCGATTGTGATAGTAAAAAAATACGTTATCGATAACCGAACACAATCTACTGAAGCAATTGATAGCTTTAGAAGTGTTTTTCCAGGGCTACCAATTGTGTTAATGGCACAAGATTATAAAGGGACTCCACATTACTATGGACGCAAGGATATAGTGCGTTTCCTTTCAAAGGTACCAATGTCAGCCATTCCTTGGAAAGAATACAGGCTTAATTAGGATGAAACGAACGGAGGAATTTCAATCTATTAACAAAAAGCGGCTCCAGTTATTAGTAATCTTGGTCTGAGTCTTGGCGGACATACCAAAGATACGAATAAATAGAGCCACTTCGTTGTAATGAATTAGTGATGGTAGAAAGTTTTTCTACCATCACTAACTCCCTGACAGCTTTCAAATATAACATGGCTTGAAATAAAACTCAATAAAACCCATGTTCTTTTTGATGACTTTAAGGTAATAAACAAGGCTACATATAGATATTTTAAGGTGACGTACTACTATATGTAGTAGTGTCAGTAATTAAACCTCAGGGGAGACCAATGTCAGCCAAAAGCAATTCAATAACAAAAGCATTAAATTCAAACAAATCCAATAATCATGTAAATGGTACAGCAAAAAAATCTAGTACCATGAACGCCCTCAACGCCCTGGGTGAAAAAATCTTTCTCGACCGCTA
>JAGRBZ010000917.1 GCA_020433805.1 Anaerolineae bacterium
TTGTTTTGTCCAATCCATCATTGGATGTACTCTCCCTTTTTTGTTACAAAAATGAATAGAAATTATACAAAAGCCTATTAGGCTAAGGTATCCTTAAACTGTTGACACTAAATAGTGCCGGGGAACTTCCTGTAAAGAGGAGGCCGGGCGGAAGTTCCCCAGCGAGAACCGCTTTAGAGTTCAATTGTCAGAGAGGAGGCTCACAACGAACTCGAGTTAACATGGTAAAGAGTCAATTACTACAATTTGGTGTAGGGAATACAGGTTGGTGGGCGAAGTAAATACGTGGTTACGGTAATGAGATAGGTATAGTATAAATGTGGTTCACTAAACGGGAAACGCTATTATCGTTTAGTGGTGTTATCTGTTAGTAAGCGGCTCATTTATATAACTACCAGCACTGCTGGCAGCAATGCACAAAGTAATTTAACAAAAGTTAGACGTTTATCGGCAGTACTATTTAGCCGGTGTAAACATTTCTACTACGCGCTCTGAGCTGGCCTTAACCTGAGATTGTAAGGACTCAACTGCTTCCAGAACAAACTTTTGCTCAGAATGAGCCAATTCTTGGGTTTTTGCGTAGTATGCTTCGGTTACTTGGGCAAACTGTTCGCGCCAACCCAATGATTGCTCAAGTGTGTATTGATACGCCCCAAATATGAAATCGCCATAAGCTTGGGTATATTGTTGGTAAATATCAAGGCTTGCTTGCATCAATTTTTGCTGCGCATTAAGGAAGGTAACACCGTATTCATTGCAGATGTTTACCGCTTCCATAACATTGTTCGCGGCGGCTTTAGCACCCTCGCTCGTTTGAGCAGCAATATCGAAGAGTGCATTGTTTGCGCCGTTTCCATTTTTTGCTTTTGTAGCTGCCATTGTAGACATCTCCCTGATTTCTACTAAAGGGTTGCTTTTTGATAAAATATTTATCATCTTCGAAGATGGTGATAGCGTGTTATTTGTTTTCAGACAACTTGTTCTCTAATTCTTCAACTCTTTTATTGAGTTTATCTAATTGTGCTTGAAGACGGCTGACTTCATCTTTAAGATGGTCGTTTTCAGAGCCAGAGTCAGAGTTGGAATTAAACGGGAACTGCCAGGCGCGTAAGATCTTTTCTCGGGTTTCATCCATTTGGTCTTTGAAAGCTCTTGATTGTTTAATGCCTTGTTCCATAGCGCTAAACATCATGTTGGTGTAGCTCGATGTGA
The DNA here is from genome assembly GCA_020433805.1 of Anaerolineae bacterium. Classification (GTDB taxonomy): domain Bacteria; phylum Chloroflexota; class Anaerolineae; order 4572-78; family J111; genus JAGRBY01. The sequence goes on from JAGRBZ010000917.1 coordinate 1,213, forward strand.
ATTGTTCCCATAACTTAAACGTTTCCTGCATAATCTTTTCCT
>JAGRBZ010000091.1 GCA_020433805.1 Anaerolineae bacterium
CCCCCCTCCGCCCCCAGTGGGGGGAACTCGACCAAAAGCTTCCCCCTTTGGGGGATTGAGGGGGCCATTTAGGGCGCAACACAATAAGACAAGCTCGATGACCAATGCTGATAAAAAAACCTACCCCTATAAGCCGCTGGGGAGTAGGTAGACCGTCTAAAACAGCCCCAATTCTTTAAGGGCTATGGTCCAGCCGGTGTACAGATCGAAATTGGGTTGAAAGCCCAACTCTTCCTGAATCTTCTCGCCGCTAACGGCCACATCTTCCATGAGCTTATCGAGGGTGTGGTGGCCGACCGGCGGCGACTGCCCGACCCAATGAAAGCCCTGTTCGGTCATCTGTACCAGAAAGCGAACCGGGCCTTCCGGCAGGTGCCAGCGCGGTACCGGCTGGCCCATGCTCTGGCAGATGGCGGTTACGATCTCGTTGAAGGTGGGGGTATCGCCGTCGGTGACGTTATAGATTTGGCCGGCTGCCTGGGGCGATTCGGCCGCCAGTAAAGCGGCTTCGATAACGTCCCGTTCGTGAACCAGGGTGCGCCGGTTTTGGCCGGAGCCGATCAGTAAAAAGCGTTTGCGGCGCAGGGCCGTTACCAGGCGGGCATAGTTGCCTTTGATCCTGGCTCCGTAAACGGCTCCCAGCCGCAGCACCACCCCCAGCGCCGGATCTTGGGGGTTGCGGCGGGCAGCCAGAATATACTGTTCGGCCCGGTATTTGGTTTGGGCGTATAGACTCTGCGGGTTGGGCAGACTTTGTTCCGTAATCGGAGACTGGTTGTAGCTGGGGCCGTAGACCGAGATGGTGCTAAAGAAAACCAGACGCTGCACCTGAGCGGCCAGCGCCGCTTCAACCACGCAGCACGTGCCGTGGACGTTGATCCGTTCGTATTCGCCGATGAGATGGTCGGGCGGGTTGTTGATATGCAGTTTGGCGGCCAGATGAAAGACATAGTCAACCCCGGCCAGGGCCACCTCGAGCCGCTGCTTGTCGCAAATATCGCCCCGGATGATCTCAACATGGGCCGGCAGCAGACCGGCCGGCGGCTCCTGCCGAACCAGCACTTTGACCTGATAACCGGACGTAACCAACTGGCGGACCAGCTTGGGGCCGATAGCCCCGGTGCCGCCCGTTACCAGAGCGCATGGGGAGGGTGTAGGGTTGATCATGGTGATTTCTTTGGGTCTTTGAGACGATTCGGTATTTTACTATCTGCGAATGAATCCGCAGCCTGATAGAAGAAACGTGTTGAAAACACGTTAAAGGAAAACCAACTAACCTGTTTCAACAGGCTTTCTTTAGCAGCGACCGAATTCATTCGGTGGCGATAGGCCGGATGGCTACAGACCACGAATTACCGAACCCTCTCTCTTTCTTAAATAGCCTGAGCTTGGAAATAGATGCGTATTGAGAAACTCAGTAGATTAAAATTTGAGGCGTGAGACATCCTCAGATGCCAAACACGGCCGCATCTGAGGATGCTGGCTCCCCGAAAATTGGATCTACTGAAACTAGGTTTTTAACATTAGAAATGGAAATATGCGCTCGAGTGAGCCTTTAACCGAAAAATCTGGTTTCTTTTCCTCTCATTCGGAAATAGTCGTGCCAGATGTTATTTCGTAGCGCAGCGGAGAAATCCTTGTGACACTACGCATGCAAGGGCGTTCGGTTGGGAAAACGAAAGCGACAACGCGCGTTTTTCCCGGCAAATGCTTCATCGTTTGAAATGTCTGAGGGATTTCTTCGCCTCCGGCTCCGAAATGACATGGGTGACTTTAATGAATGAATTCAGGATGTTAAACCCGTTTGGGTTCCGCCTCGCCCAGCTTGGGCCTGACTACCTTGGTCCCTTTGGTTACGGCCTGGATCAGATGATCGTACTGGCGGGCCACGGCCTGGCGCGAGTGGTGGGCCACCACATAGCGCCGCCCGTTTTGCCCTTTGTTGGCCAGCGTTTCCGGCTGGCGATAGGCATGCTCGATGGCGGCGGCCATAGCGTTGGGCGCGTCCGGGGGGATGTCCCAGCCACAGCCGGCTTCATTCACCACCCAGGCCAGCTCGGAGTTGGCGTCGGCCGAAGCGATAACCGGCCGACCGGCGGCCATAATGGTGTAGATTTTAGACGGGAAGGTCTCTTGGGCCGTGCCTTGCTTAAGCGGGACCAAACAGAGATCGGCGCTGGCATAGATCGACGGCACCACCGAACGGGGCTGGTAGGGCAGCAGGGTGATGTTGGGCAGCGCATGCTCGGCCAATTGGCTTTCAAGCCAGGCCCGGCGCGTGCCGTCGCCCACAATCAGAAAGTGAATGTCGGGCAGGTGGCTTAACTGGCGGGCCGTTTCGATGATGGTTTCAAAGCCCTGGGTTAAGCCAATGTTGCCGGCGTACAGCACCACAAATTTATCGGACAGTTGGTGGGTTTCGGCAAAGGTGTTTTGTCGAGGCCGGGGCGTCATAAAGTGGGTGTCGACGAAGTTGGGAATAACGACCAGCTTCTCGTCCGGCACCCCTTTGTCCAGCAGCCGACGGCGAAACCATTCGGAAATGACCGCTACCCGATTGGAGCGGCTGTAAATAAAGCGTTCCAGCGCTTCCATCGCCCGGATAAGGGTTTTGTTATGCAGCACGCCTAAGCTAACGGCCACATCGGGGTAGATTTCCTGCACGTTGTAGATGAAGGGTACCCGGCGCAGCAGCCCCATAACCCAGGCGCTAACCCCAATGGTTAACGGCGGCGAGGGGGCCAGAATAACATCGTATTGATTGGCGATGGTCAGCCCGGCGATGGTGCTGACGGCGTGAAAGCGGAGATAGTCGAGCAGCCTGGCTCCCACCCGGCTGCCTTTAACCGGGATATTCGCGTGATAGACAGGAATGCCCTGGCAGTCGCTTTGGTAAAGCAGACCGCCCCAGCGTTTGTGCAGCGGCTGCCGCTGCCGCGCTTCCGGTTCGACATTATAATGGGGCGTGGTGGTTAAGACCGTAATGTCGTGCCCCATATTTTTGAGTTCCAGCGCCAATTCGGTCATCAGGACCGAGGTTGAGACGCTATCCGGTGAGAAAACCAGGGATAAGAGTAGAATGCGCATGAGATGTCTCCTTTTTTTGGCAATAAAACAGAGGGGGTTGGGGTGAGGCCCCATGGCGGTTATCCGGCCAGAAGATAGGCCGGCATACCGACATCGTGATTGACAATGCAGCCGGGCGGCACCATACTCCGGGCGGCGATATGCCGACCGGGCGTAACGATGGCTGCGGCTCCGATGATGGTGCCGGGGCCAATCCGTCCATGGGCGCATAACTGGGCACCGGGACCAACCGAGACGAAATCGCCCAGCCAGGTATGGTGGTCGATGGTGCTGTTGGCTTTGATAATAACGCCCCGCCCGATCCCGACCCCGGTATTGACCACGGCCCCCGGCCCGATGATGGTACCGGCCCCGACCGTAACGCCGGTGCCGATGACGGCCGCAGGATGGATAATGGTAACGAGCCACTCCCCCTGCCAGAGTAGCCGTTCGATAAGCTGCTGTCGGGCCTGGTTGTGTTCCACAGCGACAATAACGCCGTCGTGGGGGATCAGCGCCAGATCGCGCAGCGTACCCAACGTGGGCAGCTTGGCAAAGTGGTTATTGTGCCGGTTGGAATTATCGTCGATGAAGCCAACCGGCCGCATTTTACCCGCCGGCCGGCAGGGTTGGGCTAACAGGATATCGGCCACAACCTGGCCGTAGCCGTCGGCTCCGATGATGAGAATGGTCGGTGGATTGTTCATAGTTGGTTTGATGGTTTGATAGTTGGATAGTGGGTTGATTATAACTATGCGCCTCGTGTCATTTCGTAGCCGGAGGCGAAGAAATCCCTCAGACATTTCAAGCTATGAAGCATTCGCCGGGAAAAATGAGCGTTGTGGCTTCATATTGTCCAAACCAGACACCTTTTTAGGTGTATTGTCACAGGGATTTCTCCGCTACGCTGCGAAATGACAGTCGCGACTTGACATAGCCGAATTAATTACTTTCCATTCTTGAGCAACAGCCCATTTTGCCGGACGTGCTCCGGGAGGCGGGTTGCCCGACCCACCCGCCGGGCCGGGTTACCGGCCACAATAACGCCGGGCGGTACATCTTTGGCCACCACGCTGCCCGCGCCAACGACACAGCCCTGCCCCAGCCGCACTCCTTTAAGGATGAGGCTGTTCATGCCGACAAAAACGTCGTCCTCGATAACGACCGGCGCATGGCGGCCGTTGAGGATGTCCTGCTGCCGTTCCCAGGGGGTGAGCGGGTGAAAGTCGGTGTCGGTGATGACGGTGTTGGCCCCCAACAGCACCCGGCTGCCAATGTCAACCCGCTCGGCGGCCACAACGGTAACGCCGGTTAGGCCGCAGTGCCGGCCGATAGTGAGGCAGGCCCCGGCCTGGCGGGTGGAGAGTACAACCGGATGGTAGGGAGCCAGCGGGTTGGTGGTCATCCACGAGCGCAGCTCCAGATAATCGCCTAACTGCATGGTGCTGTGGCGGTGGCGCTGAATAATGGGCATACCAAAGATGCGCCAGCCCCGACCCCAGGCCAGACCGTGCCAGGCAAAACGTATTCGAATAGAGGGATAGGCCAGCAACCGGCGCACATGGTTGGCCGTTTTCCAGGGAGTATCGATGGTGTTTGTTAGCATAGGAATACGGGGGTGTCCAAACTCAGTTTGCACAAGCGATTAATCTTCATTCTACATTCTCAATGCTTCATTCTCACGTTCGGTTTGGCTTCTCCCCAACGGTACGGTACAATATTGCTGATAAAGAAAGTGGAATAGGTTTCAACGTCGCGTAATCAGATAAAAGGATAAACTTATGAGCAGCTCTGCCAAAACAACCTACCGTTATATCACCGCTGTTCCCGACATTAGTGGGGGGCGGCCGATTATCAAAGGCACTCGGACTCCGGTTAAAGCTATTGTGGGATACTACAAAATGGGTCTCAGTGTGGAAGAAATCCTAGAAGGGTTGCCGCAATTGACGCCGGCCCAGATATACGAAGCCTTAAGCTATTACCACGACCATCAAACCGATATCGAACAGGATATTGAACAGAGTAAGGTAGAACGGTTGGTGGAGCGGTATGGTCTGGAGGTTACAGCCGATGGCCGGATCATAGCCCGTAAAGACGATAATGATGGTTGAACTCCCCTTATTCATCCGGCTGTACTTGGATGAAGATGTCCACAAACGTGTCGCCAGCGCTCTTCGATTACGCTCTTTTGATGTGGTCAGTGCTCACGAAGTGAGACAGTGGGGGTTAAGGGATGAAGCCCAACTTATCTATGCCGTTGACGAACAACGGACGCTCTTCACCTTTAACACCGCTGACTACGTCAAGCTTCATTTAGCCTGGTTAAACAATGGACAGGATCATTTCGGTATCATCGTTTCGGAGCAGTTGCCGATTGGCGAAACATCTCGTCGTCTGCTTAATTTGTTGAACCAGGTTACAGCCGAGGATGTCAGAAACCAAGTGCTTTGGTTACAAGCATTTAAGTAGGCGTTTGGTGCTGCAAGCACTTGAAGCCTACTACGCCGATGATCACCAGAGCTAAACAGATAGCCCCCGCCAGACCATTGGTGCGGAGTTAGAACCACGGGTTGACAGCAATGGGCGGCGTGTGCCTCAATTTTATCCGCGTTTTTCTGCTCATAGGCGGTTCCTCACGCCCCCTTCACTATTCTTCATTCTCAATTCTTCATTCTCCATTCCCATATCTTCGCATCTACATAAAAGCGATACCAGAAGCCTTGCAGGAAGTGAAAGATAAAGCCTTCGATTCCGTCAAGAAAACCGAGGCGTAGAAAATAGCGATAAATGAAGTAGGCGAAGGGACGGACAAAGAGCGGCACCCGGCCATAGACCGACCGGCGCAGCCAGCGCCGTCGCTCGATAGCTGTCCCGAACAGGCGGCCTTGCACCTGGTTATGGTCGGTGGTGTCCGGTTGGCTTTGTTTAAGCTGTTCTGCGGCTTCGGCTGAAGCCCAACGGGCGTGGCTTAGCGTCCAACTGTTGAGATCGGGCGCTATCTCGTCGATAAGATCACCGTCTAAGGTAGCAACCCTGCCCTCTACCTTGAAATGCTGGTCGTACTCGCGCTCTTCACAACAGCCCTTGCTGTGGCGATACAGGCGCAGATGGTAGGTGGGGTAGATACCGCCGTGTTTGATCCAGCGCCCCATAAAGATAGCCCGCCGGTTGATCAGAAAGCCGTCAACCGTTGGCCCCGAACCGGAAAATGCCTTGCGCAGTGCCGCTGCCAGTTCCGGTGTGACCTGCTCCCCGGCATCCAGATGAAAAACCCAGTCATAAGTCAGTGGTAGGTTATCCTGCGACCAATTTCGCTGCTGGGCGTAGTTGATAAAGGGGTTGGTTACGACGTTGGCGCTAAAGTGCCGGGCGATTTCAACCGTCCGGTCGGTGCTGCCGGAGTCGACCACAAAGAGTTCCCCGGCCCAATCCTTAACGCTGTCCAGGCAGTGCGCGATATTTTGTTCCTCATTTAAGGTGAGGATGACGATAGAAATAGGTAGATTCATCGATTGGATAAAGTGTTTTTTGGAAACGGTGAATGCATAAATTACATCGACTTTTGCTCAATTGGTATGGCCAATGTGTTAAACTGTGCATTTAGCTGAGGACCTCGGTCAAGCTGGGCAGCGTCATAAAGGAGATAGTCATATTCTTGAAGCGTATTGGTAATCCAGGCTTTATGCTCATCTGAGACTTCGCACAATAGTTTGGGCCTAACTTTAGTCAAGACTCGATGTCCACCTTCCAGAGCCAAACGCTCAGCTCCTTCAATATCAATCTTAATAAAGTCAGGATAAGCATAATGTTCTAATAGCCAATCGAGGGTGATCGAAGGCATGATTTGTGTTTCGCGAATACCCCCGGTTTGAGTGGATCCTTTTGATTGCTCCAGATGATTAGCCGCTCTACCACGCTGAGCAATATGAAATTTAACTAAATCTACCGAATTAGATACTGCTGCTGGTAAAACATCGACAGCAAGCTGCTGGTTTGCTTTGAGCTGGCACGAACGACGTAATAAACTAACGCACCACGTATCGGCCTCGACTGCTAAAACTCGACCGATGTGTCCAATTTTGGCTGCGGCGGCAAAGGTGAATAGCCCAACATTGGCTCCAATATCCCAAACAATTTGTCCTCGCCCGACGTAGGCTTTGACGATGTTGAGTAATAGGGGATCGTGATCGCCGAGACTTGACTTCCAGTAACTTAAAGCTGCTCCCGGAGAGATAATAATAGGGGTAGAAGCAAAGTCCTCTGGTAGTTTCTTAGGAAATGATATATTTCGACTAATCTTTTCTAATAAAATTCGCATGGTTAGATCGGTCATTTGCAAAGCTCGATTCATTTCTATCGGATTGGGCAGAAGACTTTGACGCTGGCAGTTAAACCAGGTTGAATGGTCGTTCCGGCGGATAGAGAATTGATGTAGCCTTCTTATCCAATAGAGATTGATAAACAGTAGCAAGTTTCCCGGCGATGTTATCCCAGGTGTAGTTTTCCAAAATAAACTGACGGGCTGCTTGACCGATAGCTTGACCTTCGTTAGGGTGATTAAGGACGTGGCTAAGGGTCCGTTCAATGGATTGTGGCCTTAGCTCAGTAACATAACCCAAAACGTGCTGTTGAATTATGGGAGCTAAAGCTACTCCAGGCGTCACCAATACCGGGATCCCGGCGGCCAAAGCTTCCAAAACGGCTACACCAAAGTTTTCGGAGTGAGAAGTCAAGGCCAACAGGTCTGCGCCTTGGAGAAACAGATCTTTGGTATGGCCTTGTACAAATCCCGGCATAATGGTGCGCTGAGTCAGGTTGGCTCTACTTAACAACCTCTTGATTTTGGCTTCATACCCCGGCGCGCCGCTACCGGCAATCACCAACGTAAAGCGCCGGTCAAGCAAGTTGCCCAGCGCCGAGATTAAATAATCCAGCCCTTTTTTAGGATGCAGCCGGGCCATAAATAAGATGATCGGTTCGTCCGGTGGCAGATGCAGGTGCTGCCGTAGAGCTTCTCGCGCTGTTGGTATAGCATCCGGAACCGCCAAACCCAAAGGAATGACAAAGCCAGGTGGTTTAAGGTTAAGTACGGCGGCTTCCTGCTGCTCTAGGGAGGCTGTAAAGTGTAGTGCTTGAGCCTGGTTTAGATTAGCCCGTTCGGCCAGCTTGAGATAAAGCTGTTTTTTACGCCCCCCCTGCTGCAGCGACCAGCCGGTTAGCATCCCATGAGGTGAGACAAGGTAAGGATGGCCTTTAAACCGTGCCAGCCGCATAGCTGCGGTAGACGTATAGGAAAAGATGGCGTGAACATGGATTAAATCATAATATGTAAGATGCTGCTCCAGCCAGGTAGTGAAAGATCGGGAAAAGGCAAACTCGCGCACGGCCGGTACACCCGGTGAGAAGCGAGAGAAAAATCGAACTGGCACCTGCTCAATGTCGGTCCACTGGTTTAAGGGAACATCAAGTAGGGTTGGACCATTATCATTCGTCGTTGCGATAGTGGCTTCGATATTATTTTGTCGCAAGGCCCGAACCATATCCAACACGGCCCGGCTGGTTCCGCCTCGGATATCGGCAATGGAAGGGATAACGTGCAAGATTTTCATAAATAGGTATTTTGCTTAATGGAGTTGCGTGTCAGACGTAATTTCCAGCATCATATCTTCCAAAATGGCTTGGCCGTTCTGATTGATATGAATATAGTCGTAATAAAGCTGACTGCCTTTAGCCATTGCTTGCTGATAATGCGAGAAAGTTGAGTAAGTCGGTATATCAAGCTTGTGACATAAATCCCGGATCATGTAATAGCCGGGCTCTGCTTTTTCAACTGTTAATTCCGGCTCCGTCCAATGCTGAATAACATAGACTTTAGCACCCGTTGACTTCGCTAAGACAAGAAAAGTTTGCAGCGCATCCAGACCGTGGTTAACAGCTAATGGGTTAGGGGTAGTGTGTTTTACACTGTGTGCTTTAGCTGCTGGGAAAGAGGGCAAGTACCTTGGTAGGTAACGGGTAAATGCCTCTCCTAATGCCGAAAAGGGGGGGGTGGTTGGATGTGTGTTAGGATTTAATTCGGCGAAAGTCGCATTATCCGCATAATCGTGACTAGAAATTACCAGGAAGATGATGTCTGCCTCAAAGAGGCCATATTCCTGAGCGTAAGCCAACCAATTATCCGGTCCCCAACTGCCTGCCGAAATATTACCCACAAGGACCGGCTTATTGAGCTTTTCTTTTAAGTTGACTTCAAGTTGTGTGGTTGCGAGTTCTTGTTGATCGGTGAGATTGCCACCATTGACTATAGAGTCGCCAAAAACCATTATTCTCAGTTCGGCCGGCGATACTTTTGTTTTTGGGAAATTCTCAGAACGCATGCCATATTGGTTAATGAATACATGATTACCAAACCGGTAAATATCTTGATTAGGCTTAAACATATACTCAATCGTGGGGTGCTTAACCGATAATGGTGGCGTTCCAAGTCCTAAAAATTCTCTAGCAGAAAGTTCGGCAGCTAAGGTGAGTACCGCTATCGTTACCGCTAAAAAAGTAATTAATCTCACGGGTTTAGAGTTTTGATACATACAGTTTACTGTTACCGATTGGTTAATAGAGCCGAGGGGGTAAAGTGCTTTCCTCTAGAAGAAGCTATACTCTGGGATGTGGGCGAAATGTTTTGCGACTCTTCCAGGGCGCAGAACGAGCTTGCTCACTATGAGAGTGTGCTCCACCATCTGTTGGTGGAATACCATAAACATATTGTGTTGTGGCAACATTTTTGTGAGCCGCATTAAGAATATGTTGTCCAAGTGACAAATACAAGAAAAGGGCTATAAGCGAAAAGGTGACGTTGCCTAACAAAAACGGCTCGAAAATACTTCCGATCAGAAGTGAGGTTAATCCCGCTATAACCGTACTGCTTTGTAGAAACAACAGACGTGTTTGGCCGCTGAGACGGTATAAACGCAGGATCATGGAACCGCTGCTTACACCAAATAATAATAATGGAGTTAAACCCATAATTCCAAGTGCGGCTGCTGCCCCTAACCAGGAATTTTCACCGTACCCAAACAATCGATCACCTCGTAAAGGTACTCCAAACAAAGGGTGATCCAAAAAATTTCGCCACAAAATCGACCAGATTTCTTGCCGGGAATTGGTACCGTAAAAAAGTTTGTTCGCAGCCGAGGCCAACGTTGTTTCAAAAGAAGAAAAGTTTTGACCAAAGAGATAAAAGAAAATAGCAAATACGATTGCAACGAGCATACCTAAACGCAGTAAATGGCCAAATTTTGAGCGATAAAAAAGGAAGAACGTAATTCCCCCCATAAGCCAACCGGTGCGCGACCCCGTTAAGACCAAAGCTAACATCACAATGGCTAGTACCCCGAGCCAAAAGAATTTGGCCTTTATTCCCGTATTTGGCTGTTCAACTAAGAATAATAGAGACGGAATTGTAACGGCTAGCAGAATAGCGGCAAATTGAGGGTTGCCGGTGGTACCCAATAGCTGGCCATGATGAAAGGTAATGGGATAGATATCAAAAAAGGCTTGATAACTATTAGCGAGAACAAAAATAATGCCCACCATCACAATTGCTCTAGTCGCACGCTCAAATCCTTGCTCTTCCTCCAGCCAACGTCTAGGCCCCATGGTTACCATCAAGACCACTCCAATAAAGGTTAGACCAGCTAAAAAAGCAAAGAGAATATCCCCAAAAAGTAACGTTTTGAGAAATATAACAAGCTGTACAAGCCCTATAAAAATAATGGGACGTGGGATAAAGTGCTGTCTGCTAGATCTAACCGGACGCAGTAAAGCGATAATAATGATTAGCCCCATTAAAACAACCGTTAAAGGTCGTCCGGCCTCACGTAATTGCTGTAACGGGAAGACCAATGCCGGAGGTTCTGTAATAAAGTTGTCGCTAAACTTTCCTAATGAAGCAGAAAAGCAGCAAAGACTGACCAGTAACCAGGCTAGCCGATCCGAATGTCGAGCCTGTAGGATCAACATTAGCCCGCCGAGCAGGCCGGCCAGACCCATAGGTGTCAAAAGAATTTGGAATAGTTGGGTTAGATATTGCATCGATGTTTAAGAAGGAGTAGGGAGTAGGAAGTAAGAAGCGAAATTCTGCTCCTTACGCTCTATTTCTTACCCCTGCACTAGGCTAAATTATGACTGCTATCTTAAGCGGTGATTGAAGCTTGTTCTGCCGGGTGGAGTTCCAGCAGCAGTTCTTGCCAACGCTTGGCCCAAAAGTCGGCAGCGTAAGGTGCTGCCAACTGTTGAGCGCGTGCCCCCCAGGTGGACAGGTCTTCGTAATGCCGGTGCATTGTCAGCATCGCCTGAGTCAAGGTGTCAGGATCGTTGGCTGGGATGATTAAGCCGTTGTAGCCCTCGCGCACGACCTCAACGGCTGAGCCGCAGCGGTCGGTGCAAATAATCGGCAGGCCGGCGGCAGCGGCTTCAACTAACGCTAAGGGCCAGGGATCGAAGCGACTAGGTAAAATAAAGACGCCGGTCTGCTGCCAGATGGTATCCAGGGCATCGGGTTGAATAAAGCCTCGGTCGATAAGCCCCGGCTGCTCTTGCAGGTGGTCGGCCAACGGACCTTGTCCGCAGCAAACCAGTGGCCAAGGTGCGGTAGTCTGGCGGCGGTAACGCCGGTAGGCTTCGACCAAGACATCGATACCTTTTTCCGGAGCATAACGACCGACGAAAAGAAAGGTACACGGCCAGCTTTCCTGCCGCTGCATGTACAGGGATGCCCAGCGCCGGTAATCGATACCGTATAGCCCACGTCGTAAGCGAGCCGCTTCCACCCCCAAATGGCGCGCATACTGCCAACTGCGCTCACCGGTCACCACGACCCGATCTAGCCGTTTGAGGTAAGGGCCGAGCAGCACCGGCCCTAGCCGCTGCTTCAACGTAGCCTGCCAGGGCGTATCCATACCCATAACAAAGCGTGTTTCGGACAGGGCCGGGGTAAAGGGTAAGGCCCGGTAGGGGGGATGAAACCAACCACACAAGACCACCACATCGGGCTGCTGTTCGAGCACTATCTGTTTGATCAGTTCGGTTTGCCCGCGCTCAGCGACACCTAAAAGACGGTGTGGAATACCATCCATCAGCCGGTTGGCAAAGGCGCTTTCTGTTTTGGCTTGAAAGGCGATAACAAATAGATCGATATGGAGTTGTTGCTGCAATGCGTGCCAGCAGGCGGCCATATAACCGGAGATGTCGGACCAGCAGAAGACAACTTTTAAGGACATTGAATATTTAGAATGTTACAATATAACTTGATTTTGACTGTTAAGAAGAGTAACGGGTCATTAGAGAGTGGCCTGACACGTACATATTCTAGGCATATTGTTCTAAGGCTGTGGTTAGCCGGGTGACGATACGGGGCCAGGTGTATTGTTGCGCATGGGCCAGGCCGCGTTGGGTATAGGTGGCTCGTAAAGCCGTATCGCTTTCGAGATTGATGAGAATATCAGTCACTTCGGCGATTTTGGTCGGCTCGACAACAATACCGGCGTCGCCGACGATTTCCGGGAGAGAGCCTCGGCTAGAGACGACCGCTGGAACGCCGGTCGCCATGGCCTCGACGGCAGGGATGCCAAAGCCTTCATAATGAGACGGAAAGAACAACGAAGAGGCCCCTCGTAAAATGCGAGGTAAATCTTCATCCTTGACCAGTCCTAACAGAGTAAGGTTAGGGTATGCTTTGGCTGCTTCAACATAATTCGCTTCTGAGCTTCCGGCTACGACAATTTGCAGCTGACTGTTTTGTTTTTGAAGTGCTTCTGCCACAGCCAAGACGTATTCTGCGCCCTTCTTCTGCCGTAATCCACCAATCACCAAGGTGTAAGGCAGATCTACCGGCCGGCTTAGCTGAGCCGGGTTGATAGCAGCAGCATCAAAATAGGCCGGTTCAACGCCCACCCCAACCACCTCAATCTTGTTAGGGTCTGCTCCTAAAAGCTCAACCATACGCTGCTTAGAAAAGTGGGAGATAGTAAAAATAAGCTGGTAATCTTTAAAGGCACGACGGACCCACTGCCCCCATTTAAGACGGAATAGGCGGTGCCGCCAGCTGCGCGACCAGGGTAAATCCGGCTCAAAGGCTTGAATATCAAAGATGGTGATGGCCACCGGACATTTGGTTACCGGAATATAGGTTTCCATCGGGGCAAAGAGCCAGTCTGTATTAGAAGGGATGTAACTGTCCATCTTGGGACGGCTGAACAGTTTCCAGGTGCGTTCGGTGGCGTTCTCCGGCATAGGAAAGCTGCGTTTGGCTAAGGTCCGCAGGGGGCAGTTGGCCGGCAGATAGCCGTCAGCCTGTAACCATTGGCTGGCAAAGAGCAGTTCCAACTTGACCTGATCATGATGAGCCAGCCCTAGCAGGCTGTTATTCATAAATCGCCCAGCGCCGGTGCAAGGCAAGTAGGTGCGGATGGGATGGATGTAGCTGACAATTCTCATTATGTTTTTGATTGGTCAGGAGCTTAGCGAGCTTATTAGGATCAATTATAGAAAATTAAAGTTCGTGTTGTCTGTAAAAGGTTTCTTCAAACAAACAATATCATGACCAGATGTAACACGCTTAAACATCGTTGGATGACTGATACATTGATACCCCAATGCGGTAAACCAGCGAATACATTCATATACATCAATTTGGGCAAAAGCCTCTGCATCGGCAACCTTGCCCATCAGATCAAACCTTGGTTTAAGTCGCGTCCATCTTAATTTCAGCCCTTCTTTATATAGATATTCGCTAAATATTCGCGATGGCACTCTTCGCACAGCTTTATATACTTTTGTCGTCAAAATAGGCAGCAGTAACTTAATAATTCTGTTCTTGAGTGACAATTGTCTGAAGGGTAAATATGGTACGCCATCACAGTTATATTGCATGCAATTCCAAGCCGGTTTTAGTATCAAGAAACCGCCCGGCTTTAAGACCCGATCAATTTCTTTTAGTGAGTGATCCAACAATGGAACGTGCTCAAGCGTATTTAGTGAGAAAATTAACTCGTAAGTTTCATCACTGAACGGTATCAGCTCTCCGCTAGCGCATACTCGTTCAAAGCATTCAAAGCCCTCGGCCAGCAGGGCATCAATCGAATAATCCAGACCGACAAATTGCGGAACCCGCTCTGCAAAAATACCTAACCCACAACCAATTTCAAGTGATGGACCATTAACCTTGTAGTTGTTAACAAATTCCGGGAGATAATTCCATAAAACTTGTGATTGTTCAAAATACAAGTCTTCGCCATTAAGTGAACGAATACGCGATTTGTTTTTATAAACTTTGTCTGAAAGGAATAAATCCAAATCTTCAGAGATATTATTCTTTATAACTGGCACACCGTCGACGATGGGATAATGTCTGTCACAAGTCATACAAGAGATCCGGTTGTTTTCTTGAACCGAAAGCAATCCTGTGCATCTTTGACCATCGTATAAAGTGTTTATGCATTGAAGCCTATCTGGGAAATTGTTCATGTTTATTCTTCCCTAAATTACTTTGGTGTGGGTTGGTTTTGCAATTTCGTGTAAGAACGTTTAGTTGGTGTCAAATAGTAGTGTATGATATGAATTCTGAATTCTCCATATCAAACTTACACTGCTATTGTCTACGGCAACCATCCCGATGGTATAGACTCCGTTCTCATCAGCATAAATTATCTGATCGCATAGAGATTTTAACTTTATCTATTCCATTTAATTCATCTCTTCGAGCAACAATTACGCCATCAGGTGAATAAGAGGCATCTAAATTGGCGCTTGCTATTACGGAGTACCTATTTCGAATCAAAAAATCTTGACAATCTTTATGAAGCTGATTTGAATGGGTTGAAATAAACATATAATCAATTTTTCTTTGAGCAATGTGATGTGTAGCTCCTTTTAGCATTTCTAGTTCCTGTCCTTGAATATCCGCGTGGAGTATATTGAGATGGGGGATTTTGTGCTCTTTTAGAAAGTCATCGACAGAAATTTGCCAGATATCATTAACCAATACGCTACTTTTACCAATGTATGCTTGCGTGAAATTTGCCTTAGCCTCATTGAGCGCGAAATTTTTCTTGCCATAATTTAAGTTGGAAAGAATTGGCTCCACCAGATAGCACTTAGGGCTTTTTACTGCTTGAGAAAACCATAGAGAATAAAATGACCAGTAAGCTCCAAGTTCTAACA
Organism: Anaerolineae bacterium; assembly: GCA_020433805.1. Taxonomy (GTDB): domain Bacteria; phylum Chloroflexota; class Anaerolineae; order 4572-78; family J111; genus JAGRBY01. The sequence goes on from JAGRBZ010000091.1 coordinate 15,286, forward strand.
TAACAGCGCCTGGTGGCATAATTTCTAACACTTTCGAAAAAACATATTCCTCTTGAGGTTCGTGTATTCCACCGGTCGCTTGCAAAAATTTTAAGTTACCATATCCATAATATGAGCCCGGCAGAATTTTAACGCCATTATGCATAATAAGTTTGCCGTTCTTAATCTTTCCAGCATCTCCAACTCGAGGAATTCGTTTGTAGTCTGGACAAGAACGAACCAGCCGGATATCGCGTTCGGCCGTTTCAAGTGCTGATCGAGGAACCGTTAAACGATGTAATGGACCGATAATGATATATTTGATCTCTCGTAGGAACCAATTCTGTTCCACAATTTTCATGATTTGTTTTCTTATTGAGCGCATTTTTTTGTTCAGTTTCAATGATAGTCAAATAGATAAGATTTTTTACAGCAACTGGATTTTAATTGTGCAGAATGCGTACTAGATGGTGATATGTAGTATTAAATATGCGATTTCTACGTAGCGGTTCAAAGAAGATTTGGGGCAGGCTTTGTGTATTAAGAGTAAAATTGAGATAAAGTTTTTCTAATGGCGAGTTGTGTTCTAAAAGATATTTGCGATAAAAATTTCTGCGTGGCATCAGAAAATTAGATTTACATCCTGCCCAATGAATTAGTATCACCTGTTTCTTGTGATCCAGTCCACCATAGTCCCATAAGTAATATTTACCGTTATAATGATAGATTTGGCCTGGCTGCCGTGCCCAGCCATTTTGGCAAATTTTACCTGCGACTTCGGCCAGATGACCGTAACATACCGGTTTTGTATCGCAGCAGTAATTGATGAATGCCTGATCAGTATTGCGTGGGTTGAGCTGATCGCGAATTTTGAGCGCATTGGCGGCCAACTCTTCAAACTTATCTATTGAGAATAATCCTCGGTACGAGATCCAGCGGCCTGAATTAAAGCCCCGTCCACGCCCCTGCCGCAGCAGACTTTGTCTAAATGGTCCGGGCTCATAGACCTGGTTCAAAGCACAATCGTAGTGTAGAAATTCAAACTTGTGGTCATCCAAAGCCATAATTAGTGGTTGCAGGTCAGCCAATATCACCTGCCTGGCGTCCAAATACATAAATCGGTCCAACGGACCCCAAAAGGCAGCAAAACGGCGAAACCAATAGGGGCCAGTAGCGGTGTGCCCCAACTCAAAGGCCTGTCCGAGCGCCTCCAGCCGGGCAAAAGTGGGGTCCTGGTAAACATCAAAATCATAGATATCTCGCAGGGCCAGCAAACGTTTGCAGTTGTCGTTGAAAGGAATCAGGATCAGGCGTAAATTTGGATTAAACGCCCTAAAGCTGTTAAGAAAGGCGATGGTCCAGTTGTAAACGACGTCGTTGGCTGAAAAATAAACACCTATTTTTGGATTGGGACTCATTAGGGTAACCTTAGCAAACACCTCGATATCTACGCAAAGCAAGAACCCACTCGTTAGGGAGTGCGTTGCGTACTTTTACTACAACATGCTTTAAAAACAGAAACTTGAAATACTCATACATATAGTAACTGTGCCTTTTTACAGGATTACTCCCGTGACGACTGAGACGCCATCGCTCTCTATTGTAAATAGCGCTATCTCGTTGTTTACCCCCGGAGGTGTCAAATCGAGAAATGATTGTTTGTACTTTTTTGAAGCGATAGCCTTGCGCATAAAGCCTGATTAATAAGTCATGGTCCGCACACCAAGTAAAGGAAGTATCAAACAAAAAATCAGTCTGTACTTCACGTCTTATGAGAACGCTTTGATGCGTAGCAGGTATTTCGCGCCAGATATTGGACAGCTCTTGTGGAGGATACAGCCTTACCTCTTGGTTTGACTGATTGATAGTGACAAGCTCCGTTGCCCCATAAACAACATCCGTGTAATCTCCCAAATGGGGCGCTACTTCGGATAAGGTGTTATGTGAATAAAAAATGTCGCCCGCATTCATGAAGATAATCCAATCACCGGTGGCTGCCGCCGCACCTTTATTCATTGCGTCAAATATGCCGTCATCCGGTTCGCTTACCCAGAAGGAAATTTGGTTATCATTCTCTTGCAAAAAGCTTAATGATCCATCCTGTGAACCGCCATCGATGATGATATATTCAATATAGGAGTAAGATTGAGAGATAACGCTATGAAAGGTTTTTCGAAGATCTTCCAGACGATCATAATTAATAGTGATAACCGAGATGATTGGATTTTTTTGGTTATTGGCGACCATTGATTAGCATCCTAAATAAGGCTGTCAAGTTGTGGTTAATATAAAATTGTCAGAAGGTTCCAGAACTTGTTGATATATCTGAACATATTTTTTAACCTGTAGCTCTAATGAGAACTGATCGACAGTAATAGACCGACAGTTCTGGCTCATTTTTTCCCGTAGTTGATCATCCTCCAGAAGCTGCACGATACCTTCACAAAGGGCTTTGTCGTTTTCCGGTTCAGCAAGGTAGCCGGTAACTTCGGGACGAACGAGGTCAGAAACCCCTCCCACATTAAAAGCAACCATCGGGGTACCGCAAGCCATACTTTCTTGCAGGACAATTGGTAAGTTGTCGGCTCGAGTTGGCAAAATAAATAGATCGGCTGCTGAGTATGCTGTAGCCTTCATGTGGTCGCTGCTAATGTATCCTAAATGGAGGGTTGGAATGCTGGCAGCGGTTCCAAACTGTTCACTTTTAGAACCAAAAGTTAACAAAAGGGTGTCAGACTTTAGACCCGATGGTAAATTACGCAGTGCCTTTAGCAGGAGATCTCCCCCTTTACGATAGTCCTTGATATCCGCCGCGCCAAACATTAAGATTTTTTTGTGGCCAGGAATTCCCAATGTTGCTCGACATTGCTTTTTGCCGAGTGGTTGATAAACGTTGAGATCAAGTCCATATGGAATATGATAAATTGGAAAGCGGTTGAGCATACTCTGTCTGGCTAACTCAGCTAACCACCGGCTCGGTGCTACCACCGTGATATTGGAGCGTTTATAAACCCAGTCTTTAAGTTTCCATTCCATATGGGTGTTGTCGCGTTGAATGGGGGGATGGACATTTGGATATGGGCACTGTCCGCAACAATTCTGCCATCGAGTACAGTCGTAACTATAAGTACAGTGACCGGTCAGGGTCCACATATCGTGTAGGGTAAAAACTGCCGGTTTGTCCCTAGTCAGTTTTGGGATGGCTAGATAGTTGAAATAACCATGAAGATTGTGAAAATTCAATACATCAGCTTTTTGAAAAAAGGAATGTCCAGTAGTCTGAAAACTACTTATAAAGCCTGTCCCATTTAGTCCAACCCGGTTTGTGATTTGGAGTAAAAGTTTGTCAAAAAGGGTATAACTGCCAATTCTATCTATATGAGAGTCATTAATAGTTGATGTGCCAACCAGCAAATGAGAATTGATGTCTTGTTTCAGCAAACCCTGGTGGAGACGATATCCGGCAATGGCGGCTCCACCTAAAGTATCAGATTGATTAATGTGTAGAATATTCATTTTTCAATGGGCGATATCCAAAAATGTTCAATTGAAAATCGATTTCAAGTCTTGTAACCTGATTTAATAGTGGTTGGGGGGAAGCAAATTGAGAATGTATTTGTACTCGAAACCCTGATTTGTTAAGAATGCAGAGCAATTCGTCTAATCTTTGTTCTTGGCCCTCGAATGAATGATATTCAACAAAAATATTTCGTACATTTTGGAGATAATCTGAACAATCTAGAACAACTTCTACTTCAGCCCCTTCAATATCTAACTTAAGAAAGTCGATTTCCTGATGAAGATAATTGCATAGTCGAGTAGTCTGAACCATGTTGTTATTCTTGTCTTCCACCCCTATATCTTTTTTATAAGAGAGGTGACCAGCATCAGCCCCTTCGCCCATAAATTGAACAATAGTCTCTGTATGCCATAGCGCCTTATTAATAAGCTCAACATTACTGTAGCCAAAGGCTCTAATATTTGCCTCAAGAACTTTGAAGACGTTTGGATCCGGTTCAAATGCGTATACCTTACTTGTTGGAAACAATTTCTTTAAATATATAGTGCTTAAACCAATATTAGCTCCACCATCAATGATGGTGGGAGACAAGTTTTTCGTACTAAATGCATATATTTCTTGTTCGAATATTTCTTTATAACTATGAAAAAACGAGGCACCATCTAGGATTATTATTTCGGACCCCAAGATATTGCTCTGAATTGGTGTGTACCTTGGAGTATTATAAATTCTTCTCAACTTATACTGGCGCGGTTGAATAAATTGTTTCGCTATATACTTTAGATGAGGTAATATCATTTTTAGAATTGGATGTACCTTTTTATTAATTGGTTAAATTGCTGGGCACGTAGATCAAAATTGTGCTTGTTGAGTGTTCTCTGTTGTCCGGCTTCTGCAATCCTGTCTCGCGTGTCTTTGTTATCGTTTAAATAGCGAACTTTTTCTACCGCTTCATCTATACTGCTATAGGTTACAATTTCAACATCTGGTTCAAAAAGTTCAGTCAAATTTTTTTGTGCTTCGGTTAAGAGACAGCTTCCAACTCCCGTTGCTTCAAATAGACGCATATTGGAGGCAAACTGAACTGAGAGATCGATATGTGTATTTAAAGTAACCGTAGATTCTCTAAGTTTTTGGTACATTGCTACACCATAGAGCGCGGCTTGAGAACGGGACACCAAATCTAAGTCTAGATAATAATAGTTTGGACGCTGCTTCAGGCTCATATAGCCTCTAAACCCTGGCATTTGGCCTAAAATTGTCTCTCCTCCAGGCATTGTTTTACTTACTTGGACCAGATCATACAGTGCCTGCCGCAACTGCAGTAATTGTCTATCACGGTTAGACGGCTGTGTGTTGTCGGTCCATATTTTAAGCGGCGTTTCTCGAATGAGTGCTTTTAGCAACCGTTCGCGTTTATTATGGTATTTGTTTCTCTTAACTATTGAGCCGATGAAGGAAAATGGAATGGTGTTTGGTCGATGTAGGTCAATCTTCCGAAGGATACTTGGCTCAAAGGCATGATGCATATGTTCAGATTTGTGACCACCCTCTTGGAAATGCGTTACAAGAGCGGGGATATTTGATAATACCAAATTATATGCTCTAAAAACACGCCCATCTTCATAGGGGGCGCCGCACCAACCAACAATCAATCGAATTGAAGGACATTGTTCCCGAAGGTGGGTAAAAAAATCGACATTATAGGTGGCGTAATCATTGACGAAAACGACATCAGGTTTGAAATACTTGACCTGAGTGGTTGTGATATCCCATAGCCACGTTTTTTTCCCGTAATCAATACCTCGCTCTTTTGCCCAGGCTTTCTGCATTGGCTCGGCATTACCGACCGGTTCCCACACTTCATAATCCAGCTTGCTTAGGGCCTTGGTCCAAACATCTGCCCAGCCAAATGAGTCAGCCATTAATGCCTGATACTGTATTTCATAGGACTCTTCAAGTAAGTGCGGATGGGTGCAATAAAATTGTTTGAGATAGAGTTGGGGGTTGGTTGATAGACGAATTAATCGCATTTAATGAGCATCTGTTTCTTTAAAGTCTGTCAATTTATTATGTAGTTCAAACTAAGGAGCTAGCATATCTTTGCAAAGTATTTACAAGTACGATCCTCGATATATTTTCTAATCTTGAAGTCAATCTTATGGGCCAAATTCATAACGTTTTCAAAATAATGTTAGTTTGTCAATTCGAATAATTGCAAACGTAAAGAAAGTGTTGAAATCTTTTTGTTTCCACGTGGTCCCTAATATTTGAAATCCTTAGTCAATAGGATGTAGTCGTAAACCTAAGGCTGAAGTGAAAATAATTACTCTAAAGAGGTTTTTTCCAGATCGATGTTTGTGTAAATCCTATCAGATATGGTGTTGGTCCATCAAATGTAATTCGTTCCCACCCTTGCAGCAAGTGATTAATTGCTATTTGATAATCGGTACGGTCGGAGTTGTCTAGTAAGAGATATTTGTGAGGCTTAACTTTTCTTAGGGAGTGTTTTATACAGGCTGGTCTTGCTCGTCCATCGATTATGACCCAATCAAAATAGGAGTCAGGAAACTCATTAATGAAATTGACGTAGTCATAATAAAACAACTTTGTACTAGTAGAGTAATATGATTGATAATCGCTAGAATAAGGGGGTAAATTGTTCGTAGGTTGCTCTCCTTCAACACAGGATATAAAAACATTCTTTAATTTTTTCTCATTTAATTTCTCTATTACTTTTTGATTCCATTTTGGATTGTGATCCACTGAAATAACTTCATTGACTCTCTTTGCTAAGAAGAGAGTTGATCCCCCCGCACCATATTCAAATACTTTATCAGACTTATTTAGAGACTTAATCAAAAAATCAATCGCTGAAAAAGTAACCCAAGGAATTTCATCATGTAAAGGTCCTTCCCAATAGTTTTTGGCTAAAGAGAGGTGCCACTTTCGACAATAACGAAAGATATTTAGGATGTCTCGAAAATCGAGTCTTTTATTCTGCCACAAGCTAAGCCAGTTCATGAAATATAATTTTGTCGAGTTAAATGTATTTGTGCGGTTGTTTGGTGGATTTTTAATAATAGTAGTCATAAGTTACACCATTAATTTGAAGTGATGATCAACTAAAAAATTCCCCTGACCATTTGGCGGCAATTTCCCTGTTTGATAGTAATTTCCTGCTTCAACATCAAACGCTCCGGCATTTTGAATCCAATCGGCTACTACTCCGTTAATCGTACAATAAATGGTAAACCCATACCTGCCTGGCATTAATGGTAATCTCGGAATACAGATCTTTATCTTACTAGCATCCTGTGACACAAAATCAAAGACCTCACCTGTTACCTCATTACTAAAATGAGTAACTCGTTGCCCTGTTGAATTGTCAATTCCTAAAGCAACGTGTAGATAATTAATATCTCTAGCAGAATTATTATTATAAGTGAGTACTATTTTGACATCTTGCCCACTATAAAATGTGCTAACGGGTTTGTCGTTCCCATTTTGGAACTGAAATGAAGTAAAACGTATTTTACCCGTTCCTTTACGGTCGACTCGGTCTAGAAGTGGAATTTGAGATGTGTTAGTCAACTGTGCCATATATTCATTCAATGTAGATTTCGTGTCGGAATCTTTTATTACTGTTCCTTTATTTAACCAAATAGTACGTGAGCACAAATTTTGTATTGCTGCCATTTGGTGGCTCACAAAGAGCACTGTTCGTCCTTCACCCGCAACATCCTCCATTTTCCCCAAACACTTCTTCTGGAATGCCGCATCACCCACAGCCAGCACTTCATCCACCACCAAAATCTCCGGTTCCAGGTGAGCAGCTACGGCAAAGGCCAAACGGACATACATCCCGCTAGAGTAGCGCTTGACCGGCGTATCCAAAAACTTCTCGACCTCGGCAAAGGCTACAATCTCATCAAACTTGCGCTTAATCTCGTCGCGGGTCATGCCTAAGATAGCGCCGTTGAGATAGATATTCTCCCGGCCGGTTAGCTCGGGGTGAAAGCCGGTGCCGACCTCTAACAGGCTGGCGACCCGGCCCCGCAGCCTGACTCGCCCCTTGGTCGGCTCGGTAATGCGGCTGAGAATCTTGAGCAGGGTCGATTTGCCGGCCCCGTTGCGGCCAATAATGCCGACCCGTTCGCCCTGTTTCACTTCAAAAGAAACGTCATCGAGCGCCCAGAAGGTCTCGCGGCTGGGGCCATGGCCATTGCCGTTGCTGCGGCCCAGTAAACGCTGGCCCATGTGCTTGACGTTGTTGGTGATAACGTCGCGCAGGGCGGTGTAGCGCTCGGCGTTTTGGTGTTTGATTTGGTAGGACTTGGATAGGTTTTCTACTTTAATCATATAATCAGACATAGGATCCTTGTGTTAACCACGAATGTC
>JAGRBZ010000918.1 GCA_020433805.1 Anaerolineae bacterium
CTCATGCAAGCGCATATTTTCAGTTTTGAAATTAAAACCCTGGTTTCTCAGACCGAAGTCTCGTTGTAGTACTAGTCACTTACCTCACCATACAGCATGGCGTGGTCTGAATGTGTCCCAATCCAGTCGACCTGTTCGGCAGTGGTTGCCAGTTCAGGCCAGCCTCTGACCTGAGACTCTGCACCATTGAGTTGCTCGAAATCGAGCGCTTTGGAGGCAAAAACATGATCCAGGTTGCTTGGCGAGGTGCTGCTTTGCCCATTCCACCAGGTGAAATTGGCTGACTTCGATAACAATTTCATATTTTGCCGCCCAAGACGTTTAACATACCGGTCAAGCTCTTCCTGGCCGGTCATATCTTTATCTGAGTAGGTCAGGTTCATGCCCATTGTGTTGAAATCGCCGAGACATAAAAAGTTCGCCCCCTCGTCCGACACCCCAGGCGCTCTATCCAGCGCTTTCTTCAGGCTGATGATATGACCGATCATATCGTCTCGTAGCCCCCAAGAACGAGGTTCGGGGAAGCTTTTTAAATGGAGAAACAGAAATGAGTAAAATTCGTCATTGATTTTTATGGTAACCAATACCCCCGGACGCAAGGTAGGAATATCGCTCTTGAGTTCATCCCGTTGGGTGACAAATGCAGTAAAGTCACGGTTGACACCGATCAGGGTTTCCATACCACTCTGCCCTTCGGTGATGAAAAAGTGATGCGTTGGCATAAGCTGCACGAAATCACCAAAGACATATTTCCCCTCAACTTCAAAGATTGCAAAAATATCAGGGTTGGCCGTTTGGATAAATTTTACATTCTCTCGAATGCGGTCACGATCATTTTTAAAATGTTCGACATTCCATGCTGCAAAGGAAAACAGTTTAGTCATGATTACTCTCCTATAAATACGCTAAGTACTTGCTTGTTTAAAGCTGTAAAAGCCTATTACTTCGCCGGCTGAAGCGATGAGGGCTGATATCCTTAAACTATTGGATAGTAGTCGATGACAGAGGGTAACAGAAGAGGATGAGGAATACTATTCGGAAAAGAAGTCGGCACTGGGTCCGTGCGATGGGGAAACTGTTTTAACCACGAATTACACAAATGTACACGAATACAATAATAAAATTGGTGAAAATTCGTGCAATTCGTGGTTGATTTTATCCCTTCGTACGCAAT
>JAGRBZ010000919.1 GCA_020433805.1 Anaerolineae bacterium
TGTATCGCCAATTTGCGGCGGCGTCGGTGCCGCAGGCCAAAACGATGCTCAAACGCCAGATCGCGGCGACGGACAGCCAAATTGATCGGTTGGTGTATGATCTGTACGGTCTGACGGAGGAAGAAATTAAGATTGTGGAGGCGGCAGCCAGTTAACGGCATTTTGTTTGGCGTAAAAAGCGCCCAGGCTGGCGTAGAGGCGGCGTTGGTAGGGATTTCTCGCTGATCGCTCGAAATGACAGATGGAGGGGCGGTTACAACGTACGGATGTCATTTCGACCGAAGGGAGAAATCCCCCAGAACGCCGGGGGCAGAGAGGTTGGTAGGGATTTCTCGCTATTCGCTCGAAATGACAGGTGAATGGGGAATTATGACGTACGGATGTCATTTCGACCAAAGGGAGAAATCCCGTGAGTCGCCGGGGTAACAAAGTTGGTAGGGATTTCTCGCACATCGCTCGAAATGACAGGTAATGCGAAATGACAAGGAAATTGTGCCAATGAGCAAACATTATTACGTCTACATGATGACCAGCCCCTCAGGAACCCTCTATATTGGAATGACAAACAATCTTCAGCGGCGGGTGTATGAACACAAGCACGGATTAATTGAAGGCTTTACCAAAAAATACAATGTCACCCGGTTAGTCTATTTTGAAGAAACTTCGGATGTCCACGCGGCATTACATCGAGAAAAACAGATCAAAAAATGGCGACGAAGTAAGAAGCTGGATTTAATTACCGCAAGTAATCCTAAATGGCAGGATTTGAGCGAGGATTGGTACGACCAAACTGTTGACGGTTTGTGAGGCGTTTGCAGCAATAGCGGAGTGGGTAGGGATTTCTCGCTGTTCGCTCGAAATGACAGATGGTGGGGAGGTTATGACGTACGAATGTCATTTCGACCGGAGGGAGAAATCTCCCAAGCATTCGGGAAAGCAAATGTTATGGGGATTTCTAGCTGTTCGCTCGAAATGACAGGTGGTGGGGGCGATTATGACGTGCGGATGTCATTTCGACGAGCTGGCGAGGAGAAATCCCCCTGAACTTTGATTATAAGTGTGAGTTGGCGGGGATTTCTCGCTAATCGCTCGAAATGACATTGTAAGTGTGGCTATCCTCACTATTTGCTGAAACAACCCCCTCTTACACCCC
>JAGRBZ010000920.1 GCA_020433805.1 Anaerolineae bacterium
AAATTCCGGCCCGACCTGGTTGGGGGCCGGGGATCGGGGGCCGGGGGGCGGGAGGTCAGTCCTCCCAGCGGGGGAGGAGCCAAGACTTCCCCCCCAGCGGGGGGGATTGAGGGGGGGGAGAATATCCGCCAACCCAATCTATCCGCCCCTGAACATCGAAACACCGGCGGAACCAAACATCACCATGCTGAGCCATTAGGAGGTTGATTATGAAACACACCGAACCAATTTATACCGCGGAACTCTTTCCGCAACTGCACGCCAGCCTGATGGATGTACTGCGCGACTGCACACCGGACGATTGGAACCGCCCCACGGCCTGCTCGCCCTGGACCGTCAAAGATGTAGCCGCCCACCTGCTCGATACCCAGGTGCGACGCTTATCCTTTCACCGCGACGGCCTGCCCGTGCTGCCGCCCGACCGGCCCATCGACAGCGTCCGCGATTTAACCAATTATCTCGACGATCTTAATGCCCAGTGGGTAACGGCAGCCCAGCGCGTTAGCCCCCGGCTGCTGGTCGAAATACTCGACTCAACCGGCCCGCAACTGGCCGAATTCTTGGCCACGCTCGATCCCAACCAACCGGCCTTCTTTCCGGTCGCCTGGGCCGGCGATGAAATATCGCTCAACTGGTTCGACATCGCCCGCGAATTTACCGAGCAGTGGCTGCACCAGCAGCACATTCGCGAAGCCGTCGGCCAACCGCTGCTAACCGAACCGGCCATGATGCAGCCTGTGCTCGACACCTTTATGCGTGCTCTGCCCTACACCTACCGGGATACCAACGCCAAAGACGGCACCGCCATTGTCTTTATTGTCACCGGCAGCGCCGGCGGCGCGTGGACGCTCAAGCGCCGGGCCAAAACGTGGGCCTTATACACCGGCTCCGACCCGGCCCCGTCCAGCCGCGTCACGCTCGACCAGGACACCACCTGGCGCTTATGCACCAAAGGCATCAGCCCCGCCGAGGCCCAGGCCCGCATGGTTGTTGAAGGCGACCGGCCCTTAGGGCTGGGCATGTTGAAGATGGTTTCAATTATGGCCTAGGAAAGGAAACCCATCGTGCCAAATATCCGTTGGGGCATTATCGGCTGCGGCAACGTAACCGAAGTTAAAAGCGGCCCCGGATTTCAAAAAG